>DATFQX010000484.1:0-20825 GCA_035263865.1 Xanthobacteraceae bacterium
GAGGTTTTGCGCAAGCGTGTAACCGTTCTTCGCCAGCGCTGAAAAAAGCATCGCACCGTTGGGGCTGTTAACTGGAACCGGACTGCCCGCCGTAAGCGATGCTAGCCGATAGGTCTTTGCAGGCGTCTGTGCCGAAGCACCGCGAGGCACTGTCATCATCGCGCCGGCAAGGAGTCGAAGGACATCGCGACGCTTCATAAATCGGCTCCTGTGGCTAACTGGGGACTCTGGCCGATGAGACGCAGATTCTCCGTATACCCATCAGGCGACGCGGTGTTGAGGAACGCGATCACCGGTATCGGGTGTTGTGCGCGCGCTACGAGCGGCCATGCAACAGCCGCGCCGCCGAACGTGGCTAAGAATTTTCGTCGTCCGATGTAGCTTGCCATGTGACCCTCCGGTTGGGGGTCATTCATGCAATGGAGGGATGATACCACGCTTCCGTCGCGCGGTCTGTGACTGAGGCCGATAGGCAAGTCGCGTGAATGCTCCCGAAGACCGCTCAGGGCCAATCGCTCCCGATCGACATGGCCGCGCCGAGCGTCGTGGCGACGGCGTGATTAACTTCTACGACAGCGCGGGGCGGATGATTGGAACGTCGAAGGATCGGCGGCCAGCGCTTCGGGCATGGAGGAAAACTTTCGCTTTGACCACATAAAGCGTTCTTCACGGCGGGATGAGTGAGCCACTTCACACTCGGTTTTAAGCTCGCCAATGATGGCCACGACACACGGGCTCTGCAGCAACCCGACCGGGTCACCTACGGCGCCGATTTGCCCAGCAGCGTCAGATAGATAAGCAATCCTTCGGGGCCGGCGGCGGGCCGTCAACGACGTCGCGCGAAAATCGTTGCGCCCAACGAACGTTACGAACCATTATTCGCTGCGCGTTGGTTTGTGAGTTGTGCGCGATGAAGGTCATCGTTGTCGGAGGCGGAATCGGCGGTCTGACCACCGCGCTCATGCTGCATGCCCGAGGCGTTGACTGCGAGGTTTACGAGCAGTCGGATGTCATTCGCGAGCTCGGCGTCGGCATCAACACGCTACCCCATGCCATCAAGGAATTGGCGGAGCTGGGGCTGCTCGATCGCCTCGACGCGGTCGGGCTCCGAACCTACGAGCTGTTCTACACCAACTGCTTCGGGCAGGAGATCTGGCGCGAGCTGCGCGGCACCGACGCCGGCTATGAGGTGCCGCAATTTTCGATCCATCGCGGCCGGCTGCAGGCCGTCATCTACCAGGCCGTTCGGGCGCGGCTCGGCGAGTCGCGCATTCACACCGGCTATCGGCTCGGGGACTTTCGCCAAGACGAAGCCGGCGTGAGCGCCTATTTCTTCGACCGCAACGGCTCGCATCGAGCGACCGCGCGCGGCGACCTGCTCATTGGCGCCGACGGCATTCATTCGGTGGTGCGTGAGGCACTCTATCCCAACGAGGGCCCCGTGCGCTGGAATGGAGCCATGCTTTGGCGCGGCGCCGTCGACTGGCCGGCATTCCTTACCGGCCGCTCAATGGTGATCGCCGGCGGCATGGCGGCAAAGCTCGTCGTTTACCCGATCGCGGAGGGGACGCGGCCCGATCGGCGCCTCACGAACTGGGCGGTGGTGGCGCGCATCGGCGACGGCTCGAACTCGCCGCCGAACAAGGAAGACTGGTCGCGCAAGGGCCGCTTCGAGGAGTTGATGCCGCACGTTCAGCGCTTCCGCATCCCCTATGTGAACGCGCAGGCGCTAATCGAAGCGACTCCCGAATTCTGGGAATACCCCATGTGCGACCGCGACCCGCTACCACGCTGGTCGCACGGACGTGTCACGCTGCTCGGCGACGCCGCCCATCCGATGTATCCGGTCGGCTCCAACGGTGCCTCGCAAGCGATCCTCGATGCCCGCTGCCTCGCCGATCGCCTGCGCAGCGCCGAGCACGCGGTGCATGCGCTCTGGCTGTACGAGCAGGAGCGACTGCCGATGACGGCGCAGATCGTGCGCATGAACCGTAAAGGCGGCCCGGAGGGCGTGATCGACGCGGTCGAAGAGCGCGCGCCCGACGGGTTTGCCCGCATCGACGACGTGCTGTCGTTCGAAGAGCGGCAGGCCATCGTGCGCGGCTACGCCTCCACTGCAGGCTTCGCGCGCGAACAGGTCAACAAGGCGGCGTAGGCCCGGCGTAGGGTGGGCAAAGGCGCGGCGTGATCATGCCGCGTGGGCAAAATCGCGCGTGCACCGTGCCCACGCGTCCATAGTTCAACAGGCGATTTTGCCCACCCTACCTGACCGGATTACTGACTACTGAGGCGGCGGCAGGAATACGACCTCGTGCTTGGCCGCGAGCGCGACCACCTCCTCCGGCTTCTGTTCCTTCATGTTGTGGATCGCCCAGAACAGATCATAGAGCGCGCGCGTGGGTGCTACCCAGAAGAAGCACTTCACCGGCTGGTCCGATTTGTTGAAGATGCCGTGGGGGATCCCGATCGGCAGCCGGATCAGGTCGCCGGGGCCCGCCACAAAATCCTTGCCGTCGATCAGAAGGTCGAACCGGCCCTCGAACATATAAATGAACTCCTCCTGGGTCGGATGGATGTGCGGCGGCACGAACGTGCCGGGGGGAAACGTTGCGTGCCAGGCGAACGAATGCTCGGAGACCTGCTTCGGCACGTAGGTCTGGCCGAGGATCTGCCAGACGATGCCGTCGATGCCGGTATTGGCCTTGGTGATGCCTGCCGTCAGCGGTTGCATGGCGCGCGAACTCCCCTTGTTGCGTCGCTTCATTCAACCACGAATGAAGCACAGTTCGTAGCCCGGGATGAGCGGCCAGCGAAATCCGGGCGCTGCTTCGGGTAATGAGAGGAGTTTTACTGACTCTCCGCCGTTCGTCCCCGCAAAGCGGGGACCCGGCCTTGGCCCTGGATGGCCGCTGGAGTTTACCCCGGGGCGGGAATGAACGGAGTTTTGCTGTGCGCTCGGCGGTGTCCTAGACTGGCGATCTCGGTCGTCGGAAGACAAAGTCATAGGAGGTTGGTCATGAAGCGACTGATCCTGCTCGCCGCCGCGGCGATGAGCCTGGCAGCCACAGGAGCGCAGGCGCAGGAAAAGCTCAAGATCGGCATCATCGCCACCTTGTCCGGACCGCCGGCGGTGCTCGGCCAACAGCTGCGCAACGGATTCAATCTCGCGGTCAAGACGCTCGACGGCAAGCTCGGCGGCCGCGAGGTCGAGGTGATCGTCGCCGACGATGAGCTCAAACCCGACCTCGCCGTGACCAAGGTCAAGGCGCTGGTCGAGCGCGACAAGGTCGAGTTCGTCGTCGGTCCGATCTTTTCCAACGTGCTGGCGGCGATCATGAAGCCCGTGACCGAGGGGGGCGCGATCCTGATCAGCCCCAATGCCGGCACCTCGAACTTCGCCGGCAAAGAATGCAATCCGAATTTCTTCGTTACCTCATACCAGAACGACCAGGTGTTCGCGGTATCGGGCAAGCATGCGCAGGACAGCGGGATCAAGAAGGTCTTCTTGATGGCGCCCAACTACCAGGCGGGCAAGGATGCGCTCGCCGGATTCAAGGCCTTCTTCAAGGGGGAGATCGCCGACGAGGTCTACGTGCCGCTGAACCAGCTCGATTTCTCGGCCGAACTCGCCAAGATCGCGGCGGCCAAGCCCGACGCCATCTACGTGTTCTTGCCCGGCGGCATGGGGGTGAACTTCGTCAAGCAGTTCCGGCAGGCGGGACTCGCCGCAAGCACCGCGTTCCTGTCAGCCTTCACCGTCGACGAATCCACGCTGCCGGCCCAGCAGGATGCCGCGCTCGGCTTTTTCGGCGGCGCCAACTGGGCGCCCGACCTGAACAATCCGCAGAACAAGGCGTTTGTCACCGCCTACGAGAAGGAGTTCGGCACCGTGCCGGCGACCTACGCGTTCCAATCCTACGATGCTGCGCTCTTGATCGACAGCGCGGTGCGTCAGGTCAAGGGCAATCTCGCCGACCCGCAGGCGCTGCGCGCCGCCATGATGAGGGCGGATTTCAAGTCGCTGCGCGGCAACTTCAAGTTCAACACCAATCACTATCCGATCCAGGATTTCTATCTGGTCAAGGTCGCCAAGCGCGCGGACGGTAAGTTCGAGACCCAGATCGTCAAGAAGGTGTTCGAGAACTACGCCGATTCGCACGCGAAGGACTGTGCGATGAAGTGAGCTCCCCGCGACTTCGGAGGCGAAGCCCAAGCCGCGCACTAAATCTGCTCCCTCTCCCGGAGGGAAAGGCGTGGGGTGAGAGTTATGGTCTTTCGATAGGCTTCGAACCCCCTCACCCCGAACCCCCTCCCAAACGGGGAGAGGGAGCCAATGAGATTGCGGCCCGCCGGCGGTTCACTCATGTCGACTAGCCTTCTCGTTGTTCAGATCCTCAACGGGCTGCAGCTCGGCGTGCTTTTGTTTCTGATCGCGGCGGGCCTGACGCTGGTGTTCGGGGTGATGGATTTCATCAACCTAGCGCACGGCGTGCAGTACATGCTTGGCGCTTATCTCGCGGTCGCCATCTACGCGCTCACCGACGGCTTTCTCGCCGCGCTCGTACTGGCGCTCGCCGCCATGCTCGCGTTCGGACTTCTACTGGAGTTCGCAGTATTTCGGCATCTTTACGACCGGGATCATCTCGATCACGTGATCGCCACCTTCGGCATCATCCTTTTCCTCAATCAGGGGGTGAAGCTCGTCTGGGGCGCGGCGCCGCTCAGCCTGCCGATGCCGGAGCTTTTCTCCGGCTCGGTCAAGCTCGCCGACGGCCTGCTCTATCCTGTGTGGCGGCTCGTGGTGATTGCCTCGGGGCTCGCCGTCGCCGCGCTGCTCTACTGGCTCGTGGCCCATACCCGGATCGGCATGCTGGTGCGCGCCGGGGCGACCAACGCCGCGATGGTTTCCGCGCTCGGCGTCAATATCCGCCGCCTGTTCATGATCGTATTCGGCTTCGGCGCCATGCTCGCGGGCTTTGCAGGCATCATGATCGCGCCGATTCTGTCGGTGGAGCCCGGAATGGGCGATACCGTTCTCATTCTCGCCTTCGTCGTCATTGTCATCGGCGGCATCGGCTCGATCCGCGGCGCCTTTGTGGCGGCGCTGCTCATCGGCCTCGTCGATACGCTCGGGCGCTCGTTCTCGGTCGACATCCTGCGCCTCGTCATGGGGCCATCGCCGGCGCGCACGGTGGGTCCGGCAATCGCCTCGATGCTGATCTACCTGTTGATGGCGGTCGTGCTTTATATCCGGCCGACCGGACTATTCCCTGCCAAGGGCCGCTGAGATGCCGGCTTCACTCGCGGCGTCCCTGCCTCGCCCGCGCGGCGGTCTGCCGGCGGGAATGCTGCCGGCGGGAATTTTCTTGGTGCTCGCGCTTCTTCCGCTCGTGGGGTCGTTCACCGGCGGCAGCTATCTCATGAGCCTCGGATCACGGGTGATGATCTTCGCCATTGCTGCGACCGCGCTCGATCTCTTGATAGGCTTTAGCGCGCTGATCTCGTTCGGCCATGCCGCCTTCATCGGTCTCGGAGCCTATTCCGTCGGCATTCTCTCGGCCTATGGGATCACCGATGCGCTCGTGTCGCTGCCCGTGGCGCTCGCCGTCTCCGCCGCATTTGCGTTTTTGACCGGGATGGTTTGCCTGCGCACCACAGGCGTCTACTTCATCATGATTACGCTTGCCTTCGGGCAAATGGCGTTCTTCACCGCAAGCTCGCTCGCCCCCTTCGGTGGCGACGACGGGCTCATCGTCGCCGCGCGCAACACGCTCGCGGGTTTTCCGCTCCTGCGAAACGATCGCACGTTCTATTACGTCGTCTTGTTCTGTCTCCTCGCGACCTACCTGTTTTGCCGCGCGCTGGTCGCCTCGCGCTTCGGCCGTGTCGTGCGGGGCGCGAAGGAAAATCCCGTCCGCGTGGCGACGATCGGCTTCGACGTCTACCGCTTCCAGCTCGCCATCTACGTCGTCGCGGGCGCGCTGGCGGGACTTGCGGGCTTCCTGCTCGCCAATGCCACGGAATTCGTCAGCCCCGCCTACATGTCGTGGCAGCGCTCGGGCGAATTGATCGTCATGGTGCTGCTCGGCGGATTGGGCTCGCTTGACGGCGCGATCATCGGAGCTGCCGCCTATCTTCTGACGGAGGAGTGGCTCTCCGGTGTCACCGAGCACTGGAAGGTGATCTTCGGACCGATGCTCGTGCTCATCGTTCTATTCGCGCGCGGCGGCTTGATCGGCCTGGCCAGCGCGGTCGTGCGGAGGTTCATCCGTGGATGAGCCGGTGCTGCGTCTGCAAAAGCTGCGCAAATCGTTCGGTGCCCTCGTGGTGACCGATGACGTGACCTTCGACCTCATGCTGTGTGAGCTGCACGCGGTCATCGGGCCGAACGGCGCCGGCAAGACCACGCTGATCAACCAGATTTCCGGACTTGTCGCCCCCGACTCGGGGAGCATCCTGTTCGGCGGGCGCGATATTACCGGCTTGCCCGCGCACGCCCGCGCCGCCGCTGGCTTGGCGCGGTCGTTCCAGGTGAGCTCGATCCTTCCCGGCTTCTCCGCGCTCGAGAACGTCGCGCTCGCGGTACAATCGCGCTGCGGCTCGAGCTTTCGCGTGCTCGGCCGCGCGGCCGCAGAGGACGCCCTGAACGGGCCGGCAATGGCAGCGCTCGCCGACGTCGGCTTGGGCGAGCGCGCGCACGTGCCGGCGGGTGAGCTCGCGCATGGCGAGAAACGCGCGCTCGAACTCGCCATTGCGCTGGCGATGCGGCCCAAGGTCCTACTGCTCGATGAACCTATGGCCGGCACCGGACGCGAGGAGACCGCCCGTCTGGTCGAGCTGTTGCGGCGGCTCAAGGGACGCTTTTCCGTCGTGCTAGTCGAACACGACATGACCGCGGTATTCGCGCTCGCGGACCGCATCTCGGTCTTGCTCTACGGGCGCATCCTCGCGAGCGGCGCGCCTGCCGCCGTACGCGCCGATCCGCAGGTGGTTGCGGCCTATCTCGGCGACGAGATGGAGTGAGGATGCTGACCGTCGATCATCTGCAAGCCGCCTACGGCCCGGCGCAGGTGCTGTTCGACATCTGCTTGCAGGTCGGACCGGGCGAAGTCGTCACCCTGCTCGGCCGCAATGGCATGGGCAAAACCACCACCATTCGCAGCATCATGGGCCTGCTGCCTGCCTGCGGCGGCAGTGCCGACTTCGAGGGCCTGTCGCTTATCGGCTTGCCCCCATACCGCATCGCGCAGGCCGGCCTCGGCCTCGTTCCCGAGGGTCGCCAGATCTTTCCGACCCTGAGCGTGCAGGAGAATCTGATTGTCACCGCGGCTTCGCGCTTCGCCTCGCGGTGGACGCTGGAGCGGCTCTACGACTTTTTCCCGCAGCTTGCGGAGCGGCGCCGCCACATGGGCAACGAGCTTTCCGGCGGCGAGCAGCAGATGCTGGCGATCGGTCGCGCGCTGATGACGAATCCCAAGCTGCTCATCCTCGACGAGGCAACCGAAGGACTGGCGCCGCTGCTGCGGCTTCAGATCTGGCAGTGCCTCGCCCGCCTGAAGGCGGAGGGGCAGGCCATTCTCATCGTCGACAAGCATCTCGGCGCGCTGGTGAAGCTCGCCGACCGGCACGCAATCATCGAGAAGGGACAGGTGGTGTGGACGGGCACGTCGGCGGCATTGACGGCAGACGCGACCGTTGCGCAGCGCTATCTGCAGGTGTGAGTCCGAGAGAGGCCCTTGGCAGGAGCTCGGCTTCCGCCAACAGCCGTTTTTGATAGCGCAGGATAAGCGCCGACACGGCGAGGACGATCAGTGCCGCTGCAAGGCCCAAGCCAACTGCCGCCGGTGAAGCGACATCTGCGAACGCATCGCCAAAGGAATAGGCAGCCAGACCGTAGCGGATGATCCACGCAGCGGCCGCGGTATGTTCGACCTTATTCGAAGGGGCAGAAGAACGACTTCCGCGACGCGGAAGCGATCACTGAAGCCATGCTGCGACCCACTTGCGCGCTGAGTTGCCACGCATTCTCGCTGTGCCTTGCGATGCTCTGTCACCCCGCATGTTGCGTGCCATCGAGGACCTGCCAGTGACTGGCGCCGGCTCGATGAACGCATCGAGGGCCTGTCCAGCGAGATAGAAACGTTGGCGCGACAAGATAAGGGCTGCGAGCGGCTGATGACTGTGCCCGGCATTGGGCCGATCATCTCTCGAGTGTTCCAGCGATTGCGCACGAGCCGGATCGAGAGCGGAGAAGTCCTTCAGTATTCGACCAGGTTAAGTCCAATTCTAGGGTTCGTAATCGCCCACGCCAACCTTGACTTATCTAGGTAGAACTTTGCCGCGCGGCCCGATCAGCGCAATTTCCGCGATCAATTTTTTGATGAGCAAATTGCCAAAGGAATTGAAGTCCTTTGCGACCAGGACAAAAGCAGCGGGCCCACCGATCACGTTGTCTCTATAGTACTTTTCAAGCCCACCCGGAGGATTCGTGTGTTCCGAACCCCACGAGAGCGGCTGGTCGGTGAGAATGACCAGGCCGTTGATCGTAATCCCAGCCCCAATTGCCTCGTCTCGCGCCGAGTGCACATCACGGCCGCTATTGTTATTGCCGTCTCCCGAAACATCGATTGTACGCCGCGGGGCGTCGAAGGGCGCGCCCGCGAACTGCGCCAAGGCAAAATCGAGCCCGCCGCTGATGGATGTGCTGTCGGCATAAGAACGGGGTATTTCCAACAGCTGATCTCCGAACTGCCTGGCGCTATCCAAGTCCTTGATCAGGGTCCAATCGATGACGAGTCGCTGTGAGCTCGCACCGGACCACTCGACGAAGCAGACCGCAATCTGTCGATGCAATCCGGAAGTAATTACGTTGACGCCGCGAGCGTCATTAAATGCGGCAGCATATCCCTCTCGCTGTAGCTTGAACTTGTCTGTGTCAATGCTGCGTGACACATCGGCAGCCAGCACGAGCAGGAGATCGACCGGCTCTTTCGCCTGGACGTGCCATCCGCATAGGGCGAAGACAAAGCTCGCAGGGGCTGTGTGCGAACGTTTCCAAGGGCGCCAGTGCTCAAACCAAGCGCGGTCATAGACATATCATCGGGCGCCTCGACAACGGCGACAACGTCGTAGGATCCCAGTGTCCAGAATACGTCCTTCACGGTCGCTCCGCATTTTTTCGCCATCTCTTTGAAGGCATCCGCTCGCTTCGGTGAATCCTTGATCTTGCGGATTCCTTGGTCTGTGAAGCTCGCAAGTAAGATGTAGGTTGCCATGGTTTCTGTGAGCGGTGCCGCTTGGGGGCTGACAAAACAGGCCTGGGCTCCCTTTGGCGTCCGCCCAAACAGACCAGTCGAGCGCTAAAACAAAGCTCATCCGAGTACGCAGATGTGGCCCACCTTCTGGAAGCCGTTGGTTATTGTAATTCCCTCGGCGGCGATTGTCCTTGCCGTCTTATACATGACCTATCACTTCATCGATCCGATACCACCACGTCACTTCGTGATCGCGGCCGGGATGGCAGGGTCGGGGTACGACAACTTCGCCAGGCAATACGCTGGAATACTTGCACGGGATGGTGTCGAGCTGGAGGTCCGCAACGCAGCAGGCGCGGTGGAGGATCTTAATCTGCTGCGCGATGGCGCCTTTGGAGTGCAGGCGGCCCTCACCGCGCTCGGTTTTACGCGAACCGGTGATGCGGACACCCTCTATTCAATTGGTGGGGTATTCGATGCTCCAATATTCATTTTTTACCGGAACGCCGAACCCATTACACAATTTGCACAATTTCAGGGCAAGCGTCTGTCCATTGGCACGCCGGGAACAGCGTTACGGTCACTTATTTTGCAGGTCCTGACAGCCACGGACGCAGTCGACCCTTCTACCCAGCTCTTGGATCTCGATTCCGCCGAAGCAATCGATGCATTAATCGCAGGCGAAATCGATGTGGCGATGTTTGCCAGTCAGTTGGATACCAGCTTCTTGCGGCGCGCGCTCGGCGCTGGCGGGCTTCGATTAATGAACGTTGCGCAAGCTGAAGCCATTGCCAAAACAGTTCCCGGGCTGAAGCATCTGGTGTTATCGCGAGGGATCATTAGTTTGAGTCGCGACATTCCCAATTCGGACGTTGACCTGCTTGCTTCCCGCAACAACGTGCTCGTGCGAAAAGATCTTCACCCCGCCTTGCAATATTTGTTGCTGGAAGCCATGCGCGAGGTGCACTGGGCACCCGGCCCCTTTAACCGGCTCGGTGAATTTCCCAGCGAGCAACCCAATGATTTGCCGCTTTCTCCAACGGCAGAGGCATTTTACCGCTCCGGCCCGAGCTTCTGGCAGCGCTACACGTCGTTCTGGCTGACCTCACTCCTCACCCGAATCGTATTCTTTGTCATTCCGGTTGTAGCAGCTCTCGTTCCCGTCATCGGCTTTGCACCTCGGCTTTATAGGTGGCTCTACGTTCGTCGCATCAACCAATTGCACCGAGCTTTGGGAAATCTTGAACGCGAACTCGCTCACAGCACCGACAGGTCCCGGCTTGGCGCGTATCAGGCACGACTTGCAGAAATTGAATCCGCTGTGCGGATGTTCAAGGTTGCGCGCCCATTTGAAATCGATTTGCACCGTCTCAGGATCCATCTGCGCATGGTTCAAGAAGACGTTAGTCGAATGGCAGCGGCAAATTGATGTGTCGCAGGTTTCCGGGACGGTAGCCTCTGTCTTGGATCGCGAGTGCACCGACGTCATGCAGGATGCTGTGAGTGGTCAGGCGCAGCGTCAGTGCCGAGCGCGATCCCGCATTGCGATTGCGCGTTCTGCGGCGGACCAAGCAGACCTTGCTTCTTGATCGCCGCCGCCAGGTGCATTGCCATGAGGAGCCCGGGTTGATCGCGCGGCCTGGGGACCTGCTGCGGTCGCGTCCGTAGGACGTCCCGCGGTCGCTGGTGCCTTTATCGCGGCGTAGCGAACCGGGGCTGATCAGCTAGGCGTGGTCCTCGAGCTCACCGTCGCAGCAGCTGCGGTTGGGTTTTCCTGGCCGGTGCGCAGCGCGCGTGCCATCGCGTCCGTCCATTTCCTCGCGCTGCTGGCGCGACCACCCACCCTGCTGCTCGTCACCGGGCTGCGGATCGAGGCCGCCAAACACTTCGCTGCGCCCTTTCGGTAATGAACTCTTGTTGCGTTTGATGCCGCCGGCCATTGGGAGCCCTTGGGCCGAGGTAAATCGACTGCCGCGAAATCGGCTGCCGCGAACATGAGTCCCGGCCGGCGAATAAATCCATGAGCACCGCGAATCGGCCCGCGGTTGCTCGAAGTGTTTTGATGCTAAGGGGGGGAGCCCGGTCACGTGGTTTCCGAGCCCCTGCCATCGCCAGCGATATTGGACCGACTTTGGACCCGTGGCCTAGTCAGTTTCACAAGCCATTGAAATCATTGGCGCTCCCTAGGGGACTCGAACCCCTGTTTTCGCCGTGAGAGGGCTACGACATCAGCCTGCGACTCCGTCAAGCATTCTCGCGCCGCAACAGACTGCACTGACTCCACCTGACATGATTTGGAGTAGATCGGACCTGGGCCGCGCTACCTATATGCAGCCTACCGGCGAGGTCGCAGGTCGTGACGCGCTTAAATCGTTGGTCTAGTAACGAAAATTCTCATGAACGCGAATTGGCTCGCTCCCCACAGGGGAGAGGGTTGGGGTGAGGGGGTTCGGATCTATCGAGAGAGCATAACCCCTCACCCCACCCCTCTCCCTATGGGAGAGGGGGCAGACCGAACTCGCCCCTCGCTAGTCGCATTTCATCCAAACGAACTTTAGCTTTGCAGCTATCGTGGGTGTGTGTACGGCAAACTCGTGCGCCAAGCCGGGGCTTCAACTCACCGCATCGGCGCAGTAGTCTCGGCGGCAATGAGCGATACATTCGAAACCGCGCTCGCCGCGCGCGTCACGGCGATGGCCGACGCCTGCACGCGCTGCGGCAAGTGCGTCGAGGTTTGCCCGGTGACCGGACCGGGCGGCGTTAACGCCGAGCCACGCGCGGTGATCGACGGGATCATCGAGATTGTGCGAACGGGCGACGGCCCTGAAGCATCGCGCAAGTGGGCGAACGCCTGCGTGCTGAGCGGTGAATGCATCAAGGCTTGCGATTACGGCGTCAATCCGCGCTTTCTGCTAGGCATGGCAAGGGTTGCAATGGCGCGGCGCAAGGACGCGCCTGCCGAGCAGCGCCGGCACGGCGTCGAGGGCTACCGCAAGGTCGCGCGCGAGGTCACCCATATCTCGCAGATGCAACTTAGCGATGAGCTCTTGACGCGACTGGGTCAAAAAGGCGCCCCGCAACCCGATACACCGCCGGACTTCGTCTTCTACACCGGCTGCAACGTGCTCAAGACGCCCCACATCGCGCTCCTTGCCCTCGACATCATGGACGCGATCGGCGTCACCTATCAGGTGCTGGGCGGACCGACGCATTGCTGCGGCATCGTGCAGATGCGCACCGGCGACGTCGCCACTTCTGGCCGCATGGCCGAGAACACAATGGACAAGCTCGCGCGCAGCAAATCCGGGCAGGTCCTATCCTGGTGTCCAAGCTGCCACGTGCAATTCACCGAGACCACATTGCCGACGATCGAGAAGACCCGCGGCGCACGCCCGTTCGAGATGACGCCCTTCATGCTGTTCCTGCGCAGCAATCTCGACCGGCTGCGCCCGATGCTGCGCGAGCGAGTCGACATGCGCGTCGCCTTGCACCGGCATCCCGGTATCAAAGGCGTGGTCGAAGCCGCCGAGGACATTTTGCGCGCCGTGCTGGGGATAGAACTGATCGATCTCAAGCAGCCCGCGGTCGGGCTAATGAGCAATTACTTCCGCGCGCTTCCGGCCTATCGGCGCGAGTTGCAGCGCAACGAACTTGACGCCGCCGAGCACGCCGGTGTCGACGCGCTGGTCGCGGTCTATCACGCCGACCACCGCGAGCTGTGCGCGCACGAGCGCGATTATCCATTCCGCATCATGAACATGCTGGAGATCGTCGGCGAAAGCATGGGGATCCACCACGACGACCGTTTCAAGCGGCTGAAGCTCCAGCAGGACGCCGACGCGATCGCGGCCGACTGCCAAGACCTCATCGCGCAGCACGGGCTCGATCCTGCGACGACGCGGGCGGCGATCGAAGCCATGCTCGACGAGCAGCCGTTGCCGTTGCGGGGGCAAAGCGCGGCACGGAGCAGTTGAGTTCAGCCCGTGCGCAACGATTTCGCCGCGAAATCTGCGGGGGCTTTCGTTCGCAGGAGCGGAATGACCTCACCGGCAAACAAGGCGATAGATTGCAAGCTTTCCTGGAGCGTCAGATCGCCGAACGCGAATTGCCCAACGACGTAATTGCAGCCAGTCGCTTCGAGCTGCGAGGACAGGAATTCAGCGACCGCCCCTGGCGAGCCGGCGATCCCCTGCCCGCGCTCCATGAGCTGATCGAAGGTCGGCGGGCGGGGGTGTGATTGCTGCCGTCCGTGTCGGCGAAACAAGTAAGTAAAGCTCGCGTGCCAGACCTGATAGGCGCGATGTGCCAAGTCCAGCGCCGCGGCATCGCTCGGCGCAACGACAATAAAGCGGCCGAGGCCGAGCTTGGGCAGGGGCGCGCCGGCATGAACTTGCCGCCAGATGGTCCGATAGCGCTCCATCGCGAGCCGGGTTTCGTTCGGCGGGTCGAGACTAACGACGTTGAGGGCGCGCCGCGCGGCGCGCTCGGCGCTGTCGGGCGCGTGCACGCCGTACCAGATCGGCGGATGCGGTTTCTGCAGCGGCTCGAGCTCCATGGGAATGCCGCTGAAGGAAAATCGCCGGCCTTTGAAGTCGAGCACCTTCTGGGTCAGCCCCTTGATCACCAGTTCGACTGCTTCCGCATAGATCTCCTGCGCCTCCTGCGGGTCGGTGCCATAGTATTCGAGCTCGATCGGCGCGGCGCCCCGCCCGAAGCCGAGTTCCAGCCGCCCGCCGCTCAGCTGGTCCAGCATGCAGATTTCCTCGATCAGCCGCAGCGGATGGTGGAGCGGCATCGGCCACACCAGCGGCCCGAACCGCAGGCGTTGCGTGCGCTGAGCGACGGCGGCAAGAAAAACGCTCGGCGAAGGCGCCATGCCGAGCGGCGTCGCATGGTGCTCGGCGAGGTGATAGGCGTAGAAGCCGGCGCGATCGTAGGCCTCTGCGATTTTGAGGCGGTCCTCGTAATAGTCGGCGAGCGACCCCGGATATCGGTCGAGATGATCGAAGACGCCGAATTCCATTTCCCCTCCGCATTCCAGTGGGGCTGATCGCGCCACCCTACTTCTTCAGCTTCATCTTCTTTCTTCGCTGCGCCAAGGTGCGCAGCCGCAGCGCATTGAGCCGAATGAACCCCTCGGCGTCGCGGTGATCATACGCGACCTTTCCTTCCTCGAACGTGACAAGATCCTGGTCATAGAGCGAATAGGGTGACGAGCGGGCGACCACCGAGGCATGGCCCTTATAGAGCTTGAGCTTGACTGTGCCGGTCACGAATTCCTGTGACGCATCGATCGCAGCTTGGAGCATCTCGCGCTCAGGCGTGAACCAGAAGCCGTTGTAGATGAGCTCCGCATATTTCGGCATGAGCTCGTCCTTGAGGTGGGCTGCGCCGCGGTCGAGCGTGATGGATTCGATCCCGCGATGCGCCGCGAGAAGGATGGTGCCGCCCGGCGTCTCGTACATGCCGCGCGATTTCATGCCGACGAAACGGTTCTCGACGAGATCGAGCCGCCCAATGCCGTGCGCGCGCCCGAACGCGTTGAGCGCAGAGAGCAGATTCGCAGGCGTAAGCCGCTTGCCGTCGAGCGCGACGGCGTCGCCGCGTTCGAACTCGAGCACGACGTAGGCGGGCGCATCAGGCGCCGCCTGCGGATTGAGCGTGCGCGAATAGACGTAATCCGGCACCTCCTGCGCCGGATCCTCCAGCACCTTACCCTCCGAGGAAGCATGCAGCAGATTCGCGTCGACGGAAAACGGCGCCTCGCCGCGCTTATCCTTCGCAATCGGGATCTGGTGCTGCTCGGCAAATGCGATCAGCGCCTCCCGCGAGCGCAAGTCCCATTCCCGCCAGGGTGCGATCACAGTCACGTCGGGCTTGAGCGCGTAATAGCTAAGCTCGAAACGCACTTGGTCATTGCCCTTGCCGGTCGCGCCATGGGCGACGGCGTCGGCACCGACCTTCTCGGCGATTTCGACCTGTCGCTTGGCGATGAGCGGCCGTGCGATCGACGTTCCCAACAGATACGCGCCCTCGTAAAGCGCGTTCGCCCGGAACATCGGGAAGACGTAGTCGCGCATGAACTCTTCGCGCAAATCCTCAATAAAGATGTTCTGCGGCTTGATGCCGAGAAGAAGCGCCTTCTCGCGCGCCGGTCTGAGCTCTTCGCCCTGGCCGAGATCGGCGGTGAAGGTGACGACCTCGCATCCATACGTGGTCTGCAGCCACTTCAAGATGATCGAGGTATCGAGCCCGCCGGAATAGGCGAGCACGACTTTTTTCACCTGGCGCTTGTGCGCGTCGCCCTGAGGCATCGTACGATCGCCGGCGTCGCCGGTCCTCCTCCAGGTGTGGCCGGCAAGGCCGCGGGGCCCGCTCGGATGTGCCGGGCTGCACCCCAGCACCCTCATCTTCGCGACGAGGATGGCTTGCCGCGTCAAGGCGCGGCAATGACAGCCATGGGAAAGCGGCCGCGACTATAGGGCGAATGCGCGGCGGTGCAAGCTGGTATCATCCCAGCGGGCGGGAGGAGGAGCGCAGCGAATTGAACCGCGCCTTCTGCTCGTCGCTCAGCGAATTGTAGAATTTCGTAAGCGCGGGCCCCACGGTCTTCACCGCGCCGAGCGTGGCATCGAGCCGCTTCTCCATCGCCTCGACCCGACCGGTCGGGGTCAGCGTCTGATAAGTCGGACACTCGGTATTGAGCCGTTCTGCCGCCCTGACGGATGCATCCTTCAATTCGTCGAGCGCCGGCCGCTGCGCCGGCGTGGGCTGCACCGCCTGGGCGATGCGATCGATCGGCAGGTCGGTGACGCCCGGCGTCTTCTCATCGCAGAATTTCGTGAGATCGCGCCGGTCCTTTCCGACGGCGTCGGCGTCATCCGCTGCCGCGATGGCATTGAAGCGCGCCTTCTGCTCGTCGCTGAGCGATTGATAGAAGCGCTCCAGCGCTGGGCGCACGGTCTGCACGGCCGCAAGCATCACCTGCAGCCGGCTTTCCATCGCCGCAAGCCGTCCGGTCGGGATGCTGGGCAGGTCCTTCGGGCAAGCTGACTTGAGCATATCGACGGCCTTGGCGCTCGCGGCGCGCAATTCGTCGAGCGCCGGACGCTGCGTATCGGTGGGCTGCACGATCTCGGAAATGCGCTCGATCGGCCAGCTGGTCAGTTGCGTGGCGTCGTCGCGGCAAACTTCGGCTGCGCGCGGCTGCGTGCCGTCTGTGCGAGCCGCATAGCGCCCGGCGCTCACGCCGCGGCGGCTGCTCCCGCCCGCATAGGGGCCATTGTAAGCGTAGGGGCCATTGTAAGCGTAAGGACCGTAAATGCCGTAGTAGACGTCGTCATAGGCGTAGGGCCAGAAGTCGTCATAGGCGTACGGCCAGAACACGTAGTCGAAGGCATCGTAATAGGCGTAGGGCCAGAACAGCGGCCCGACCCAGCCGGCGACGAGCCCGCCCCACCACCACGGCCAAGCCGAGCCGCTGAACCGGCCGTGAAAGCGTGACGACGCGAATCGCGACCCCCAAGCCGCGTTGGCGATGGCGCGATTGCCGAACACCCGAGGAGCCGGATCGTGCGCGCGGGCCCCCGCGACTGTGCGGGCTGATGCGGTGGCAAGCCGGTGGCCGGTGACTCGCGCGGCCGCGACGCCGGCATGCGGTGTCGCTGAACGGCCGGCGAGGCGGCTGCCGGCGATATGCGCTCGGCCGACATGTGCAGCGCCGATCCGCGCTGCGCCCACATGCGCCGCACGGATATGTGCCCCGCCGCCATGCGAGACACCGAATGAACGGGCGCCACCTCCACCGCGGGCCGCAAAGCCATGTCCGCCGCCGCCACCGTGACCACCAAAGCCCCCGGCGTGGCCACCGCCACCTCGGCCCCCACCGCCACCGCCGCCGCCTCCGCGCGCGTCGGCTTCGAGCGTCAAAAGAGGAACGATGAGAAGCAGCGCGGCGGCCAGGCAAGCGCTGGCCGCCAGCAGCGCCCTCGCCGCGCTACGAGGCCGCGCGCGCGCTGGCGCCGGCGTCGCCGACTGGGCCTTGGCGTATCCGCAGAAACGAAGAGCGTCCAACGTCGGCATGGGGCATCTTCCTCGGTTGTGCCGCCCAACGCTGTCCCACCATTTATCATGGTCTTTCTGATGATGGGACGGCGATCCGTCGTCGCGGTCTTTGCAATGCATGTGGCGCGACCGCCGACGAAGCGCAATCACACCGCAGAAATTGCAGCCGCCGCCTCCCACTGCAGCCGGTTCGGCTAGGCACGTGATTCAACGGCGGCACCGTCGACAAAGTTCCCGCCTCGGATACCCCGTTACCGCGTGACTCATGCTCGGACCGCGCATGCCGCGCGCTGCCGTCAGTGCGCCGCACGCACCCCGAGCCGCGCGAGGCGCGGAAGGACCTCATCGCAGAAATACGGCAATTCATCGAGATAATTGACGAAGGAAAGCGCGATCCCGCGCATGCCGGCCTTGCTGATGGTTGCGAGCTCGTCCGCCACCCGGTCGGGCGTACCGACGAATGGATAGCCGCCGATCGCATTGGCGGCAAAATACTGCCGTTTCTTTTCGTATTCCTCGGGCGCAATTGTCTGCGGCGTGATTTTCCTATTGGCGAGCATCCCATCGATCGCACCCCAATCGGCGTTCTCGATGATGGCGTGGCGATAGTAATCGCCCGCTTCCTTCTGGCTCGATCGGCAGATCACTTGGCCGACCGTGTAGACCTCGATATCGCGACCAAAGTTTTGTGCCGCGCGCTTGATTTCCGCGACCTTCTTCGCGTTGCCATCGAGCGACGTGCGCGAACCCGAGGTCGCTACGAAGAACGCGTCGCAGTTGCGCAAGGCGAAAGCCTGGCCGACCTCCGAGGAGCCGGCATTCATCAGGATCGGCCGTGTCTCTCCGTAGGGCTTGGGAAACGCGCGTATGCCCTGGAGCTGCAGGAACTCTCCTTCGAAATCGAAATCGCCGCGTTCGGACCAGGCCCGTTTGACCACATCGAGCCACTCTTGGGCGAAAGCGTAGCGCGCGGCATGCTCGCGCTGCGTCACGCCGAACATCTCGAACTCGCCCTCGTTCCAGCCGACCACGAGATTGACGCCGAAGCGCCCTTCGCCGACGTGGTCCGCGGTCACGAATTCCTTGGCCGCGATCAGCGGGTGGAATAACGGGGCGTGGACGGTGCCGAACACGGTCATGCGCGCGGTCACGGACAAGAGGCCGACGGCCCAGGTGACGGTCTCGAGCGTGCTGCCGTGAAAATCAGTGACACCGCCGTAGCCCTTCCAGCGGCCGATCGGCAGCATGAAATCAATTCCGGCGTCGTCCGCCAGGCCCGCCAAGCGCCGGCAGTTGGGCCAACTCGCGGACCACCGTTCCGGCACTGCCGTTGCGGAGCGGCCCGAGGAGCAGTTGGCGCCGAAGATCCCGATCTTGAGCGCGTTGGCGTTGTACATGCCGATGCGATCGCGCATCGATACCGAGCGGGCGAGCACGGCGGCCTCCATCCCGAACCTACAGCGCGTCCATGACGTCGCCTACTCCACCGTCGTGTCCTCGCCGGCCGGATAAGCCCAGCACAGCGCGGCCGGGAGAATCACGTCCACGTCGCTGCCGATCGCGTGCCGCGCATGGGTGCCGAGCTCGAGCGCCTCGATGCGGCCGCCCAGCGCGGCGAGCTCATAGATGGTCTGCGTGCCCTGATAACGGCGCGCAGCGACACGGGCGGTGAATCGATTATCGGTACCTCTCACGCCATCCTGGCCGGGCCTTACGTTCTCCGGCCGCACTGCGATCCTGACTGCCGCGCCCGCATCGAGCCTCGCCGGCGTGAGCGCCGTGAGGCGCTCCCCGCCCGCTTCGACCGTGGCAAATTCGCCGTTGCGCGCAAGCACGCGGCCGGCGAGCAGGTTCGATGCGCCGGTGAACTTGGCCACAAAAAGATCGCCCGGACGATTGTAAATCTCGTCGGCCGAGCCCATCTGCAACAGCTTGCCGTCGCGCATCACGCCGATGCGGTCGCCCAGCACCACAGCCTCGGCCTGATCGTGGGTCACGTAGACGGCCGTGACTCCGGTCTGCTTGATGATCCGCCGCAAGTCGTCGCGCAAGCGCAGGCGCAGCTGCGCGTCGAGATTGCTGAGCGGTTCGTCCAGCAGCAGGAGCTGAGGCTGATAGACGAGGCTGCGCGCAAGCGCCACACGCTGCATCTGGCCGCCCGAGAGCGACACGACCGAACGATCGGCGAATTCCCCGAGCCCGACGAGTTTCAATACCTCGCTGGTCTTGCGGTCGATCTCGGCGCGGGGCGCACGGCGATGCCGCAGCGGATAGGCGACGTTCTGCTTGACGGTCATGTGCGGCCAGACCGCATAGGACTGGAACACCATGCCGATATTGCGCGAACGCGGCGGCACCTGGACACCATCAGCCGGCGCCGACACCACGCGTCCGCCGATGCTGATGCGCCCGGCAGAGGGATGCTCGAGGCCCGCGACGCAGCGCAGCGTCGTGGTCTTGCCGCAACCGGAGGGGCCAAGCAACACCACGATCTCGCCGGCCGGCACGTGAAAGCTCACCCCGTCTACGGCGGGCCGACCGATGGCGAACTGCTTGCACAGATCGCGGACGTCGAGGGAAGCCGACATACGAGCCTTGGATGGACCTATCGCAGCTGCATCGAGCACCCGCAGGCTACTGCCGATAGCCGTAGATCTTGTTCCAGTCCTCGACCCAGGACGCGTGCAGCTTCACGTACTGATCGAAGTTCGGTAACCAGACCTTGACCACCTTGGGATCGAACCCTTCGGGATAGACCGGCGCCCGGCGCAACGAAGTGAGGTTACCGAGCTCCTTGATCATGAAGGTCTGTCCTTCCTCGGACAGGCACCAGTTCAGAAACAGCTTCGCGGCGTTGGGATTTTTGGCCGTTGTCGTCACGCCGCTGGCGTAGGGATTGACCGGGGCGCCTTCGGGGCCGAAGAAAATCTCGAGCGGCGCGCCGTCCCGCTTCTTCGTATAGACGATATTGTAGAGCAGCGGACCCATTGCGATCTCGCCGCGCACGAGCGCATCCGACATCGGCGCGCCGGATGGATAGAGCACGGGGTTGGTCACCGCCTGCTTCTTCCAATAATCCTCTCCCAACACCTGACGCTCGAACATGACGCGCGTCCAGGTCGTGCCGCCCGAAGGCGCGATCACCTGGCCGATCAGCTTGTTGCCGTATTCCGGCTTGGTGAGATCCATCCAGGTCTTCGGCGGGTTCTTCACCAGCGCCGAATTGTACGCGATCGACCACACGAGCGTGGCGCGCGGCCACAGCTTCGGTGAAATCAACGACTCCGGGAGGTAATCCTTGCCGTTCGGCGGCGCGTAATCCTGAAATAGACCCGCCAGCTCGCTCATGAGCGCGCGATCGGAATGATCGACCACGTCGGCTGCGAGCTTGCCGGCGGCGGCTTCCGTCTTGACACGGGTGATGAGCTGCCCGCCCGGGGCACGCACCATCTCCACCTTGATCTCGGGGAAGCGCTTGTTGAAAGCCTTGATGACCTCCTGCTCCAC
>DATFQX010000485.1:0-3113 GCA_035263865.1 Xanthobacteraceae bacterium
CCAGGGCGGGAGAGGCCGATGTCCGACATCAGACGGCGTGAGTTCATGACACCGGGTCTACCCCGCGCCGGCGGGGCGGTTCGCTGACCCGATCTGGCCGGCACTCAAGCACGCGAAAATCTTCCGGCTGGCGTTCCGCGACAGGGGGCACCTGATCGATTCCCCCCAGCACGCGCTCTTCAAGCGGTGGGCCGCGCGTGACAAAGACGCTAAGTGACTTCGAGGAAGTCGTCTTTGCCGACTTCGAATTTGTTGCCAAGCCAGGCGAGCGACTCGATGTTGTTTGTCTGGCTTGGCATCGCATGTCTGGCCATTTCCAGCGTGCTAATCTGACCCCCTGCAATGCTGAAGCGGGTCGCTTTTGCAGCGGTGCAAGGTCCAAACCATTCGCCAGCTGGGGGTTGTCATGGTAAAAGCGCCTACGCCGACGCGAGTTCGCAAGCAGTGCGAGTAAGTAGCTGAGTCGCAAACCAAGGAATAGTGACGATGGATCATCGATCGCTGATCTTATTGGCGTCAGTTATTGCCTTTGCGGTTGCCGGCACTTCCGGGCGCGCCGAAGACGGTGTCACCAAAGACAGGATCGTCTTCGGTCAAGTCGCGGCGCTCGAAGGCCCTGCCCAGGCGCTCGGCCAGGGTATGCGCCAGGGCCTTCTCGCCGCCTTCGCGGAAGTCAATCGCGCTGGAGGAGTCGCCGGCCGCAAACTCGAGCTGAAATCCGCCGACGACGGCTATGAGCCTCAAAAGACGATCGACGCGATGAAGAAGATGCTGGGCGAAGAAAAAGTGTTCGCGATCGTCGGTGCGGTCGGAACCCCGACGTCGAATGCCGGCCAGCCGATCGCGACCGAGGCCAAAGTTCCTTTCATCGGCCCTTTTACAGGCGCAGAGTTCCTACGCAATCCGTATAACCGCTACGTCGTCAATATTCGCACTTCCTATTTTCAGGAGACCCAGGCCTGGATCGAACATCTGACCAAGGATCTCGGGATCACCAAGATCGCGATCCTATACCAGGACGATACCTTCGGCCTGGCTGGACTCGACGGGGTCAAACTGGCCATGGCCAAGCGCAACATGTCGCTCGTGGCCTCGGGCACGTTCAGGCGCAACACGACCGCGGTGAAATCCGCGCTGCTCGAAATCATGAAGGCCAATCCCGAGGCTGTGGTGACGGTGGGCCCTTACAAGCCGGTTACCGAGTTCATCAAGCTGGCCCGCCAGGCCAAGATGGACGCGATTTTCGTGGCCATTTCCTTCGTCGGCTCCGATGCTCTCGCCCAGGAAATGGGCGACAAGGGCGCCGGCGTGATCGTCAGCCAGGTGGTGCCATTTCCGGGCGACAAGTCGCTCCCGGTAGTGGCCTCCTATCAGGCAGCGCTCGCCGCCCTCGACCCTGAAGCCAAACCTGGGTTTGTTTCATTGGAGGGCTATCTTGTCGGTCGCCTGGTCATTGAGGCGCTCAAACGCGTGCCCGGCGAGCCTACGCGCGAGGCGCTGCTCGACGCCATTACTTATACAGGCGGCTTCGATCTCGACGGCATCGAGCTCACGTATGGTCCAGAGAAGAATCAGGGCATGAACGAGGTGTTCTTTACGATCTTGCAAGCCGATGGTTCGTTCAAGCCCGTCACGCGACTGAGCAAGTGACCTCGCGGCCTACTGGGAGGCCTGATGTGAGCTCCGCGATGGCAGCGCCGGCTTCGACTCAAGCCGACCGCAATGGCAGAAGTCGGGCGGCAACCCTGTCTTGGATGAGCACGATCCGTGCGCGCCTCTATGTAGCTCTCGGCTTCATGGCGGGCATAACGGTGGTTTGTTCGCTCATTGCGCTCTACGCATTTACGAATATCGGCGGGACCACGACCAAAATCGTCTCCCAGAGCATGCCGGAGACGGTGCATTCGATTCGGCTCGCCGAGGGAACGAGCGGCCTCGTCGCCTCCGCACCGCGGCTGATGGCGGCCGAGGACGAGTCGCAGCGTTCCGAGATCGCCGAGCAAATCGCCCGGCAAACGCGTGATTTTCTCGCGAGGATCGACCAGCTGCGAGTGCTGGATGCCAAGGTGGGAAGGGAGATCCACGCAGCACAAATAGCAATGATCGACCGGATCTCCGCACTCAATCAGGCCGTGACCGAGCGGATCACCACGTCGGGCCAGCGACAGGCCATGGCGGCCTCGATTCGAAAGGCCCACGAGGAGCTGCTGGAAGGGCTCACACCGGCGATCGATGACGCCAATTTCGAGCTGATGACGAAAAGTCAGGGCGCGGAAAACAAGGCGGCCTCGAACCAGGCGATCGAGTCGCTGCGCCATCTGCTCGAAGTGCAGGCCGAGGCCAATTTGCTCGCTGGCTTGCTGATCGAAAGTTCGATGGTTACCGAGAGCGTGCGCCTGCAGCCGCTGCGCGAGGTCATCGACGCCGCGCGGCGCAGGATCGAAACGAGCCTCAATGCGCTTGCCGATCCCGAACAGCGGAAAAGACTAATCGATCTCCACGAGCGGCTCGCCGCCATGGCGGGCCAGGACGGGATAGTTGATGTGCGCGCGCGGGAGTTGTTGCGGCAGCAGGAGGCACAGCTTGCGTTCGCGGCAACGCAAACCGAGGCCGTGAAGCTCCAGCAGGCGGTCGACCGTCTTGTCGAGCAACAAGGCAAGGACGCCGCAGCGGTTTCCGCGCGCGCCGCCGAGCAAATCCGTTCGGGTCGAATCCTTCTTATCGCGCTCTCGATTGTGGCCCTCGTCGCCGCAGGCTTGATTGCCTGGCTGTACGTCGGGCGCAACATTGTGTCCCGCCTCGCGCGTTTGAGCAGCGCGATGTTGGCCATTGCGGCGGGCCGACGCGAAAGCGCGGTTCCGGTGACGGGGGCCGACGAGATCGGCGCCATGGGAAGAGCCGTCGAAGTATTCCGGAGAAACGCCGTGGAGCTGGATCAATTGCTCGCGGAACGCGCCGATGCAGCCATCAAGCTGGAAAAGATCGTTGAGCAGCGCACCGCCGAACTGCAGCGGCGCGGCGAGGTGATGCGGGTCACGTTCGAAAACATGGAGCACGGAGTGCTCATATTCGATCGTGAGATGAAACTCGTTGCTTGGAATCGGCAAATTACG
>DATFQX010000486.1:0-3451 GCA_035263865.1 Xanthobacteraceae bacterium
CTGGCCTGGTCCGGATCGAACTGTGGAATCAAGCATCCGCGGTGGTCGGAGCACGTCTCGCCGCACCGCAACCGCTGGTCGTCGTCGAGGAAGTCGGGTGCGAGATCATTGCCGAAGCTTGCGGGATCTCGGCCGCGGATATCGATAAGCGGCACCATCAACCCTGCATCGCGAGCTGCGGCATGCGTTTTGTCTTCGCCGAACTCAAGGACCTTCGCGCACTGGCTGCGGCGCAACCTCGCATCGATGCCTTTGCGCGGTACCTACCGATGGACCGCGCCACCGGGATACATTTGTATGTGCAGACCAGTCGCGACGGTGCCGACATCCAATCGCGAATGTTTGCGCCGCTCTATGGAGTGCCGGAGGATCCTGCCACGGGCAGCGCGAATGTCGCACTGATCGGCTTACTTGCGCAGCTGCGGTCGGAGCCCGACTTACGCCTTGAGAAGACGATCATGCAAGGCATCGAAATGGGGCGGCCGAGTCGGCTCGCGGCAAGTGCCGATAAGAGCGCCGGCACAGTGACCGCGACCTATATTGGCGGCACTTGCGTGCCAATGATGCAGGGCGTGCTCGACCTAACGTAGCACGAGTGGAGAACGTGAAGGCGCTAAGCATTGTCGTCCCCCGTCGCTCTTCGCCATCGCCGACGAGGTGATCGAATGATGAAACGCCGCGACTTCATCACGCTGCTCGGCGGTGCGGTGGCCGCGTGGCCGCTCGCGGCGCGCGCGCAGCAGGCGGCGATGCCAGTGGTCGGATTTGTCAATGCCGGATCATCCGATGCGCCCCTTGCTGCCGCATTCCGCAAGGGCCTCAACGAAGGCGGTTACTTCGAGGGCCAGAACGTAACGGTGGAGTACCATTGGCTCGAAGGCCAATTCGATCGCCTTCCGGCGCTGATGGTTGATCTCGTGCGTCGTCGCGTGGCCGTTATCGCCACGCCAGCCGGCAACGCTGCTGCGCTTGCCGCCAAAGCTGCGACCGCGACGATCCCGATCGTCTTCGGCGTCGGCGAAGACCCCGTCAAGCTTGGTCTCGTCGCCAGCCTCGCCCGGCCGGGGGGAAACCTGACCGGCATCAATTTTTTCGCAACTGAGTTGGGTCCGAAGCGCCTGGCACTACTGCACGAGTTGCTGCCCAAGGCAGTTCGGATTGCCGTACTGGTCAATCCGGCCAATATCGGAAGTACCGAGAGCATACGAGACATGCCGGAAGCCGCCCGTGCAATGGGACTGCAAATTCAGGTCCTCAACGCCACCACCCGGAGCGAGATTGAGGCGGCCTTTGCCACCCTCGTGCGCGATCGCGCCGACGCCCTGTACATCGCTGGTGATGTCTTCTTCACGAGCCGGCGCGTCCAATTTGCGACGCTCGCGGCGAGTTACCGGATTCCCGCGAGCTATGCCTCGCGCGAGGCTGTCGAAGCCGGCGGGCTTATGGGCTACGACACCGATCGTGCGGACATGTATCGTCAGGTCGGTGCCTATACGGGTCAAATTCTCAAAGGCGCAAAGCCCGCCGACCTGCCGGTGCTGCAGTCGACGAAATTCCAGTTCGTCATCAACCTGCAAACGGCCAGGGCGCTTGGCATCGAGGTGCCGCCGCAGCTGCTCGCCAGCGTCGACGAGGCGATCGAATGAAACGTCGCGAGTTCATCACGCTTCTCGGCGGCGCGGCTGCGGCGTGGCCGCTCGCGGCGCGCGCGCAGCAGCCGGCCATGCCGGTGGTCGGGTTCATGAGCGCCAGGTCACCGGAGGAGTCCGCGCACCTTGTCGCTGCATTCCGCCGCGGTTTGGGTGAAGGCGGCTTCATCGAGGGCCAGAATGTCGCGCTCGAGTTCCGGTGGGCGCGCGGTCAGTACGACCGCTTGCCAGCGCTGGCGACCGAACTCGTGAATCGCGGGATTGCGGTGCTGGTGGCCGTCGGTGGCGACCCTTCATCGCTTGCGGCGAAGCAAGCGACCTCCACCATCCCGATCGTGTTCGGAATAGGTGGAGACCCGGTCAAGGCTGGCTTAGTCGAGAGCTTCAACCGGCCCGGCGGGAATGTGACTGGCGTCACTTTAATGACAGCGCTGATGGAGCCGAAGCGGTTGGGCCTTCTCCGTGAGTTAGTTCCGGGCGTTCCTCAGATCGGGATACTGCTCAACCCAGCCTACCCGCCCGCGGCGCATCAGCTTCAGGAGCTTGAGCAGGCGGCGCACGCGATTGGTCAGCGCATCGTCATCACGAGAGCGAGCACCGACGAAGAACTCGACGCTGCCTTCAGGATGCTCGTGCAGGAACGGATCGGGGCGCTGCTAGTCGCAGCCGACCCCTATTTTGATACTCGGCGCGATCGCATCGTCGCGTTGGCGGCGCAGCATCAGCTGCCCGCCATCTACCAGTTTCGCGAATACGCGGTCGCGGGCGGACTGCTGAGCTACGGGGTGAGCATCACCGACGCGTACCGCCAATTTGGCGTTTACACTGCAAGTATTCTCAAGGGCGCCAAGCCGGCGGACTTGCCAGTGCAGCAAGTGGTCAAGTTCGAGCTAGTGATTAATATGAAGACCGCCAAAGCGCTCGGCGTCACAATCTCGGACAATCTGCTCTCGCTCGCCGACGAGGTGATCGAGTGAAACGGCGCGAGTTCATCACGGTGCTCGGGGGCGCGGCGGCGTGGCCGCTCGCGGCGCGGGCTCAGGGGTCCGGCCGGGTCTATCGCGTCGGTGCCATGGTTGGCCAGCCTCGCGACTCTGGGATGGTAGCGGCGTTCTTCGATGAGTTGCGCCTGTTGGGTGTCGCCGTCCGCGAGAGATGGCCCGAGGCCCAGGTCACACCGGTTCAGGCGAACCCCTGTTGAAATTGCTCTGGATTGAGGTCGGCAGAGTCTATGACGACAAGGCCGTCGCTTCTGATGTGCCCAGCGTCGTATTTGGCGCTTGCAAGGTTCTCAAGCTCACTTCGATATTCTTGGAAGACGTCAAGGCTCTCTGTTTGGCCTGACCCCTGAGCCTTATCGGTCAAAGCCTCATGCAAGACAAAGCAACGCACGGGTGTACTGCCGTTCCACATCCCGAAATAGACGCCCTCCAATTGCGCGTCGAATGCGCTGTCGTTCAAACGTGTCAAGGGCATTTTCGGAGACTACATTAGTCAGCGACACTAGCCCGCCTGTTTACCTACGTTCCGTCCCAACGCGCTGCCCTTTTTGTCAGCTGAGCCAGTGCTAAAAACGTCACAAGCGTTGGCGCCAGAATTAGCCTCGAACTCAAGCAAGGACAGTCATGCCGAAGGCATTAACGTGCTGCTCGAACGTCGCGGTCTCGAATTTCAGGTCTAATTCGCGAGCGCGGCGCCAGGAATGATCAAGTTCCGTCTGCGTGGGCCGGCGGGCGATTTCCGCATACTTATCGCGGTACTTGGCGCTCGCCGGATCGCAGAAATTGTCAGGATGGAATTGC
>DATFQX010000487.1:0-10590 GCA_035263865.1 Xanthobacteraceae bacterium
TAGCGAGTGATCCTCAGTATTGCGCGGGAATAAATCGCCTGCCCTTGAGCGTTGCCCGGTCGTCGTAAGCTCCCTTCATCGAGCGCTTGGGAAGCTTGACCTTTTTCCGCTTTATTTTTTTGTAAGGAATCAGACTGAGCAGGTGACGGATACAGTTGAGGCGCGCCCGCCGTTTGTCGTCCGAGGGGACGATGTACCAGGGCGCAAACTCCGTGTCCGTGGCTTGAAGCATTATGTCGCGCGCCCGCGAGTACTCGAACCATCGGCTCCGTGAGCAGAGGTCCGTCGGGCTCAGCTTCCACTGGCGCAGCGGGTCTGTGATGCGGGCCTCGAAGCGGCGCTTCTGCTCGGGCTCGCTCACCTCGAGCCAGTACTTGATGAGATGGATGCCGTCATCCACGAGGTACAGCTCGAACTCGGGGCAGGTCTTGAGGAAGCGCTGGTGCTGCTCCTTCGAGCAGAAGCCCATCACGTACTCGACGCCGGCGCGGTTGTACCAGCTGCGGTCGAAAATCACGATTTCGCCTGCCGCCGGGGAGTGCCGGAGAAAACGCTGCATGTAGACCTGGGACTTCTCGCGGTCGGACGGCGCCGGCAGCGCTATCACGCGGAACACGCGATGGCTGACACGGTCGGTGATCGCCTTGATCACACCGCCTTTGCCGGCGGCATCGCGCCCTTCGAAGACCACGATTATCCGCGCACCCGCTTCCTTGATCCAATCCTGCAGCGCGCACAGCTCTACCTGCAACTCACGCAATGTCTTCTCGTATTGCTTACGCTTCAAGCGCTCATTAGTAGCTGCCATCGCTTTCCTTTCTCATCCGCTAATCACGTTCCCGCTTCCACCGCGGTCACGGCACTCCGCAGGGACGCTGACGAACGGATGATCATCTTCTCCAGCTCTACCACGAGGAAAAACGCCAGGCCCCCCAGGAAAAGTCGTGGCCAGACCCAGAGCGGGATCGCTTCATTGTCGAACAGCGCCTGCAGCGGCGGCGCGTAGATGAAGAGGAGCTGCAGGATCACGACCGCGCCAATGCCGAGGGGCAGGTACTTATTGCCGAGATGCGCCTTGAAGGACAGCGACGAGTCCAGCAGGTAGCGGCTATTGAGGAGGTAGAACACTTGACCGATCGTGATCATGTTGACTGCGACCGTCCGGGCGAGCTGGTCCGATGCGTTCTGTGACTTCATCCAAAAAAACGCCCACAACGTTACTGCCAGGAGCGCCAGACCGACGAAGATGACGCGCCAGATTCCAAAGCTGGTCAGGATCGGACGGTCCACGGCGCGCGGCGGGCGGTTCATCACGTCAAGCTCGTGCGGCTCGAAGGAGAGTACGAGACCGAGGGCCACCGAGGTGACCATGTTCACCCAGAGCACCTGGGGCGCCGTGATCGGCATGGTGAAACCAAAGAAGATCGCCACCGCGATCACCAGTGCCTGGGCGACGTTGGTCGGAAGCATGAAGAGGATTGCTTTCTCGATGTTGTTGTAGACGGTGCGGCCTTCCTTGACGGCCGCCCCGATCGAGGCGAAGTTGTCGTCGGCGAGGATCATCCCCGCCGCTTCTTTGGTGACCTCGGTGCCCTTGATCCCCATGGCGACGCCGATGTCGGCTTTCTTCAAGGAAGGCGCGTCGTTCACACCGTCGCCGGTCATCGCGACGATCTGCCGGTTCGCCTGAATCGCTTTCACCAGCCGCAGCTTGTGTTCGGGGCTCGCCCGCGCAAACACATCCACGTTTTGCACCCGTTCCTGAAGAGTCGCGGTATCCATCTCCTCGATTTCCGCGCCGGCGATCGCCGTCTTGCCGTCGCCGATGCCGAGCATCTTGGCGATGGCCGCGGCGGTGATTTTGTGATCTCCTGTAATCATCGTCACGCGGATGCCGCCGCCGTGACATTCCTTCACTGCCTCGATTGCTTCCTTACGCGGTGGATCGAGCAGGCCGATCAAGCCGAGCAAGACGAGGTTCTTAGGCAAATCGGCAGGACCCAAGCTCCCCGCCTTGACGCCCGGGTTCTCCAGCCACGCAAGCGCTAACACCCGCTCGCCTTGCGCCGCGAGCCTGTCCGAAGCCTTCATGAAATGATCGCGGTCGAGGGGCACAGCCTCTCCGCTCGCGGTCTGCTGCCGGTCGCACGCGTCAAGGATTACCTCTGGTGCACCTTTGACCAACAAGATCTCTTTCCCGTCACCGCTCCGGTGAAGCGTCGCCATAAACTTGTGCTCTGACTCGAAGGGAATGGCGTCGATGCGTGGATAGGCGGCCTGCTCCGCTTGCCGGTCCGTTCCGAGCTTGGTTGCGAACGGATAGAGCGCTCCCTCGGTGGGATCGCCCTCTACCTTCCACAGCCCCTCCTGCTGGAACAACTCGGCGTCGTTGCAGAGCATTGAAACCCGGCCTAACAACCCGAGCACCGGGTCTTTCTTGTCTGCGGGTTTCCCGTTCTCTTTGACCTCGCCTTCGGGTGCGTAGCCATTGCCGGTGATCTGGTACTGTAATTCAGCGGTGGCGGCCGACACCACCATCATCTCCATCAGGGTCAAGGTGCCGGTCTTGTCGGAACAGATGCGCGACACTGAGCCCAAGGTTTCGACAGCCGGCAGGCGCCGGATAATCGCATTGCGCTGGGCCATGCGTTGCACGCCGATCGCCAACGTGATCGTGATGAGCGCCGGCAAACCTTCCGGGATCACCGATACCGCGATCGCAACGACCGCCTGGAACAGCTCCACGAACCCCATTCCCATCACCCACCTGCCGTAGGCGAAAATAAGAACGCTCACCACCCCGATGACGGCGGTGATGGCGTAGCCGAATTTCTTGATCTGGCGCAGAAGCGGTGTCTCGAGTGCGCTGACACTGGCGAGGAGCTGGTTGATACGGCCCAACTCCGTTTCGCTTCCCGTCCCAACGACCACTCCAGTGGCCCGCCCCGATACCACCATGGTTCCGGAGAACGCCATACTTTCGCGGTCGCCGACAGTGGCTTTTTCCGAGACGGGATCAGTGGACTTGTCTGCCGGCACCGACTCGCCGGTCAGGGCGGCTTCCTCGGTGCGCAAGTTCTTCACGTCGGCGAGTCTGAGATCCGCTGGTACCTTGTCCCCCGATTCGAGCAGGACGATGTCCCCCGGCACCAGTTGCTCCGCTGGAATCATGCGCGTGTTGCCGCCGCGCAAGGTCCTAGCCTCGGCGGACAGCATGTTGCGGATCGAATCCAGCGCTTTCTCCGCCTTCCCTTCCTGGATAAAACCGAGCAGCCCGTTGAGGATAACTACGCCGAGAATGATCGAGGCGTCGATCCATAAACCCAGCATCATCTTGGTGAAACCCGCGCCAAGCAACACGTAAACTAAGATATTGTTGAACTGTGAGAGGAACCGCACGAACGGCCCCCGCTTCTTGCCTTCCGGCAAGCGGTTGGGACCGTACTTTTGCAGTCGGACCGAGGCTTCGCCTGTGTCGAGGCCTTTCTCGGTGCTAGTAGTGAGCCGCTTTAGAACATTTTCGACTGAGATGGAATGCCAGGCCGTAACATCGCTAGCGGGGTTGACGTTTACTGCTGTGTTCATCCACGTACCCCTTTACCTACCTCGGGGATCCGTGTCGCCACGATTACGGCCGGGATGCGGCCACAAATGAAAAGCGCCAGAACCCGCTGTGATCAGAGCAAAGGTTATCGCAACGTCACTCATGAGCATTACGCGTCTTTGTGTTGTTTGGGCCGGCGCTAGCTTTGCGCCGTCGAACTGCGGCCACGCAAACGGATCTAAGGCTCAGGCATTCTAATCACGAAGAAGGTTTAACGGTCAACCCTGAAACCGGTAATTCATAACTTGACGCGACTCATTTGAATGATAGTGTGGTCGTCGAAGTTGCGCGGAGGATCACTAATGAGCACCAGTTCCCGTAAGAACTACGAGTGGCTCATTCGAAGCTGTCAAAGCGTTCCCGCCGATCCCTACTTCCGTGGCGCCCCGGTGACGAGTCGTCCCTTGCCGGTGCAGTCGATGCGGCAAAGCTAGCATTATCGCGCCGATCCTGGTCGGCCGGCAGGAGAAAATCCTCGCCGCGGCCGGCGCGGCAAATCTGGATGTCGGCCGCCGGCGTGGGTGATTCCCACGAACAAGGAACTGATGATCGCGCGCCATACGCGCACGCTGGTCGGTCAGCGATAGAGAGGCGACGTAGCCTTCGATCTGCCGCTCCTGCTGTATCCGGTAAACGCGCTCGAGCCTTTTATGTCGGCGCGGACGTTGGAGTTCCATCACGGAAACTGAACGTTCGTCAATCGCAATCTCGACCCGAGCGAAAAAAAATATATTGAAAAGAGGAAGGATATATGAACACATTTCTCATGTGTCCCGTATCGGGTTTCGGGTATCAGGTCAGATCGTGCACAAGTCAGTGGCGCGCATAAACGAGCAATAAAATAGGAAAGGAGAAAGGTATGAGCACATTAGTGGTAATCGAGTATGACGATCAGTTCAAAGCCGAGGAGGTTCGGCTTACCCTGATGAAGATGCAGAAGGACTACCTGATCGATTTGGAGGACGCGGTTGTGGCTGTCAAGGATCAGAAGGGAAAGGTGCGACTACATCAGGCTGTGAACTTAACTGCAGCGGGCGCCATGAGCGGCGGCTTCTGGGGAGCGCTGATCGGGCTAATTTTTTTGAATCCGCTTCTTGGAATGGCAATGGGGGCCACCGCAGGAGCAGTTTCCGGCGCCCTAACGGATGTCGGCATCGATGACAAATTTATGAAGGAGCTGGCGGCAACGATGAAGCCGGGGAGTTCGACGCTGTTTGTCCTCGCGAGGAAGGCAACGCCGGATAAGGTGCTTGATGAGATCAAGGGCACCGGAGGCAAGATTTTGAAAACCTCGCTATCGCACGAAGATGAAGCCAAACTCCAGGCAGCACTGAGCGCACCGAAGCAGTGAGCAAGAGCGCGCGGTGGTGGTGGGCGAAGCGGTGTCCAGGCGCGCTGCCTCGCTCGGCGTCAACCTCGACCCCGCAGCAAACACGACGTATGGTCCGCGCATCAGCACCGCTTCGAGTCGCGTCTCCGCGTGGGTGATTCCCACCAACGAGGAGCTGATGATCGCGCGCCATACACAGGCGTGGCTTGCGGTTAATCCATTCCCAACTCGGTTGAAAGGGTATACCGGTGCTTCACGTTGACATCCCATCCCGCACGGATATAGAGCGGTTGATTGCGGTCCGGGCGCCCGCGTGTGTCTCCATCTTCTTGCGGGCCTCGCCCGTCACGCAGGATGCGCAGAAAGATCGCATCGAGCTGAAGAACCTTACGAGCGCGGCGCTCGATCAGTTGCGCGCGCGCGACGCTGACAAGCGCGCGATCGCCGCAATCGAGGAAGCGGCGGACGACCTGATCGACGACGACGATTTCTGGCGGTTCCAGGCGAACAGCCTCGCGGTCTTCGTGACGCCCGACACCGCTTGCACGTTCCGCTTGCCCAACCGGCTCGAGTCCATGGTGGAGGTGTCCGACCGCTTCTACGTGAAGCCGCTGCTGCGATCCGTGACCGTGCCGCAGAGCGCGTTCGTCCTCGCACTTGCACAGGGCTCGGTGCGGCTCGTCGAAGTCTCCGCCGACATGCCGGCGTTCGCCGTCAAGGTCGACGGGATGCCGAAGGACGCCGCCAGCGCGGTGGGCAAGGCGTCGATTCTCGATCGGTCGCCGTCGGGGCGGGTCCAGGGCTCTGAAGGCCAGAAGGTGTGGCTGCGGCAGTACGCGCGCCAGGTCGACAACGCGTTGCGCGACCTACTGGGCGGCAGGGAGACGCCGCTGATCCTCGCGGCAGCGCCGCCGCTCGATGCGATCTTTCGCTCGGTCAACACTTACGCTCATCTCGTCGACGAGGGCATGCGCGGCAACCCCGAGGCGCTCAGCGACGCGGAGCTTGCGCAGGCCTCACGCGGCGTCCTCGACCGGCTGCATCGAAATGAGCTCGACCGGCTGCATGCGCTGTTCGAGTCGCGGGTCGCTCAAGGTCGCACGACGATGGATGTCGCCCATGCCGCCCGCGCGGCAACCTTCGGTGCGGTCGATGTGCTGTTTGTGGATATCGACGCGGTCGTTCCCGGCACGATCGACGACGAGGGCCGGGTCGAGTTCAGCGCCAACGCGAGCGCCGCGAGCTACGGCGTGGTCGACCAGATCGCGGCACGCGCATGGCTGACGGGCGCGCGCGTCTTGGGCGAGCGCCGCGCGGACATTCCCGGCGGCGGAGATCTCGCTGCGATACTTCGTTATCCGTTCTGAGCCCACTGCGTCGATGACCACGTGCGCTCGACTGTAGTAATCGATCGCTCAACCGAAGGAGGTGTGGCATGGCTGTTACTCAGCAACAAGAAATTCGGGAACTGAGATCCGGGGGTAGACGGGGACCTTAGGTACCGGTGAATAATGGCGTTGACTGATCGCCGCCATGTTGTCCAGCCGCGTAGCCGAGTCTGGGCCGCTCGCATTTTCGCTGCTCAAGGCGGCGAAGCCTGTTCTTGCAGTCCCGGAGGGTCCGCGTGCCAGACCGGTCCGGCGAGCGCGGCCCGGTAGCCGACCTCGTAGAGCTCCGACATCTTTTCCGGATCGAAGCCAGCGGTGCCGGGGATCTCAACACCTTGGGGAATGGTAACCCATTGAAAGCTTGCCTGCTCGCGCTGCGCGAACCCATAGATAAAAAAGAGAGCCCCGACCACCCCCGCCCTGGCGGAGGCATCGATAACCCGCGCGGTGATTCCCCGCAAGGACCGCGGCGTCGGGCTCGGGTCGCTGGATAGCTGTCCGTTGTGGATCACGAAGATGTCCTCCCGCCCTGCCCCAAATCCAGCGCGGTCGCGGATGAGGGCAGGCCTAAAAACGCCGCCGTGCAGGAACACAGTCGCCGCGACGGCGCCGTCAACGTGCATTTCGTCGTACCGCTGTCCGGCGGCCTCAACCTCGAAGAAAACTGGCGGAAAAGCAATTGGTATTGAAGCAGAGGCGAGCATGACCTTACGGAAAAGCTCCAGCGCTTTCGGCCGGCCGCTGGCGGCGATCAGACCCATGTTCCAGACGACGAACTGCTGGTCATCGAGGTCGACGGTGGCCATGTAGAGCCGCCGGCCGCGCTCGTGCGCAGCGGCGATGTTGCGTAGTAACTTGCCGTCCACATGCCGCGCGATGAGTGCGGCGAGCGGCCCGATGTCAGCCAGCGAATCGCCGCGCAGGAACGAGATCAAGATTGATCCGATCGATCCTATGACGAAGATGTCGCGGGCCTCGATTGTCGTGAAGAACTCGCGCAGCGCGCCGTCGTACGAAGGGCCGAGGAAAGCGAACGGCGCCATCAGCGCGCCGGTGGACACGCCGGTGACAATTTTGAAGACCGGACGTTTCCCAGTCGTCGCCCAGCCGTTCAGGAATCCTGCGCCGAATGCGCCGTTCGCGCCGCCACCAGACAGCGCGAGGTGCGCGTAGTGAACGATGCCGTCGGCGCCGGGCGGGAAATCCTCTGGCGATTCCTGCCTGAAAGACTGCTCGAAATCGCGTTCCATAGCCGGGCTGACGCGGCCGGCCCAAGCGCGCACCTCAGGCATTTCCGGGATCGTCGCTTCTGCCGTCAGCTCCGGAGGCACCGGGTTGCGTGGCAGTGCAGCACATCCGATTAAAGAAGCGACCAGGCTGGCGAAGGCGATGAAAATTCGACACCAATGGATCATATGGTCGGAGCGGCAGAGGTCACCGCTTCCAGCCTTACACAGGAGAAGTCGTAGGACAATCCGGAAACGGTCTAATATGAGACAGTTCTGGGTAGGGGAACGGATAAGAAATTAACCCGGATTTCGCAGTCAAAATACCAAAATGCAACGAGCGAGGCGTGAGCCTGGAGCCGAGAAGGCAAAGAACCGTATAGTTCCAAAGTGTTTTTCCCATTTGCTTCCCTGGCGTTGACGGCGGATAGCATCAACTCCGACGATTGTCGGCAGGATCTTTCGCCTATGGGATGGTACAGGTGCCGAAGAGAGAAAAGATATAATCGTTGTCGACGATGGCGACGGCCATACGTCCCGTTTCCTCATTGATCGTCGCACTCCACCCGCGCTTGCTCTCGCCCCCCTGCAGAATCAACTCGCCGTCCAGATGCGTGGCGTTCCCGATGGGACTCTTCTTGTTGGGCCCGGCGGTGATCGTCTGGCCAGCCACGTCGACCTGAATGAATGTGGGCGCATCCGCGTCATCGGCGATGTGGCGCTCACAATAGCCGGAGGCCGCGCATTCCATAATCGTCGCCACGACGCACAGAAAAGGGCGCGAGCCGTCATAGGGCCCGGCCGCGGCGAGGCCGGGTGTCCCGGCCAAGGCCGTCATGATGATCGAGCACACAAAGGTTTTCATCGAAGCCGTCATGTTCCACTCCGTATCGATCTGGACCTAGCTGACTGTGTAGCCGCGCCCCGACAAACAAGCGGCTAGCGCCCGGTTATAATTCGCCACCTGCTGGTTTGCCTGCTGGAAATTGGCCGTTTGCCGCGCCTGATCCTGGCGAATCTGGTTGTTGCGCATCATCGTCCCGAAGACGGTCCCTGTCCCGGCGCCGATCGCCGCGCCCCGGCCCACGTTACCACCGATGGCCCCGCCGATCGCCCCGAGGGCCGCCCCTCCGGCAGCGCCGCGCACGGCGCCCCCCGCCAGCGACCCTGTCGCTGCTGGTGGCGGCGGGGCAGCGACCATGGTGGGGTCGAAACCGGTCTGCTGCACGGCCCACTGGTGACACTCGAAACGGTCCTGCTGTTGCTGCTGTTGGCTTTGCCCCCGCTGCGGATAGATGAAGAGCTGCTGCGCCCAGACGGCCGCCACGAAAATAGCGCTCACCAAAGCAGCGGTCAGGACCATCACGTACGAGCTTCTGTGGACCGACATCGGATGACTCCTTCTTTGCGGCGCGGCGGACAGCCTCCCCGCACCGGTTTTAGCCTTTCGCTCACATAGACACCCCGTTGCGAGTAGGCACCTGCAAAACGAGGGTAACTAAGGCGAACCCACCTCGCAAAGGGACACGAGTCGTAACTGAGAAGAAACACTTTATACTCTGCCCGGGCGCTCGATCAATCATCTTCTTCGCATTGTCAATAACTCATGGCTGCTCGTACCCTTGAGATCCTGCATCACTTTAATCACCGACAGATAAGGAGGCACCGATACCCCTCCCCGATTGACGTAACCTGGCGCATTGACGTCGATAAACCCGAGCATCTTGAGCTGTTCCACAAATCCCGCTCTCGCAAAACCGACCTGCACCGGCTCCGCTGTCGGCGCACGATAGGTGCCGAAAATCTTGTCCCACAACGGCCAGTCGGAATAGTTGTCTGCATGCACCTCGCGTTGATGGTGCAGAATGTGCTCCTCGGGCCGTTGAATAAAATAGCCAACCCAGCTCGGTTTCCGCACGTTCCAGTGCGGAAACAACGTGATGAAAAACTGGAGCAAGCCAATGATGGCGATGGCGCGAGCCTCAAGCCCCAGCAAAAAGGCGCCTTAGTGACGCATCCGCTCGAACTGATCGTTGCCCAAACGCTCAGTGTCTTCGTCACTGATAAAAGGCACTGCCGCGATCAGACAGCCAATAAGGTTTAGGCTGAAAAGCCGCTAGAGCGGAGGTTTCTCGCGATGCTTTTCAACCGTTCCTCTTTTTGCTCTGGCTTACTGCTTTGGTGCGTGGAGCGCCGCCTGAAGCTTCGCCTCATCCTCGTGCGACAGAGATGTTTGCAGGACTTTGCCTCCCGTTCCCCTGATCTCGTCAAGCACTTTATCCGGCGTTGCTTTGCGCACCAGGACGAATAGCGTAGAACTGCCCGGTTTCATGTTTGCCGCGAGTTGCTTCATGAAATTGTCATTGATGCCGATATCTCTGAGCGCCCCGGACACCGCCCCTGCCGCGGCTCCCATTGCCATGCCCAGAAGCGGATTCAAAAAAATTAGCCCGATCAGCGCTCCCCAGAAGCCGCCGGTCATTGCACCCGCAGCCGTTAAGTTCACAGCCTGATGTAGTCGCACCTTTCCCTTCTGATCCTTGACAGCCACAACCGCGTCTTCCAAATCGATCAGGTAGTCCTTGTGCAGCTTCATGAGGGAAATCCGCACCTCTTCCGCTTTGAACGGATCGTCATACTCAATCACTACTAATGTGCTCATAAGCTTCTTCCTTTCATTTTTTGGTTTCCGCCTGATTCTGTTGTTCCTATAATGTATTACGGTGTTGTTCGCTTGCCTGACTCTGCTCTTTCTGGAGAGCCGCGATGACATTGTGAACGCTGGTCGGGCCTATATCGCGGCCCGCGAATATGACCTCACGAGCTGGCAGCCCCACGCACGATTGCAGCTGGTCCACCATTTAAAATTTCCAGTAGAGAGGAGTGACGACGACAGTGACAATCAGCGTCCAGAGCAAGACGGGGATGCCCAGCTTCCAGAAGTCGCCGAAGCGGTACCCACCTGGCCCGTAGACCATCAGGCTGACGCCGTTGGCGAATGGCGTGAGGAACGAGGCGCTGGCGCCCATCGCCACGCTGATC
>DATFQX010000488.1:0-4070 GCA_035263865.1 Xanthobacteraceae bacterium
CCATATCCTGCTCGTGCGTGGCGATCACATGCTTTGCCCCGGCCTCGAGCAACGCTTCACGCTTCGCTCCCGTACGGGTTATCGCAATGGAGACCGCTTCCAGGCTGTTCACAATTTGGATAGCCGCGAGGCCGACACTGCTCGAGGCCGCCGTAATGAGCACCGCATCGCCCTTCTTGGGGCGCGTAATTTCGACCAGCGCGCCGTAGGCCGTCAGATAATGCATCCAGATCGCAGCGGCCTCGGTCCAAGAGAGACTGGCGGGATGCTTGGCGACGGCGTGGGCGGGGACGATCGCCACGTCCCCATAGACACCATATTGATTCATGGAGAAGGCCGGGATGGTGCTCACCGCATCGCCCACCGAAAACCCCGTGACGCCTGCGCCGATGGCCTCGATTTCGCCGGCCGCTTCCCAGCCGAGCCTAGCAGGCAGCTTCGGGGCCTCGAAGTATGTTCCCGCGCGAAACATCGCCTCGGCCCGATTGAGTCCGAGTGCAAGAACTCGAATTCGCACCTCCCCCTCCTTGGGTGAACCGATGTCCAACTCATCGAACTGCAGAACTTCGGGGCTACCGGTCCGATGGATGCGAACGATGCGAGACATGGCTCCTCCTTAGCGTACGTGACGCAGTCTCGACCGGCTCCTCGCCGAACCGGTTCTTTGCGCCAACTTCTCTAACGGTCCGTCACGATCACTTCAGCTTCGAGAGCGCGAATGCTGCGCAGCGAATTTGATATCAAGCAGGTGTGCTCCGCCCGCTCGAGCAACTGGCGCGCCTTGGCGACGTCCGTCCCCGCAGGAACGATTAGGCGCGCAAATGTCGTAAAACGCGTGAATTGCGACACTCGCTCTACGCGATCGAGCAACCCCTCGACCCGACAATCAAGCCGCAGCCAGTCGAAGCGAGCCAGACGAGCGATTGGGCGGAAGCTTAGAATAAAGCAGCCCACAAGGGACGCGCACAAGAGAGTCTCGGGCGACCAAGTGCCCCCGGGTCCATCGAATTCGGGTGGAGGCGCTGTATCAAGACTCGGCAGCTGCGGTGAAGTGACGCCGAACAAACCAGCGTTCTGCGCGGCTGCGGAGGCGACGTACTTATGCGGATAGGGATGCATTTTGACCATCCGGCTGCGAAATCAGCGTAGGCGTCCTTCCGGGACCGTCGACATCGCAGTTGAAGACTTGCCGCGCCGCGCGCCATGGCGCCAGAGAGCTGGCGACGCTTGCCGGCCTCCGCTCGAGGAGGAGATCAAGTTTGAGACGCGCCGACGATTTGCCGATGGTCCCGGCACTATTGAATGAGATGCAACAATCTCTGTCGTTCAGCTCGCGCCTTGCGCCGCGCCCCAGTCTCGGCGGCTCTTCGATATTGGCCTTCATCTCTCGACGGCACACGATTGAGTGTCAGCGAAGCTTTGAATCTGAGTGACCGTAGGGTGCTTGGCAAAAACGCTTTTTACGCCGCAGCAATAGCGCGCATATCAGAGCAAATTGCGATGGAGCCACTCCCATACAGACGTTGTCTACTCGCGGTTCACCACTGAGGAAGGCAGCTCTCTCTAGAACCATCAAAGGTGGAGATTCTGCGTTGGAAGTCACTTGGCAAATTCCTGCCTCGCCGAATGCAGAACCCGCAAAACGCTCCGCGTCTGCAAGCGGTCGGAGCTCGTCCTACTGTTCGATCGCTGTTGGAAGCGGACTGAAAAACCTCCGCTACTACGGTTATCGCGACAGATAGACGCGTATAGAAGAATTCGACCGCTTGTGGGTTTCACGCCATGAGATCCTGGTTCAAATTCCTTTCAGGTATTCAACAAGATCCTTTTTCTGCGCTTCGCTGAGGTTCAGCTTCAGATTTTCATTGTAGTGGTTCACAACGTCCATCAGAGTCCCGAACCGCCCGTCATGAAAGAAGCCACCCTTCTGATGCGCCCACAGGCCAGCCAGCGGAGCAGTCCGGTACATATGGGTCGGCGAGCGATCCGCCTGGAAAGCGTCGATCCCCATCTCTTCGGGCGTATGTAAGTTGTAGCCCGGCTCGGTGAAGAGGGGCGGCACGTGACAGGTTGCGCACTTGCCGTCGCCGTTGAAGATCGCCTTCCCGCGCTCGAATGCTGCCTCGTCGTATGACCCGGCTGGCGCCTTCGGAGCCGGCAAAGACAGCTGATAGAAATGCAGCGCAGCGAGCTTTGGGGTGACCCTGTCGGGCATGCCCCGCGTGTTTCCGGCACCGCTCTTCGCCGAAAACGGATACTGATCCTTGCTGTTGAACCGGGGATCGAAAAACGTCCCCACACCGTGCATGAGGGTCACTCCGACATAGGCGTTCCAGTAGGTGACCGACCCGTATCCGGTCCAGGTGGCGAGGTTTACACCAGCTAGTCCGAACGCGGGCGGAATGAGCGTTCCGGCTTGTTTGCCATCAGGACGAAGCGCCTTGCCATCCTTGTCCAGCTCTGCGTCGTAACGGCCGGGCCCCCAGGTCGCGAGAACCTTCTTCAAGGTCGCTTCGTCTACGCCGAGCGAATCCGTGAATGGCTTGAGGTTTGGTGCAAGAGAGACGATCGCACCGACGTTGAGATCGCGATTCGACCAACCGTCGCGACGCTTGCCAATGCCGGGGGCGAACGAGTCGTCGACGGTCGAATGGCAGAAGGCGCACTGAATGCCCATCGACTTGACGCTGCCGTCGGGGTTTGTGAAGGCGGTGACACCGACGACTGCATTCAGCTTGAGGAGAGCGATGGTTGTCGCCGGGTCGTCGAGATTGACTTTGCCTGCCGCAATCTCAGTCTTCAACGCAGCCGGCAGTGCGTCGACATCTACCTTGAGTCCGACGGCGAGCGCTGTCTTGGGCGACACACCGGGACCAACGCCGCCGTTCTTCTCGCCGGCAATAGCCTTGTGCAGCTGGAGGGTGTCGCCCCAGAAGGCCTCGCTGCCGAAGGTATCGTAGCGGAAGGTTTTCTTGCCCTCTTCGAGCATCATCTGTGCTTTCCGCGCGGCCTCCGTGTCGAAGTCCTGTCGCACATTGTTGGCAGCGGAAGCGATCAGAGCGCCAGACAAACCAACAAGCCCAATTCCTGTAAGGATCATCGTTCGCGGCTTCATGCGACCTCCATTGGCGTATCGTCTCGGGTTCGGGGCACACGTCACTGGGCCTTCAACGATTAAAGGCCCAGTGGAGCATGGTGAGGCGTGAGCTAAAGCAGCCGTCGCCTGCGTGCCTAAGCAGCGGCTTTGGTTGTGACAACGAAATCGCTAAGATCGGCGTCACTCGAAGTGCGTTCCGTCCAGAGGATGAGCAGCTTGCACCCATTCTTGGTCGAGTGCGGGCCGTGTTCCTTGCCGGCCTTAAAATGTAGAGGATACTCCTTTCCTTGTCGGGGTGCGGTGAACGTGCGCGCGGTCTTATGTCGGGGTATTCCCGTTGATCGCCACGGGCGGCGGTGCCGGAGACTGGGGGAAGTCGTAGAAGCGTCCAGCGGCTGTTCCCTGCTTCCCAAAGCCGAACCCGGCCTTTTCGGCGGCTGCCCCGATATCGCCGACAGTTGAAAATTCGAAGACCTCGAACCCGAGGTCGTTCGGAGGGCTCGCGCCGACGAGAGATTGCCCGAGCACGCGATGCTCGGACTCGACGCCGGCGAGCTCCGCAGCGTAGCGGGCAAGTCGCGGCTGCCCTGCCGCCGCGGCGATCGTCACTCCCAGGAGATAAGTATTCACGAACAGATGCTCGCCGCCCGCGACGCCCTTGCCGACGGCTGTAAGGTCGAGGGCGTCTCCGGCGCCGCCGAAGAAGCCGTCCGGAATCCAGAACCGCGTCGTCGCCGGGCGATGGAGCTTGTGAATGAACTCCCAATGGTCAAGCTCGGCTGCGTATACGCCGTCGAAGATGGCGGACACCGAGCTTGGAACGCGATTCACGCCAGCGCGTCGCACCAGTTCGGTGAGGATCGTGACCGTCAGCGCCTCGGTCGTGGATGCGAACACGCCCCATTTTTCGACGGAGTCGGGGGGATTCGGTTCGTTATTCACGTCGGCGCGCGCTTCGCCGGCACGGACGACG
>DATFQX010000489.1:0-3363 GCA_035263865.1 Xanthobacteraceae bacterium
GCGCCGGCGCACTTAGGGGCACGCTGTGTGGCTCGCCGTTTTTCGTCCGCTCACCCGGGAGGGTCCAGGTTGCGAAATCCTCAGAAATCTCGTTCCGGTCCATACCCGCCACTTCGCCGCGGCGTTGCCCGGTTAGGACCAGCAAGCGGATGATGGCGCCATAAGGCGACGTGGCTTCGCCGGCGGCGCACCAAATCTCCGCAATCTCAGCGTCGCTCAGCACGCGCTCACGCTTTGCAACGCTCTTGGCAAAGGGCAAATCCGCAAATGGATTGATGCGGACCGCGCCGCGCTTCACGGCCCAGGCGAAGGCAGCTCGCCCATAAGCGGCGGTGCGGCCAGTCATGGCGGCGCCCCTGAACTTTTCCAGGCCGTTGTGATCCTTGCGCTTGCGGCGCCGTGTAAGGGTGTCCAGGGCGCGCACCACGCTCGCACGATCCAAGTCTTCTGCCGCGTCGTCCAGATGATCCGCAAAAGCGTAGTGCAGCGCGCGGACTGCTTCGGCGGCGTAGCGAGGTCGCCTACCGGCAAGGTGAAGCCGGTTCCAATCTTCAATCAGTACCCTCAGGGTTAGGCGATTACGCGCGCGCTTCGCGTGTTCGGCTGCCGCCGCGTCCTTGCGATCGGCCGCGGGATTCCGGCCCTTGGCCACATCGCCCATGACGGCTGCCGCGGCTTCGCGCGCTTTGGAGAGCGTGACCGCCGAACACGCTCCGAGCGGCACGCGCCACTTGTGTCTGTGTAGGGTGTATTGACAGAGATAGGTCCGGCCGCCGCTCGCCGTCACGCGCACGGCAAGTCCACGCTGCGCATCGTCGAAAACGAGCCTGTCCTTGCGGCCGTGTTCGACCGCCAGCATCTCGATTTTGCGTTCTGTGAGCTTCATGGCAACTTACCTTCTGCCTGGGGTCCGCAGTGGGTCCGCGGACCCCTAGCGGACCCCATCGGATGACGTCGCGCGTCACTCCGTGGCGTCTTATGTCAGAAGGTCGCATAAAAAGCCGCGGGTAGCAAAGGAAATAATGAGGTCCGCGGTAGAACGTGACACCAGCTGTCAGCTTCTGGCGTGAAGCTAAAACTTACTCCTAATCAGCGGGTCCCAGGTTCGAGTCCTGGTGCGCCCACCAACGAAATCAGTAACTTAGGCGGAAATTGCCGAGCTGATCTTCCCAAAATTCGAGGTTGGGAAGAGCATGGGAAGATGCACTCCGGCTCAGGATAATGAAGCAACGAAAACAGATAACTCTAGCGTGAGGTCTTTCCAGGCCGCACCGATGATCGAGGCTCTGCAACGTCAGAAAAGCGTGATGGCAACGGTCAGCGATATCGCGGTCGGGCAAGCGTTCACCGATAGGCAGATCGAGCTGGTCAGTACGTTTGCCGACCAGGCAGCACTCGCGATCGAGAATGTGCGGCTCTTCGATGAAATCCAGGACAAGAATCGTCAGCTGCAATTGGCAAGCGAGAATAAGTCGCAGTTCGTCTCCAGCATGAGCCACGAGCTGCGCACGCCGCTCAACGCCATCATCGGGCTCACCGAGATGATGGTCAAAAACGGGGCGCGCTTCGGCACAGAAAAGGCGCAGGAGCCGCTGCAGCGCGTGAACCGCGCCGGGACTCACCTTCTTGGTCTTCTCAACCAGGTGCTCGACCTCTCGAAGATCGAGGCGGGAAAGCTCGAACTCAACCCACAAACCGTGCAGCTAGCACCGCTGATCAACGACGTTATCAGCACCGCCGGACAGCTTGCCGAGCAGAACAAGAACCGCCTCGTCGTCGACGCCCAAGAGAACCTCGGTGCATTGACCGTGGACCCCATGCGGCTGCGGCAGATACTGCTCAATCTGTTGAGCAATGCTTTTAAGTTCACCAAGGAGGGCGAGGTCACGCTGCGGGCGCGGAGGGTCGCCAACGGTCAGGAGTGGATCGAGCTTGCCGTGGCCGACACCGGGATCGGCATGACAGCGGAGCAGCAGGCCAAGTTGTTCGAGGAGTTCACCCAGGCCGATGCCACGACTGCACAGCGTTTCGGCGGCACCGGGCTCGGGCTCGCCATCACCCGCAAGCTCGCGCGCCTGATGGGCGGGGACGTGACGGTGGCGAGCGAGTCGGGCAAGGGGTCGCTGTTTACGGTGCGCCTGCCGGGCGGCGCACCATCCTGATCAACACAGTTGCAACATCTATTTGTGGGGCGCGAGCACGCGCCGAATGGTCGCGACCAGCCGATCGAACTCGATCGGCTTGGTGTCGAACTCGTTGCACCCCGCCGCGAGCGCCTTTTCGCGCTCGCCGGCGAGCGCATGCGCGGACAGCGCGATGATGGGGATGTCGCGGGTTTGCGGATTGCCCTTGAGCCTTCGCGAGGCTTCCCAGCCATCGACGACAGGCATTTCGAGGTCCATCAAGATTATATCCGGGCACTCACTAACCGCCATCGCGCAGCCCTTCTCGCCGTCCTCCGCCGTCAGCACCTCGAAATCGCCAAGTAGCTCGAGCCGCATCTTGAGCATAAACACATTGTCGTCGTTGTCTTCGACGTAAAGTATTTTGGTCACGATGCTGCTTTCATCCCATTGTTGCCCGCTGGCTTCGTTTGCACGAGCCGACGGATGCGCTCGACAAGGTCTGCTGGTCGGAATCTTTCCTTAACTAGCACGGATTGTACGCCGGAATTCAACCGCTCACGGTCTTTGACGTCGAGATCCCGCGCGGTGATGACGATGACCGGGATGTCCTGCCAGCCGGTCTCCTTCTGCAACGCGGCGACGACCGCAAAGCCATCCATTTCCGGCATCATTAGATCGAGCAGGATCACGTCCGGCTTGGTCTCTTGTATACGTTTCAGCGCCACGCGACCGTTCTCTGCCTCTCGCACAGTCCATTGTGGACCCTCAAGCCATCCGAGCATCCGCTCGCGCTGGATCGCATCGTCTTCCACCACCAGGACGCGGGTGGGTCGTGCCGGCGCCTGAAACCGGCCGATCATGCGACGCAGCCGCTCGCGGTCGATCGGCTTCGTGAGATAGCCGGCGGCGCCCAGCGCAATGCCGCGCCGGTGCTCATCCACGATCGTGATCATGATGACCGGGATCTCGGCAAGTTCAGGGTCCTGCCGCAGAGCAGCCAACACCGACCAGCCGTCAAGGTCAGGCATCATGACGTCGAGCGTAATCGCGGTCGGACGCAATTCCTTGGCGAGCTTGAGCCCCTCCACTCCGCCCGCTGCAGTCACGACGGAAAAACCTTCGGCCTTGAGATGATCTGCAATGAGCTCCCGCGCAGTGGCGTCGTCGTCGATGACGAGAACGCGATCGAAAGTGGCCGAAAGACGGCCGTCTGAGCCGACCGAGCTCCTCGCCTGCG
>DATFQX010000490.1:0-3136 GCA_035263865.1 Xanthobacteraceae bacterium
CCTGCCGGCCGTCTATCCGTTTCGCTACTACGCCGAGGAGGGCGGCCTTGCCGTGTACGGCGTCGACCTGCCAGAAAACTATCGGCGCGCAGGCGGCTATGTCGACCGCATCCTGAAGGGCGCCAAGCCCGCCGACCTGCCAGTGCAGGCGCCCGACAAGTTCGAGCTGATCATCAATCTCAGGACTGCGAATGCGCTGGGCATCGTCATTCCGCCGCTCGTCCTGACACGCGCGGACGAGGTGATCGAGTGAAACGTCGCGAGTTCATCAGGCTGCTTGGCGGCGCTGCGGCCGCATGGCCGCTCGCGGCGTCCGTGCGACAGCCTTCTACACGTTGGGCACGATGAACGCGCAGATCGAGCGGTGATCACGGCTACGCCCCAGACACACATGGCAGTTGCGGTCCTGACTCGGCTGCACTTGTTCACGCTTGAACAGGTTGCCGGTCGGAACGTAGAGCCAGCCGGAGACCGTCTCCACCAACTGATCGCAGGCGATCGGGAAGCAATCCATGCTGCCGCAGCAGGCCAACGGATACCAGGAATGCGCCAGCGCCGGGATGGCGGCAACCAGCGCTGCAAGGATGAGCAATGCCAGCCGCATCAGTCGGAACTCATAGACCGGCCTCGGGGCGCGTTCGGTAAACGGCGCCCGCTCAAATTATTTTGCCGTAGATCAAGCGCGATTGACACATGTCAAATGTAATGGGCTGATTTGTGAAGCAATAATGCGTCTCAACGACGCCTCAACCGTGCTCGATGTGAGCATCTCGTACGGGCTGGATAACATCGAGCAGTACCGCCTAGCAGCCGCCGGGCAATTTGGGACTTTTGCAACAATATCTACCAAGAGCTGACATCAATCCCACGCGCCCACATCAGGCTATGACCCGCTCGTCATCCCAGACCTTGTCGGGCATCGGCAGGCCCGCAAAGGTTTCCTTGGTCGGCGGCCTATCCGGCTCAATGCTCAGCATCTCGAGCACCATCACGAGCTGGCGCACGTGCTGACCCGAATGCCAGGTGGTCCGCTCCAAATACTCCTGCAGCGTGACGTTGCCGTAGTAGACGTGGGCCTTGCGCGAAAAATCGGTCGTCTGGCCTGGGCCATCCCACCAGGTCTTGAATCGTCCCAGCACGTCTTGTCCGTAAGCTAATAATTTGGCCTTGGTGTTCATCTCCGGCGGCGGCACACGGCCGTACGCGCCTTCCTTGAGTGGCAAGTCCTGCACCTCGTGCTCGAGGAAGGCATCGGCGATGTTGAAGATGTGATAGGCGAGCTGGGCGTAGCTGCGCGGCCGATTCGGCAGCATGCGGCCGAGCTTGTCGTCCGGGATTTGCGAGAAGAGCCGCTGCGCCGCCGTTTGGATCTCGGTGAGCCGCGCTGCGAGTTCGGGCGCGGGCAGCACCTGCGCCCCGCCCCACGCGATGCCGGCGACGCGTGCCACCTCGCGCAGTACCTGCCCGTTCGCCCAATCCTTGCCGCGCCGCACGATCGGCACCGAGCGGATGCCCAGCGTTGCCAGCTCGGCAAAGGCATCCTTGTCCTCAAGCACGTTGACGGAGACGAAGGGAACGCCGTGCTTGGTCAAGAACTCCTTCATTCTGAGGCAACTCGTGCAGCCGGGCTGCCAGTATGCTTTGATGACGGATGCTTCAGGGGATGATTGTGCCATGGGCATGCTCCTCAAATGCCGGCGCAGGATACTGCGCCCACCCCGAGGGGCAAAGACGTGACGCTAGCGGGACGGGGAACAAACCAAGGGTCCCGAAATGACATCCGCCCCGGGTCCGGAGATTCGCCTCAACGGCGTGCGCTATCGCTGGCCTGACCGGCCGGTTGTTGTCGTTTGCAACGATGGCGGTGATCCCGCGTACTTCGATCGGGCACTTAAAGAGGGACTCGTACCCAACGTCGCTCGCTTCATGGAGACGGGGTTTTATGCGATCGCCCAATGCGTCATTCCGAGCTTCACCTGCCCCAACAACGTGTCGATCGTCACCGGCAGCCCGCCCTCGATCCACGGCATATCCGGAAACTTCTATCTCGAACCGGAGACGGGAAAAGCAGTCGTTATGACCGGCCCCGAGCTCATGCGCTCGACGACTATCCTCGCGGAGTTTTCACGCAAGGGCGCCAAGGTCGCGTCCATAACGGCCAAGGACAAGCTGCGCCAGCAGCTTGGCAAGGACATGAATATTGCGGGCGGCTGCATCAACTTCTCATCAGAAAAGGCCGATAAATGCAATAAGCGCGAGAATGGCATCGAGAATGTGCTCGAGCTCGTCGGCATGCCGCTGCCGGACATGTATTCGCCCGAACTGTCGCTGTTCGTGCTCGAGGCGGGCATCAAGCTCCTAGAGACGGAAAAGCCGCTCATCACGTATTTGTCGTTGACGGACTACATCCAGCACAGATACGCGCCCGGTGAGCCGGAAGCGGACCGTTATTATCGCGACATGGATGAGCTATTCGGGCGCATACACGAGTTCGGCGGGGTCCTCGGTCTCGTCGCGGATCATGGCATGCGCGACAAGTCCAACCCCGACGGCTCGCTCAAGGTCGTGTGGCTTCAGGACGAGCTCGATCTTGAGTTCGGAAAGGACGCAACAACAGTGATTTGCCCTATCACCGACTATTTTGTGGCGCATCATGGATCGCTCGGCAGCTTCGTGCGCGTCTATTGCCACCGCGACGCTACCCCCGAAGCCGTGATGAGGCTTGCCCGCAGGCTTCCTGGCATCGAAGCCGTCCATGACAAGGCAACCGCTGCTCGAATGTTCGATCTGCCAATCGACCGCGAAGCCGACGTCGTCGTCATAAGCGATGGCGGAACCTGCATAGGAACGACACCCTCCGCGCACGACCTGTCGGCCCTCGACGGCCATGCGTTGCGCACCCATGGCGGCATCGCCGAAAGTCGTGTCCCCTTCATTCTAAATTATCCGCTGAACGAGACGTATGCTCAACGTGCTGACCACGGCGGCTTGAGGAACTTCCACATCTTCGACTTTGCAATCAATGGCGTGGCGACTTGAGAAAAACGCCGGTTCAGCGATCGCGTAAGCGGGGATCGAGGACATCGCGCAGCGCGTCGCCGAACAGACTGAAACCGAAAACGGCGAGTGCGATCGC
>DATFQX010000491.1:0-16563 GCA_035263865.1 Xanthobacteraceae bacterium
CAGCCGATCAACATCGCCTCGGGCCCAGCGCCATTCGATCCCAACAGTCTGCCCATCAACGTAGCCGGTTCCCTTCAGGCCGTCGCGGAATGCCGCAACGAGATGTTCGGCACCCTCAGGAGATGTGCTGCGAAGAAATCCGATCACCGGCATCGCCGGTTGCTGCGCGCGCGCCGCGAGCGGCCATGCGACTGCCGCGCCGCCGAGCAGCGTGATGAAGTCGCGCCGTTTCACTCGATCACCTCGTCAGCGCGCGCGAGCAGAGTCGGTGGAATTTCGAGGCCGAGTGCCTTCGCGGTGGTCAAGTTGACGACGAACTCGAATTTGGTCGGCTGCTCGACCGGGATATCCCCGGGCTTCGTCCCGCGCAGAATCTTGTCGACCAAGTCGGCGGTGCGCGGGAACTGGCTCGCAAGGTCTGGTCCATAGGACATCAGACCGCCCGCTTCAACGTACTCCTGATGGCCGTGCATCGTCGGCAATCGCGCGCCCACCGCCAAAATGTTGATGCGAATCCGGTTCGTGCGCAGGAGCGCATCGGGACAAAGATAAAGTCCATCCGCGCGGTCCTTGAAGGCCTCGAACGCAGGCACAATATCCTCCGCTCGCCGGATTTCGGATGTAGTGACCTCAAGGCCGAGCCTGCGGGCCGTTGCCTGGGCCTCGCTCATATCCAACATGGAACCGGGATTGCCCGCATTGGCCATAATCGCCAACCGGCGAAGACCGGGTACTACCTCGCGCAGGAATTCGATTTTCTTGCCACTAGTGTCAGACATCTGGTTCGCCAGACCGGTAACATTGCCGCCCGGTCGCGCCAGACTCGCGACCAGGCCGGTCCCGACCGGATCGTTTACCGCCGCGAACACGATCGGGATGACCGCTGTCGCTTGCTTTGCCGCGAGCGTTGGCGGGGTTGCCACCGTGACAATGACGTCGACCTTGAGCCGGACGAACTCGGCCGCGGCTTCTGTGTAGCGCTCATTGCGGCCCTCTGCCCACCGATACTCGATCGTGATCGTGCGACCCTCGATCCAACCGAGTTCGCGCAGTCGCTGCACAAAAGCGGCGACCCGTTGGCTCTCAACCAAAGGCGTGGCCGAGCCTAAGAACCCAATGGTCGGCAGCTTGCCCGTCTGCTGCGCCCGCGCCGAGAGCGGCCAGGCCGCCGCGCCGCCGAGCAGCGTGATGAACTCGCGGCGTTTCACTCGATCACCTCGTCGGTAAGCGCGAGCAGCCGATCCGGCACGTCGAGGCCAAGCACCTTTGCGGTCGTCAGATTGATCACCAGCTCGAACTTGGTCGGCTGCAATACCGGCATCTCGGCGGGCTTCTCGCCCTTGAGAATACGGCCAGCATAGACGCCGACCTGACGATAAGCATCAGTATTGCTGGCACCGTAGCTCATCAGGCCGCCCGCTACGGCATAATCCCGCAGCGGGTAAATCGCGGGAACGGCATGTCGCATTGCCAGCGCAACGATTTGGTTACGCCGGCTGAAGAGAAAGGCACCGCCTTGGGTAATGAGAGCGTCGGCACGCTGTTGGATGAGGCTGGCAAATGCGGCATCGATCTCGCCCGCATTGCTCGCTTTCACCACGCCAATCTGCAGCCCGGCGCTGCGGGCGGCCTCCTGCACGTTGCGCAACTGAATCTCGGCATTCGAATAGTTCGGGTCTACCAACGCGGCCATTACCGTTGCTTTGGGCACGAGCTGGCGCAGCAACTCCAACTGCTTGGCTGCCAACGCGCTGCTGAGAAAACTCACGCCGGTAATGTTGCCGCCCGGACGGTTGAGGCTGTTGACGAGGCCCTCCGTGAAGGGATCGCCCCCCGTCACAAAAACGATCGGCACAGTCGTGGTTGTGGCTTTTGCCCGAACGGCCGCCTCGTTATTCGCGACGATCACCGCCACCGGCCGGCGAACCAGATCAGCCACCAGCGCCTGCAACCGATCAGGCTGCCCTTCCGCGGAGCGGTATTCGACCGCAACGTTCTGGCCCTCGACGAAGCCTGCCTCTTTCAGGCCTTGGCGGAACGCGGTGACCAAGTGTGCCGCATCGGTGAGCGTCGCGCTGCGGAGAAATCCCACCACCGGCATCGCCGACTGTTGCGCGCGCACCGCGAGCGGGCACGCAACAGCCGCGCCGCCGAGCAGCGTAATGAACTCGCGGCGGTTTATCACTCGATCACCTCGTCGGCGAGCTGCTGAAGATGTAAGGGAACATCGATCCCAAGCGCCTTGGCGGTCTTGAGATTGATGGCGAGCTCGAACTTTGTCGGTAACTCCACCGGCAGATCACCGGGCTTTGTTCCTTTCAAGATCTTGTCCACAAGTTCGGCCGCGCGACGAAGGTTGCCGCGCAAATCAATCCCGTAGCTCATTAGCCCACCAGCTTCGACATGCTCGCGGAAGCCGAACATGGTCGGCAGCCGTGCCGCAATCGCCAGCATGGCGATTCGGCGGCGCTCATCAAGAAACATCGGGTCCTGTAGCACCAGCACACCGGAAACGCGTTCGCGCGCGAACGACTGGAACGCTCCGTCGAGCTCGTCGGGCGAAGTGACCGCCATCGGCACGAGCTCGATCGCCAGCGCCGCGGCTGCAGCCTCAGCGCCCTTTCGCTGGATCGCGTGCGCTGGAAAGTCAGCGTCGACCAGCATCCCCATTTTGACCGCGCCACGAACAACTTCGGCAGCTAGGGCCAGTTGCTTCTCCGGTAGGGTGTCTAGAGTGGCAAGTATTCCGGTGACGTTCCCGCCTGGCCGGGCATGGCTCGCGACCAACCCGAAGGCAACCGGATCGGTGATATTCGCAGCAACGATTGGGATGGAGCTTGTCGCCTGTTTTATCGCGATCGCCAGCTGAGTATTGGTGGTGACCACAACATCTGGCTTGAGACGAACCATTTCATCCGCGAGCGCCGGCCCCCGCGCCAAATCGCCATCGGCGTATCGATATGCGATGTCGACGTCGCTACCCGCAACATAGCCGAGTTCCTGCATGCGCTGTACAAACGCAGTTACGACCGGTGATGCAGATGTAGGCGATTGCCCGTGCACCAAACCGACAAGCGGGCGCTTAGTCGAGACCTGGGCGAGGACGCCGAGTGGCCACGCGGCCGCCGCGCCGCCGAGCGTGGCTAAGAATTTTCGTCGTTCGATATGGCTTGCCATGTGACCCTCGGGTTGGGGGTCATTCATGCAACGGAGAGATGATACCACGCTTCCATCGCGTGGTCAGTGATTCCCATAGGCAAGTCGCGTGAATGCAATAAGCGATTTCGCGGGGCTTATTCGCTCGGCACTTCTGGCACGAACAGCCCATACGGCATCCGCTCTTGAAAATGCCGGATCACCGCGGTTTCGGTTCTCGGGATTGAGATCGCCAGCGCCTTGCCAGCCGCCGTCCTGAACTCGATGACGTATGTGCCGTCATCCTTCGGGCCGAAGATCATGATGCGGTTCTTGCCGCCAGCAGCCGGTGACATGCGCTTTTTAACTCCTCCACGACGGGTCTTGTATTTCTGATGGAAGTCCTCAGCGTCCATGTACCAGTTAGCAACGGATACATTCTGCACAGGGGCATACTTTTTCGATCGTCGTTCAAGACCTTTTCGGCTCATTGGAACGCCATCCATTTCCTTGTAGCGACGGTGATTAGCGCCAGGAATTTGCTTCCGTCACGACGCGCCTCCTTTCGCTGCCAGCTCCTAGCGAAAGCCGCCATTCGTAACCTAGCGCGTCGTAAGCAGCGTGATACCGGCAACGGCGAGCCACATATTCATTCAGCGATTTTCCGTTTCTTAAAGCGGGAGTTTAAATACAACAGCCCAAGCAACAACCAAGCCGCTCGCAATCAAAATGGACTTGAGAAGACCTGATATCTCGCGGCCATGAATTGCAGCGTCAGCTGGGCCCAACGCGCGGCGAACCCCTACAATGACCTCTTCGAGGTTATCGAGGACGAACCAGCCGGCCGAAATAGCTAAAGCGATAAGTATCAAGATGAGGAACTTATCCAGCGCTGTGATGTGTACATTGAACGCGGTCGTTAGAAGCGCGCCAAAAAGAATGACCCCTGCAGTTGCGACAGCCCACTGCTGCTTCTGATAGAACCGCAGTTCTTCGTGCCGCGCTGCACGGTCTATTTTTTCCTCATCGCTCAGATTGCTATTGTTTTCATCGAACATCGCCCAGCCCTCGCCGGTATCAATCTTGTCAATGCAATCCCCAATAGCGGACATATGCACCGCAGCAAAGTACAGCGCTATTCGATCACCTCGTCGGCGCGGGCGAGCAGGGTCGGTGGGACCTCGAGTCCGAGCGCCTTCGCGGTCTTGAGGTTGATAATGAGGTCGAACTTGGTGGGCTGCATCACTGGCAAATCGGCAGGTTTGGCCCCTTTGAGGATTCGCCCGACATAGAGACCGGCTTGGCGATACGCATCCGTGATGCTGGCTCCATAGCTGATCAGACCACCAGCAACGGGAAACTCTCGTAGTGAGTAGCTAGCTGGGATTGCATGGCGAGCAGCGAGCGCCACGACCTGATCGCGTCGGCTCGTGAATAGCGGAGAGGAGATCACCAGGAGAGCGTCCGCGCGCTCACTGATAAATGTCGCGAACGCCGTGTCGATGTCTTCGATGGTGCTGGCCCTCGCAACAATTGGCTGCTGCCCACCCGTCCTGATTGCGGCCTCCACATCACCCAAGTTAGCCTCGATGCCGACGGAACTGGCAGGATCGAAGAGCAGCGCGATCCTCTTAGCTTTCGGCGCGATTTCGCGCAGGACTTCGAGCCGTTTCGCTCCGAGCTCCCTGGTGAAAAAGTTTATGCCTGTAATGTTGCCAACCGGTCTATTGATGCTGGCCACCAAGCCGGCCGCCACTGGGTCCCCGGCGCTCACAAAGACAATTGGAATGGTTGCCGTAGCTCCTTTCGCCGCCTGCGTGGGAGCGTAACCGCCGCTCGTCGCAATCACTGCTGCTTGGCGAATCAAGTCGGCTGCCAACATCGGCAAGTGACTCAAATCGTTCTCGGCCCAGCGGAATTCGATCGCAACATTCTGCCCTTCGACATAGCCGACTTCCTCCAAGCCCTGCTGGAAGGCGGCCACCATAGGCGCGTAAGGCCGAGGCGAACTGCTACTCAGAAACCCCACCACCGGCATCGCCGACTGCTGCGCGCGCGCCGCAACTGGCCATGCAGCCGCGACGCCGACCAGCGTGATGAACTCGCGCCTTTTATAAAGAAAACAAGAAGCCATGGACGATTGCCAAACGGGTGGTTTGGCCAAAAGGCCAAGATCGGCCAAGGGCTTAGCGTTTTTCATTCTCCAGGGTCGGCCGAAGGCCGGTGAGGAATTCATTCGATCAACTCATCAGCGCGAAGCAGGAAATCCCGGCTAATGTTCAAGCCGAGGGCTCGTGCCGTCTTAAGATTGATAACAAGCTCGAATTTGACAGGTTGCTCAGTCGGTAAATCGGCGGGTTTGGCCCCGTTTACAATCTTTTCCACGTATCCGGCTAGCCGCTTGGCCTCAAAAGCTCGGCTCGGGCCGTAGGATAAGAGCGCACCCGCGGTAGCAAATTCACGCCACGAGGCTATCACAGGCAACTGTCGCTCCTCGCCATACTTTGCAATTTTGGCAGCAAAGAAATTGGTCATTCGCGACGCGATGACGAATAGGCTATCGGCCCCGCTCGCACTCGCCGCGCCCAGCGCTTTGTCAAGTTCGGCAACGTTGTTTATCGGGTAGGCGGTTAGCTCGATGCCAAGCGAGTCAGCTCCACGCCGCGCAAACCTCATTTCGTCGTCGAGGTGTTGTGGATTGAATATTGCAGCAACGCGCCTTGTACTGGGAACTACGTCTTTGAGTAATTCCATCCGCTTTTCTGCCATTTCGTCGGTGAGAAACGTAAGCCCAGTGAAATTCTTGCTCGGCCGGGCAAGAGACGCAGCGATCCCAGCACGCATCGGGCTATCGCTGACGGCCCCCGCGATGGGTATCGTGCCTTTACTTGCGTCGAACAGTGCCTTGATAATGTCGCCGCCAATTGCGAGCAGCAGATCGGGTTTTTGCGCTACAAGTTCCTGAGCCAAGTTCGGAAGTTCCGCTGGTACCCCGTTGGCATAGCGATAGAGGAGTTCGATGCTGCGGCCGTCGACCAATCCTCGTTCAGCAAGTGCATCTTTCAGCGATTGATCGATTGGACCCAGCGTGGCACCGCCGAATACAAGCCACCCGATGCGGACGGGCCGACGCTGCGCGACTGCCCGGGTCAGTGGAATAACGGCCGCCGCGCCGCCGAGCAGCGTGATGAAGTCGCGGCGCTTTAACTGATCGAATTGCATTCCATCCCCACCAGCCAGGGCCGGATTACACGATATCGAACTGGCGGCGGATAGTCAGCGGATTTTGACAAAATACAAATTTCGGGAAGCGGCTTTGCTGGCCGCCGCTGACGTTGGGTTGAGTTTGGTTCCTCGTTCGAAATTTATGGGCGGCCGTTTTTCAAAAGATTTTCGGCGGCGCGAGGATTTCGGGTCTCCTCATCGCGATAAGGCGAGTTTTCGTCAATCCACCGCCGGAACTCTTTGGCGCGCACGCTCACGTTCGGGGTGAATGCGATCAAATCTTTGAGGAACGCACCACGGCGCTTCTCGTAGTCCTCAAGACAGGTGTCGGGCGGTGTGAATTTCATGGTCTGCGTCTTCTTTAAAGTTTTCAGTCGATGAGGGACAGCGCCCAAGTCACGGGCCCCGGTGCGACCACCAGGATGATCGCTGCCATGAGCAGCAGAGCCAACACACTGAATAGGAGAATGTGTTCGCGCACGGCCAATGCCTATAACGCTTACGCCGCTTGCGCTGTGTGAACTAGCTCACATTGCCGTAGCTAAACTACGTGTCACGCTGATGGTGGCCCAAAAGCACGAGGGTCGAAATGAAAAAGTTGGTGGCAACAATTGCCCTACTTTGCTTGTCGAGTACCGTCCTAGCTCATGATATTTACAGTGGTCTCCGTGATCGGGAAGGACATCTATGTTGTGGAGGACAGGATTGTAGGCCAGTGGAGGCTGTAGCGCTGCCGGATGGTAGTTACTATTTGCCAGGGACTGGCGAGACTATTCCCGCCAACATGGCAGCACCATCGCCTGATGATCGCTACCACCATTGTTACTATTATCCAGCAGCCAATGAGTTTGATCCATACGGTGCGGTATGGCAAAGCAAACCCAAGACTAGATGCTTCTTTGCTCCAATGAACTCTTCGTAGTGACAGCCTTCGACTGTCCCCATTAGGACGGTGCACTCATAAAATCGCGAAAGGTGAGAGCGGCCGTATCAATGTCCGCTTTGTTGCGCTTAGCGGACTCAAGTCGGACATCGTGACATGTCCGAGGAGTGCCATTTCCGGACTCATGCGCCGCAGCAAAACGTGAAAGCGGCTTAACTCCCGCTCGGAACTGGTCGAGCGCGCGGAAAATGCTGAATGCCCGCTGGCAGCATTGCCCAAGCGCACATCTCCTCCTCCCAGATCGACGCCAGGGGAGGCGGGAAATTTCGGTCGTTGAAGCAGCCAACCGCGACACCAAACTGCTTTGGACGCAGATCGAGCGTCCAGCCGACCGTTGAGCCGCAGATCGGGCAGAAGTGGTTGTGCAGTTTACGCCCCTCTGGACAGTCTCGGGTATAGATTCTGTGCTCGCCCTCAAGCCTAACCTTCGACTTCGGGAAATAGGCGTTGCAGGTTAACGGCACACCCGTGCGCCGCTGACAAATCTGGCAGTGCAAATGGCAACAGTGGCAGGCTCGGCCTCGACAACGACACGAAATCCGCGGCATTGGCAGCTCGCAGTCCTTGTCATGGCAACTCCTCCCGGAAATTCCAAATCGCGCCAGATTATTCGATCACCTCGTCGGCACGGGCGAGCAACGACGGCGGTACTTCGAGGCCGAGCGCGTTGGCGGTCTTGAGATTGATAACCAACTCGTACTTGGTCGGCGCCTGCACCGGCAGATCGCCGGGCTTTTCGTCTTTGAGGATGCGATCGACATAGGAGGGGGCGGGGGCGCGGCTGGCTTATCACCAGTATTGCAGGCTCTGATTTTCGGCCCCAACACCAGTCATTCTGGCAGCTTCAAACCAACGCAGCGCGCTGTGCATGCGATCGATTGCCGCGCGATGCAGCGGCGCGCTAGGATTGCATCGGCCAATCCGGACAGGATGGCGATTCTCCCGTGAGCAGGACTCATCGTATGCTGCCTTTGAGGTGAAGAGCATGGCTGGCTTCACCAAGCCGCGATTGGTCATTGTCGGAGGGTCTGTAGGCGGCCTCTTCCTCGGAAACATGCTGATGCGTGGAGGCTGGCGTGTGGACATTTTCGAGCGTGTCACCGAAGAGCTGGCCTCGCGTGGCGCAGGAATTGCGGAGCACGCCGCGATGGTCCCGATCATGGCTGCCGCAGGGATCGTTGCAGAGGGCGGCATCGGAATAGAGATGCCTGGGCGCACGGCGTATGATCGGTTTGGCACGATCATCGCGCGCTATCCCTATCCGCAGTATCTCGCCGCCTGGAGCCTTATCTTCAATCCCCTTCGCGCGGCATTTCCACGCGAGCACTATCATCAGGGCCGGCAACTGGTTGGCATCACCCGGCGTATGCGAAGCGTTGCTGCACACTTCGCTGACGGCGGATCGGTCGATGCGGACCTCATCGTCGGAGCCGACCGGCGCAATTCACGCGGGAAACATTTGGCAACTTTGCTTTCTGCTTTCCGCCGCGCGGCCAATTCATCGGCTATCCCCTGGCCGGGAAGGACGACTCGCACGAGGCAGGCCGTCGCGCCGATCTGCTGACGGACGATGAGGGCGTAACCCACGAGTACTCTATTCCACCGCCGCTCATCCGCTCCGAGCACAGTGACGCGCTGAAACAGCAGGCTACGGCGCTGCTGCCGCCGATGTTCAGCGAGGTCGTGGAGCGCGCCCAGCGCTACATGGTTCAACCAATCTACGACGTCGAATCGGCGCACATTGCCTTTGATCGTGTCGCGCTGCTCGGCGATGCGGCCTTCGTGGCGCGGCCCCATGTCGGTATCGGTGTCCTGAAGGCTGCCGAGGATGCGTTCGAGCTGATGAAGTGTCTTGCGGGATCGCTACGCGTGGAGGACGCGCTCGCGCACTACGAGAAGACGCGCGTCGCTGCGGGACGTTCTGCGGCCGCGGTCGGACGCTATCTCGGCTCATTCATAGAGCGCGGGCTGCCCGGCCCGCAGAGCGATCCGAGCCTCGGGCTGTCGCCCGAGAAGATTATACGCATCAGCGCGCGCCCGGTGCCGGAAATCATGGAGTGTCTGAACGAGCAAATTGGGGCGTCGGCATTTGGGCTTGCGACGGCGTCAACAAAGGGGTGAGATGACAGAAGGGTCCGCAAGCCGCGGCGCAAAAAACGTGGGAGGAATGGCAATGATCACCGCATCGAAGACAGCGAAACTCTCCACTGCCACCATCAGCCGGCGTGGGCTGATGCGTGGAATCGGCGCGGCCGGACTCGCCGCCGGCGCAAGCGCGGTTGGACGCCGGGCTTACGCGCAGGGTAAAGCGCCGGTCAGTCTTGCCTTCTGGACCTTCGACAACCCGCAGCAGCGCCCGTGGCTCAACAAGCGCATCAAGCTGTTCGTGGAGAAAAACCCGAATGTGATAGTCGACTTCCAATGGTTTCCGTTCGGGGATCTCGGCAAGAAGCTCAGCGTAGGATTCGCTACCGGCACCGCGCCCGAAGGGTTCGTGAGTCAGGATTGGCTCATGCCAATCTGGCTCGACAAGGGCCTCATCAGCCCACTCGACGTGACGCGCCTTGGCTATTCGTCGTTCAAGGCCTTTACCGACGACTACGCGCCCGCGTTCGTCGCCGGCGCCACCAAGGACGGCAAAGCCTATGGTTACCCGCTGTGGTTCTACGGTTATTGCAACTACCTCAACACCAAGCACTTCAACCAAGTCGGGCTCGATGCGAGCAAGGACTGGCCGCAGAATTGGGAGCAGTTAGGCGAAGTCGCCAAGAGATTGACGATCAAGGATGGCGCCAAGTTCACCCGTCAGGGCTTCAAGTTCGCGATGCATGCGGCGCCCTGGACCATGATCCAGTTCAATCCGATCCTCATCCAGTGTGGTGGTGCATGGTTCGATGCCAACGGCAAGTGCACCGTCAACAACGCGGCCGGTGTGAAGGCGATGACGATCCGTGCCTCGATGGCCAAGCAATATGGCGCAGAGGATCCCGCTGATTCCATTGCCACCAACCCATTGCCGCAGCTCGACTGGTTCAAAGAGCGCGTCTCGATGTTTTTCTGCCATCCGATCCCCCCGACGCTGATCAAGGCGCAGAACGCGGATATGATGGCAGGGCACTACTACCGTGAGGTCCAGTATCCCGGCGTCGAGACAGGGAAGGGCTATTCGAGCACCTACGGCTTCAATCTCGTCATCAATGCTCAAATCCCGCAGGACAAGCAGGAGGTGCTGCACGATCTCTATCGTTTTATCATGAGCGATCCTGTCGATTGCTGGAACGATACGGCACCCTTCACCCTGGCGCGCAAGAGCGGCTGGGTCGACAATCCTGCGGTGAAGGCTTTCCCCGATATCGACCAGTTCATTGAAGCGCGTGACCGCGGCGTGTTCCTGCCGCGAACGCTGGTCTACAACGAGCTGGCCGACGCCATGCATCGTGCGGTGCAGCGCATCATGCTCAACAACGCCGATATCAAGACGGCACTTGACGAAGCCGCGGCGGAGGTCGATCGCGCGACGGCCGCGTATAAGAGAGGTTGACGGCCGCTCGAATAAGCCAGGTTTATGTCCGGCAAGGCCAGCGCCTTACTGCCTAGCGATGCGCGCGCCTGTTCTGCGTCGGCGGCGCGGCGATTTTGGCGCTTCGATTTTCGCGATCGCATTCGGGCCTGGGGCTTCGGCTTCGTTCTGCCGACGGTGGTGTTCTTCGCCGTGTTCAAATACGGCCCCATGTTGTGGGCGCTGGAGCTGAGTTTTACCTCCTACGACATGGTCTCGCAGCCACGCTTCGTCGGCCTCGACAACTACCGCGATCTCCTGGCCGATCCGATCTTCCGCGAAACGCTCGTCAACACACTAGTCTATATCGGCGGTTCTACCGTGCTGATCACGCTGGTTGCGCTTGCGCTCGCGCTCGCGATCAACACGCGCGTGCCGGGCGCTCGCCACTGCATGATGGCGATGTTTCTGACCAACCTCATGCCGATCATCGCCGTCTGCTTGGTATGGCGCTTCCTGCTGCATCCCCACGGCTTGATCAGCCAGCTTTTGCATCCACTCGGCTTCGATCGCGTCGACTGGCTGACCAGTTCCTGGACAGCCATGCCGTGCATCATCTTCGTTACGGTGTGGCGTTTCGCGCCGTATTTCATGGTGGTATTCATCGCGGGTCTGTTGGCTATCCCCGATGACTACTACGAAGCCGCGCATCTCGACGGCGCGAGCCCTCTGCAGCGCTTTTGGTACATCACGCTGCCGCTGCTTACGCCGATGGTGTTCTTCGTCGTTGTGGTTTCGGCGCTCCTTTCGGCGCGCATTTTCCTGATGCCGTTCATCATAACAGGCGGCGGTCCGGGAAACGCAACGCGCGTGCTTTCAATGCTGATCTATGAGACCGGCTTTTCCTACCTGAAGATGGGACGCGCCGCCGCAATCTCCGCGGTGCTGTTCGCCATCATGATGATCTTCACCTTCCTGCAGATGCGGTTCTACATGGGACGCGAAGAGGCCTATATTCGATGACGGAGCTTCGGACCGCCATCATTCCACCAACGCGGTTGATCCGGCGCTCGCGACCATTGCTTGGCTCGATCGCACTCGCTGGGCTCGCGTTTGCTTTTATCGTTCCAATCCTGTGGATGACCACGACGTCATTCCAGGCCGGCGAGAAGATGTTTCAGCTTACGACCGAATGGATTCCCTCGGTGTGGCATCCCGAGAACTATCCGAACGCGCTTTCGCGCGCCGCGTTCGGACGCTACTTCCTCAACAGCGGCGTCGTGTCCTTCGCCGTCATGACCGGCAATCTCGTCTTCTGTACGCTTGCGGGCTACGGGCTCGCCAAGTTTCACTTTCCGTGCGCGAGGCTCATTCTCCTCCTCATCCTCTCCACGCTGATGCTGCCGCTGGAGGTGACGCTGGTACCGACGTTTCTCGTGATCCACAAGTTCGGCTGGCTCAACAGCTATCAAGGCATTATCGGCCCGTTGCTCGTCGATGCCTTCGGGGTGTTCCTGATGCGCCAAGCGATCGTTTCGATCCCAAGCGACTACCTAGAAGCTGCGCGCATCGATGGGGCCGGAGAGTTGCGCATCCTGTGGCAGATCGTCTTGCCGCAATGCAAGCCGGCGCTCGCCGTGCTTGCGGTGTTCTCATTTCGCGACAGTTGGGATCAGTTCCTCTGGCCATTGACCGTCGTGTCGGTCGACCGGATGCGGACCTACCCGCTCGGGCTGGTGCAGTTCGGCGACGACTACGGCAATCCGCCGACCGAGCAGATGGCGATTGCCGTGCTCGCGACCGTCCCGGTGTTCCTGCTCTTCGCCGTGCTGCAACGCGCTTTCACGCGCGGCTTCGGGCTGAGCGGGCTGAGATGAGAATGAGGAGCTTTTGATGCCGCTTCGCAATCCCTTTGACTTTACCGGGAAGACTGTTGTGCTCGCGGGGGCGACCGGCGGCTTCGGCCGTCCGATCAGCGTCGCGTTTGCCGCGGGCGGCGCCAACATGGCAGCCTGTGCACGCAGCGAGCAGGCGTTGGCGGATCTTGCTGCCGAGGTGCGTGGCGCCGGCGGCAGCGGCGAGGTGATGACCGCGAAGGTCGACCTCACAGTCGAGCATGAGGTGCACGACTGTGTCGATGCGGTGGGCGCCAAGTTCGGCACGGCCGTGGGCAGGTGATGATCGCGCAGAGGCAGGGCCGCATCATCAACTTCTTCTCCTCGCCTCCAATGTCGCACAGTGGATCAATGGTCATACCAATAACGTCGACACCGGTTACAATCTGACGTAAGGCGCGACCCGTGGACAAGATCAGGATCGGGGCGGCGCATCGCGGTGCGGGCATCGCGCCGCTGTTTGCCGCTATTGAAGGGGGTTATCTGCGCGCGCAGGGTCTCGATGCCGAGCTTGTCTACCTGCCCGGTCACCCCGCGACACTCGACGCGTTGAGTGCAGGTGAGGTCGACTTCATCAACTCGGTCGGCCCGGAGGTGATTCTCGCAAACCTCAAAGGTGGCGACGCTGTCATCGTCGCTTCCGCGATCAGCCGCAGCGCCCAGCAAGTCTCGGCGCGGCCCGGGATCACGCGGCGTGAAGATCTGCGCGGCAAGCGTTGGGGCGTGCTCGCGCGCAATGATGCTGACGAATGCTCGATCGTCATGGCATTCGAGCGCTGGGGCTGGGAGCTCGCCCGCGACGCCGAGATCGTGGTGGTCGGCTTGGACGGCGCCCGGCTCGACCTGCTGCTCGATCCGCGGCGCGTCGACGTCGCCATTATGCATGCGCCCGAGCCATTCCAGGCAGCCAAACGCGGCTGGACCTTGGTCGAAGATCTCGGCCGGCTCGATGTGGCCTTCCAGAACAGCTGTGCCGTCACAACGCGCCGGCTGCTCGCCGCAAAGCCGGAGATCGCGCGGCGCTACGTGCGCGCCTACTGTCAGGCCGTCTATCGTTTTCGCACCGATCGCGAGTTCGGCCTCTCGCTTTTGCGCAAATATACCAGGGAGCCCGACGCGACAATCATCGCAAAGACGTGGGTGCTGTTTGCGCGGCTGATGGGCGGGATGATGTTCCCGAGTGTCGAGGGAATGCGCAACGCCATCCATGTGCTGCATCGCCTCGGTGTGCTACGGCAGCCGCCCGAGCCTCAGTCCTACATCGATCTCGAGCTGGTCGGGGCGGCGGAACGCGAGGACTTCTTTTCTACCTTCATGGGGCGGCCGCCGGCATGAGAGAAATGATAAGCATGCAGTATCGCAATCTAGGGCGGTGCGGGCTCAAGCTCAGCGCGCTCGGCCTCGGCGGCTGGACCACTTTCGGCGACATCGTGACGAACCTGGGAACAATCACGGCCATCATCGCCGCGGCCTATTCTGCCGGCATCAACTTCTTCGACATGGCAGACGCCTATGCGCGCGGCGAATCGGAACGCGCCATGGGCGCGGCGCTGCGCCAGTTCCCGCGCCATACGCTGGTGCTGTCGAGCAAGCTCTTTCGTCCCATGAGCGATGACATCAACGACCGTGGCCTTTCGCGCAAGCACATCATGGAGTCCATCGATAAATCGCTTGCACGCATCGGGACCGACTATCTCGATATTTATCTGTGTCACCGTGACGATCCGGAAACGCCGGTGGAAGAAACCGTGCGTGCTATGGACGACCTCGTGCGCGCGGGCAAGATCCTTTATTGGGGTACCAGCGAATGGCCGCTCGCCAAGCTGGATGAAGCCCGCCGCATCGCCGGGACCACGTTCAATCGGCCTCAGGTCGAGCAGCCACAGTACAACCTGCTCAACCGCCGGATCGAAGAGGATCTCGCGGCCTATGTCGTCGAGCACGGCGTGGGGCTGACCGTCTATGGACCGCTCGCGTCGGGTTTGTTGACGGGCAAGTACGATGACGGAATTCCCGAAGGCAGCCGGCTCGCGCGGCTCGCCCCGCAGCGCGAGCACTGGTATCGCGCGGAGTTGATCGAGCGCGTCCGCCGCTTCCGAAAGATCGCAGACGATCTCGGCGCGCCGCGCGCTGCCGTTGCCATCGCCTGGCTGCTCACGCGGCCTGGTGTGAGCACCGTGATTACCGGTGCCACCAATCCTGACCAGCTCCGCAGCAATCTCCAGGCGCTTACCCTTCAGCTTCCACCGGCGGTACTTGCCGAAATCGACGACGTCGTTCCGGGTCCGCAAACTGGCCCTCAAGGCGGGCTACAGCAACGCCGGGCATGAGAGCGGAGAGAGCACATGTCGGACGCTCCCAAACAACCCGTGGGAATGATTGGCCTCGGCATCATGGGGTCCGCCATGAGCGGCAACCTCATTGCGGCGGGTTACCCTGTGATCGGTTACGACGTCGCTGCGCCGGCACTGGCGGCGTTGGCAAAGCGCGGCGGGGCGGCAGCAAAGTCCGTTACCGAGGTCGCCGTGAGAGCGGGAATCCTCATCACGTCGCTGCCATCGCCCAAGGCGCTGCACGACGTCGCGCGCGAGCTTGCGGCCATGCCGCGGGATGGCTGCGTGCTAGCGGAAACCAGCACGTTTGCGCTCGACGACAAGCTCGCGGCCGCCGACGTTTTGCGGACGGCGAATGTCGTGATGCTTGATTGTCCGTTATCGGGCTCGGGCAGCCAGGCGCTGGTGCGCGACGTCCTTGTTTACGGGAGCGGTGAGCGTGATGCGTATGATCGCTGCTTGCCGGTATTCCGGGCGTTCTCACGCGCCCCTTACTATCTCGGGCCGTTCGGCAATGGCTCGAAGATGAAATACGTCGCCAACTTGCTGGTGGCGATCCACACGGTCGCGGCCGGCGAGGCTTTTGCACTTGCGCGCAAGGCTGGCCTCGATCCGGCGCAGATGTTCGAGGTCATCAGCGATGGCGCGGGCGGATCGAGTGCGCTGAAGACACGCGGCGAGATGCTAATCGCTGACAAGTATCTGCCGATTCGCACCATGCCACTCGATCTCTGGCGCAAGGATCTGCGCGTGATCACGGAATTCGCGGCGAGTCTTTCAGCGCCAACGCCGATGTTCGCCGCCGCGGTTCCGCTTTTTAACGCCGCCGTCGCATCCGGCTTTGGTGATCAGGACACCGCCGCAGTAGCGCTGGTTCTCGAGCGCATGGCTGGTTTGCTGCGTGAGTAGGATACATTTGAGCTGAGCAGGGTGATGAACTGGCGACGCCTACCTAGAAACTCGATCCGAAAACGCTTTGGAATCAATACCCCCCGTTTTCGTTTCACTCCGGTGCGCAGCGCGTCCATGGCAACTCATTCGATCACCTCGTCGGCGCGGGCGAGCAACGTGGGCGGCACTTCGAGGCCGAGCATCCTGGCGGTCTCGTGGTTGATGACCAGCTTGCTTGACTGCACCACCGGCAGCTCCGCCGGCCTAGCGCCCTTGAGGATACGGCCCGTATAGAGTCCGACCTGACGATACGCGCATCAGTCAAGTTCGCTCCGTAGCTCATCAGCCCGCCGACTTCGGCACAGACGCGGTCGTAATATGTTGCGGGAACGCCGGTTTCAGCGACGATTCGGGACTTATGCCCACAGGCATAGTCTGCATCGTAAGCAAAGAACGGATCGGTGCCTTGGCGTCGATCTTTCGATGCTACCGGATCATTAAGAATCCTATTGCGATTAGCACAAAGGCTAAAGTCCACATAGCAAAGTAGCCTCCCAAGTGTTTGGAACCACTCAAGACGATCCACTGCGATGCGAGAATAACCACACATGCTACTAGCCAAACCACAGCGCGCGTCGTGTT
>DATFQX010000492.1:0-3993 GCA_035263865.1 Xanthobacteraceae bacterium
GGGCACGTCATGAACGACATAACCTTGAAGGTACAAGAGGAGAGGCAGGGCAGGACGCGGCCCTCAGATATCGTGTGGACGGCAGGCTATTCAATCGCGACTATCCTGCTCGTGCTTCTGTGGGCAAACGTTCCGGCGTGACGCCTACGAGTTCGTTGCGGATCCAGTTTGGCACAGGATTCCCGCGCGCGCCGATCGCTGCCGTTCATGAAAATGCTGACCGATGTGTGCCCACCGGGAGAAGCCTTCCCTGGGTTCGCTCTCGGCCATAAAGATCATCGGCGCCGTATCGTATCGCTGTCGGTTGCTCGTTGCGAAAGAGGTTGGCCGATCGAAGGATCGAGGTGCTCATGGCAACGGATGTGCCCAGTATCCTCATCGTCGATGACAACGAGGACAATCGATATACGCTGCAATTGCTGCTCGAGAGCGACGGTCACGAGCGGATCACCAGCGCTGCCTGCGGGAAAGAGGCGATCTCGCTCCTAGAGAAACAAAAATTCAGCCTCGTCCTGCTCGATCTGATGATGCCGGATCTCAACGGGGACGAGGTGCTCAAACTGATCAAGAGCGATCCGGACAAGCGCGATATTCCTGTGGTCATGATCAGCGCCGACACCGATGCCGAGAAGGTCTCGCAATGCATCGAACTTGGCGCCGACGATTACCTGCCCAAGCCGTTCAATCCGTCGATCTTGCGTGCGCGGATCGGCGCGGCGCTACGCAGGCACTCGCTACGGGCGCTGGAAAACGAGTATCTCGGCAAGATCGAAAATGAGAAGCGGCACTCCGAGAACCTGTTGCGCAACGTTCTGCCGGCGGAGATCGCGACGCGGCTGCGCAACGGGGAAAGCAACATCGCCGACCATTTCGACGACGCCACGGTCATTTTTGCCGACGTGGTCGGTTTCGGCAAGATCACGGCGCGCATGAAGGCCTTTGAAATCGTCGCCTGCCTCAATCAGTTGTTCAGCGAATTCGACAAGCTTGCGGAAGATGCCGGCATCGAGAAGATAAAGACGATCGGCGACAACTACATGGCGGTCTGCGGTGTCCCCACGCCGCGTCCCAATCACGCCCGGCTGGCGGCGAAATTTGCTCTCGACATGGTCGCAGCGACCGCGCGATTGCGCTCGCGGCTGCCGGTCCCATTCACGATCCGGGTGGGGTTACATTCCGGCCCGGTGATGGCCGGAGTCATCGGCACGCGAAAGTTTGCTTACGATGTGTGGGGCGATACCGTAAATATCGCCGCGCGTCTGGAGGCCGCGGGTGCGCCCAATCGCGTGCTCGCGTCGGCCACGACGGTGAAAGCGTTGGGAAACGATTACAGCCTCGATGGCCCGCACAAGATCGAGAACAAGGAAGGCCGCATGCTGGAGGCGTTCTTCGTGGCCCAGCGATCGTGACATGAGCGCGCGGTGCAACCTTTAAGTCTGCTGTGCGGCGCCCGCGGCGGCGGCCTGCTCCTTGGCTTTGTACTGATCGATGATGCCTTCCAGGCGTGCGATATTCTGCAACAATCGCTCCGTGCTCAGACGCAGGAAGTAGTAGCCGAATTCGGGATTCTGGAAATAGATCTCGAGCAGCCGATCATAGGTGATGGCGAGCATTTCCCCGTCCTCGACGCATTCGAGCGACTGAGTGCGCCGGTTGTCGGGTGAGAGAAAGGCGAGTTCGCCTACGAGGCGCCCCGGCGGCAGCTCGATGCCCAATTCGGTGACCAGAAATCTTCCGGTCACCGTGAAGAACATCTCATTGGCCCGGTCACCTTTTCGGAACAGCAGGTCGCCTTTGGCGTACTTGCGCCGAGTCATGAATGGCTTGAGCCAATCCATGGACAAATCGCCTTGCGCGGCGGCTCGTGCCTTCTTCACGAGCTTGAGCATCTGCGTGAGGCGGAAAATGTTGATGGGCAGCAGCAGTAGATATAGGATCAGAGTAGTGAACGTGGCCGACAGCACGCCAAATCCGATAAAGAACACGTCGCTGATAATGCCGGCCACGCGCAGCGGCACCATCGTGCGCATCAATAACGTGGTGACGAAGAAAATCGCGCCGACTAGAGCGAACATGTTGGCGACGGTCACCGAGGCTAACGCGAGATCCACCACACGTTGGAACAGTGCGTCGAACGTGATGTTGCTCGCATCGAGCTTGAGATGAGTGAGCAACTTCGTGACGATGTCGTCCATCGCCGCATCCATTGTGCCATTCGCCAGCGCCGCAAGAACTAGATCGCCTGTCATGGTTCAGTATTCCTGCTGGGGAGCGCTATGGAGGAGCGGTCCGCGACCGGGGGAGCGTCCATATGCCGCGCATCGCCGCGGATAGGCCGATAGCACTGGATGCAATTACACGATCCGGACGCCCAATCAACGACCCCTTCGCCGATAATGCCTGCCGCCGCCGATAATGCCTGCCGCCGTAGCCCGCCCCAGTCACGAATGCAGCGGACCCCGTCACGAATTAGGTGTGCTATGTTTGCGCGCAGCACGGGAGTAGCGATGAAAGCAACGAAAAAAGGGAAGATGGTCCTGACCAGCGCCGCAATCGTTGCGGCGTCTTTCGCGGTGATGCCGCAGGCGTCGGCCGCGGATGTGCTCAAACTCGCAGCGGCCCAGCGCGGGGCCTGGGAATCGGCGGCGCCGGAGCTCGGCCAAAGCGCGGGCATCTTCAGCAAACACGGAATCACGCTCGACGTGCTCTACCCGCGTGACGGGGAGATCGAATCGGCGGTGGCGTCGGGCAGCAGCGACGTGGGAGTGGACGTCGGTACGATCGGCGTGCTGCGGGCCTATGGCAAGGGCGCGCCGCTGCGGGTGATCGGGGCGAGCACGACCGGCACCGCCAACTATTGGTACGTCCAGGCTGCCTCGCCGATCAAAACGATCAAGGATATCGACGGCAAGACCATCGCTTATTGGACCAACAACGCCGCCAGCAAGTACGACGTGTTCGACCTGATCAAGCAATACCGCCTCAAGGCGAGGCCGACGGCAATTGGAGGCGCTGTCGCGACCTTCAATCAGGTCATCGCCGGTCGCATCGATGTCGGCTGGGCTGAGGCGCCATTCGGGGTCGACGCCATCGAAGAAGGCAAAATCCGTGTTGTGGCGCGAGCAGCCGACGTTTCTGCGATCCGGCGCGACACGGTCCGCGTGCTCATTACCAACGCGGATACATTGCAGAAGCGTAAGGACGTCCTCGGACGCTTCATGCAGGCTTATCGCGAGAGCATCGACTGGATGTATTCCGATCCCGCCGCGCTCAAGCGTTTCGCCGAATTTGCCGGCGTATCGGAAGGTGTCGCGCAGCGCCTGCGCGACGAGTTCTTCCCGAAGGATATGCTCGTACCGGACAAGATCATCGGGCTTGACGCGATCATGAAGGACGCGATGACATCGCGATATCTGCAAACGCCGCTCTCGAAAGCGCAAATTTCCGAATTGGTCCAAATTCCCGCACCAGCGCGGTAGTGCTGTTTGCGGCGGTGGAACGTTTATCCGGCCGGCTGCGAGCGCTGATGTGCCCTGAGCGCGGCGAGGCGGCGATCGCGCCAGCGCATGCGCGCGGCGACCTGCTCGGGCCCCGAAGCTTTTCCCCACTGCGCGAGGATGCGCGCGAGGTTCTCGCCCGCATAGAGGGACGGACTTGCCGCGCTCAACGCGCTGAGACTGGGACCATAGCGGCGGCAGTAATCGAGGATACCGGCGGGGGCATTGAGCTCGATTGTCTCGAATGGTCCCATGAAGGACCAGCGCAAGCCCAATCCATCTTTGAGAGTCTTATCGAGATCCTGCGGCGTGACGTAGCCGTCTCCGACGAGTCGGAATGCCTCCGACAGCAGCGCGGCTTGCAGGCGGTTGAGGATGAAGCCGTCGATCTCGCGCTTGACCACGATCGGCGCCTGGCCCGCTGCCTCGTAGATCGCCTTAGCCTTGGCGATGATTGCCGGGGCTGTCCAAGGCGCGCCGACGAGCTCCACAAGCG
>DATFQX010000493.1:0-4249 GCA_035263865.1 Xanthobacteraceae bacterium
GTCCTCACAGAACTCGCCCACCAGGCTGCCGCGGGCGCTCCAGCCCCACAAATCGTTGTGAGGGGGCTGGCATTGGCCGATACCGCCCTGGAACAACGTGTCATCTTCGTTTTCTTTCATTATTTGTCCCTACCACTGGTCCAATGATCTGTCGCTTCTATTGGCGACGCGCACTCAAGTGCGCGGGCTTTTCAGCCAACGCTGCCTGCTGGGCGCGCGCCGCGAGCGGCCACGCGGCAGCCGCGCTGCCGAGGAGTTTAATGAACTCGCGGCGCCCAATCATTCGATCACCTCGTCGGCGATGGAAAGGACGTCGCCGGGAATGATCAGGCCGAGGGCCTTGGCAGTCTTGAGGTTGATCAGCAGCTCGAACTTGCCTGATTGTGCCACCGGGAGATCGGCCGGTCGCGCTCCGCCCAAAATTTTGCCGCTGTAGACGCCGGCCTGGCGATAGGCGTCCGCCAGATTAGTCGCATAGCTCATCAGGCCCCCGGCAGCCACGAATTCGCGCTGGAAGTAGATTGTCGGCAGTGCATCGCGTGCGGCGAGCCCAACGATCTGCTCGCGCCGGACGGTAAAGAACGTGCTCGCACCAACCATCATTGCGCCGGCGCGAGCCTCCTTCGCCGTGTCGAAAGCGGCGTCGATCTCACGTTCGGTGTTTGCGAGCAGGACATGGATTTGCTGCCCGACGGTGCGCGCTGCCTCTTGCACGTCGTTCAATTGGGTATCGAACGTCGGCCAGGCCGGATGGAGCAGCACGGCTATTAGCGTCGCGGCCGGAACGATCTCCCGTAGCAACCCAAGCCGTTTCGCGCCGAGCACGTCGACCAACAAGGCGACGCCGGTAACATTACCACCTGGCCGGTTGTAGCTCGTCACGAGGCCCAATTTGATGGGATCTTCGCCGCTGGTGAAAACGATCGGGATGGTTGTCGTGGCGGCCTTCGCTGCCAGCGCGGCCGGGGGGCTACCGGCACAAATGACCGCCACTTGAGCGCCCACGAGTTCGCTCGCGAGCACCGGCAATCGATCCGCTTGACCTTCCGCCCACCGGTATTCGATGCCGACATTGCGGTGCTCGACGAAACCGACCTCACCCAGGCCTTGGCGAAACGCGGAAACAAAATGTCCGAATACCCCGGGCGATCCGCTGTTGAGGAACCCGACCACAGGCAACTTAGACTGCTGCGCGCGCGCCGCGAATGGCCACGCCGCCGCCGCGCCGCCGAGCAGGCTAACGAACATACGCCGGGTAGTCATTCGATCACCTCGTCGGCGCGGGCGAGCAGCATCGGCGCCACCTCGAGGCCAAGCGCCTTTGCAGTCTTGAGATTGATCACCAAGTCGAATTTAGTAGGCGCCTGCACCGGAAGATCAGCCGGCTTCTCGCCCTTGAGGATTCGATCGACGTAACCGGCCGCTTGCCGGAAGCTGTCCCAGTAAATCGCCGGCAGCCTATACCGAGCCGCGAGCGTGATGATCAGATCGCGGTGACGCAACGCCGCACCGCTTGGCGTCGGGATCAGACCGCCATTCGGCGAGCGCGCGAAAGTCTCCACCGATTGCTCGATCTCGCCAGCGTCGCGCAGGTTGACCGGGATCACCTCCACCCTGAGCGACGGCGCCACCGCCTGAATGGCGGCAAACATGCTGATTGTAAAGCCTTGGGTGGCATCGCGAAGGACTGCGACTCGCGTCACGTCCGGCGCGATCTCTTTCAGCAGCTCCAGCCATTTCGCCCCGATGCCGAATTCGTGCGACATGAAACCGGTGGCATTGCCGCCCGGCCGCGCTAGGTTGTCGACGTAACCGTTACCGACCGGATCGGTGGCAACCGTGAGCACGATCGGCACGGTGCGCGTCTCCTGCAGCAATGGCCCCGCAGCCGAATTGCCAGCCGCAAGGATGACGTCTGGTGCGAGCGCGGCCAACTCGGCCGCATGTCGGCGGATTTCGCCGGCATTGGCCGTGGCCCACCGGACGTCGATGCGCACGTTGCGGCCGATGGTCCAGCCCAATAGCGCCAACGCCTGCAGGAACGCGCCGACGCGAGCCTGCCATACCTGATCGTCCGCGGTCGCGGGCAGCAGCACGCCGATGCGCCGCACGCGCTCGCCCTGCTGCGCGCGCGCCGCGAGCGGCCACGCCGCCGCGCCGCCGAGCAGCGTGATGAACTCACGCCGTTTCACTCGATCACCTCGTCGGCGAGCGCGAGTAGCTTGTCTGGAACTATGATCCCGATAGCCCTGGCGGTTGTGAGATTGATGACCAGCTCGAACTTCGTCGGCTGCTGGATCGGAAGGTCGGCCGGCTTTTCACCCTTGAGGACTCTGCCCGTATAGTTACCGACTTGACGAAACGTCTCCGCGAGGTCGGTTCCGTAGCTCATCAGCCCGCCGACTTTGACAAACGGACTCTCATTACCAGTCGCCGGAATCCTGTCGCGTGCCGTCAGCGTGGCAAATTGCACGCGCCGATCAAGGAAGAAAGCGTCGCCGGCGAGGAACAGAGCATCGGGGTGCTCGCGCGCAAAGCCGGCAAAGACGGCATCGATCTCAGCGATTGTCGTGGCGTTGAGTACCTGGGTTTGCAGCCCGATGGCGGGGGCGGCTTCTTGCACGGCCCGCAACGTGAACTCGGTGCTCGGAGTGTTTGCGGGATTGACGAGCACGGCAATGCGCACGGCTTTGGGCACCAGCTCATGCAAGAGCCGCAGCCGCTTGGCAGTAACTTCAAGGTTGAAAAAATTGATGCCTGTCGCGTTGCCGCCGAGCCGGGCAAGGCTGGCCACTAGGCCGAGCTGGACCGGATCACCCCCGACGCCGAATACGATCGGAACCGTCGCCGTCGCAGCCTTAGCCGCGAGCGCGGCGACGGTCGCGACAGGCGTGGCGATCACGCTCACCCCACGGCGAACGAGATCGACCATCAACGCTGGCAGCTGATCGTATTTCCCTTCCAGCCAGTGGTACTCGATCCTCACATTTTGGCCGTCGACAAAACCGGTTTCGTTGAGGCCTTTGCGGAAAGCAGTCACAAAGGGCGCGGAGGCATCGGCATACCCGCTATTGATAAATCCGACCACCGGCATCGCCGCCTGCTGCGCGCGCGCCGCGAGCGGCCACGCCGCCGCGCCGCCGAGCAGCGTGATGAACTCGCGGCGTTTCACTCGATCACCTCGTCGGCGCGCTGCTGGAGAATCCAGGGCACGTCGAGGCCAAGCGCCTTCGCGGTCTTGAGGTTGATCACTAGCTCGAACTTGACCGGGGCCTGCACGGGAAGCTCGCTCGGCTTCTCGCCCTTGAGGATGCGATCGACATAGGTTGCCGCGCGCCGATATGAATCGAGCTGGTCAATTCCGTAGGACAACAGGCCGCCGAGTTCAGTGAACGTTCGGCGCGGATAGACGGCAGGGAGGTCGGAGCGAGCTGCCAACGATATGATCTCTGCACGATGGACGTCCGTGAAGGTATCCGGCATCACGATCAGGCCACTATTCGGCACGCGTGCTTGGGCGGCAACGACGAATTCCAACTCGGATGTATCGCGAACAGGTGCGGCGATCGCCTCCACCGCAAAGGACGTAGCGGCGGCTTTGAAGGGGTTCAGGTAAGACTCGGCATATGGCGCCACGGCCGGGTTGAACAGCATCGCGATTCTGGCAACGCGCGGCGCAATCTCCTTGAGTAGCTCCAGCCACTTGCCACCGAGCGAGCCCACCATAGCCTGGAAACCGGTGACGTTGCCGCCCGGCTGTGCGAGGTTCGCGACGAAGCCGCTGCCGACCGGATCGGCAACGGTCGCGAAAACGATGGGAATGGTTCGCGTATGTTGCATGAGCGCGGCCGTGGTGGGCGTGACAGACGAAAGAATCAGATCGGGTTGTAGCGCGACGAGTTCCTTCGCGGACCGCTGCCTCGCCTCCGCGTCGTCAGGCGACGCCCAGCGTGTGTCGAGCCGGATGTTGCGATCCTCCACCCACCCGAGCTTGTGAAGTCCCTCCCGGAATGCGGCGAAGAATGCCGGTCCTTCCAAGTCGTTCTCGGGATAGCCCATCAGCACGCCGATGCGCCGCACGCGCTCGCCCTGCTGCGCGCGCGCCGCGAGCGGCCACGCGATCGTCGCGCCGCCAAGCGTGGCTATGAATTCTCGCCGTCCGATGTGGCTTGCCATGTGACCCTCGCGTGGGGGTCATGCCCACGCAATGGAAGGACGGTATCACATGAAGGAATATTTGCAGGGTCGT
>DATFQX010000494.1:0-3646 GCA_035263865.1 Xanthobacteraceae bacterium
CGACCGGCCCCTGTCTGGGCGTCGACGGAGACGGCATTTCCGCTCACTGGCGGATCACTGAATGCCCGACGTTCGACGTTCACGGAACGCAGATTGCGCCGACCCGCGATTTTGATCGCTGGGATGGCGTGTTGTTTAACGACCCCGAAAAAACAGAATCCCGTACCCCAAAGGGGGACAGACTGTCCCCGATCGCCTTCATGTAGCGCCGGAACGGCTCGGCGAATGTCTCAACGACGTGTTGGCGATTGGGCCGCAATACGCCGATCACCGGCATCGCCGGCTGCTGCGCCCGCGCCGCGAGCGGCCACGCGACCGCCGCGCCGCCGAGCAACGTAATGAACTCGCGGCGTCCAATTCGGAATGTCATCTGATTCCTCCAGCCGAAAGGACGACCGAAGGATAGCACCCTCGCGGTGGTCTTGTGTTAAATTGTGCTGCTGTGGGCGGAGGGGATCAGCCGGTTAGGACACAATGGAGGTAGAAGTCCATGACCGTATACGTGGCTCAAATAAATGGACGAGCTATCGCAGCGTTCAATGCAGAGAACGAAATTCAGGCGGAAGTCCGTGTTACAAGCAAACCGTTCCGTGCTGATCTTACGGTGCTCGAAAATGAGGGACATCCGCTGTGGAACGGTAGGGACGAGATTTTCATCCGCAAAGCCTTCCCCGCGGAAGAGGCCCAATTTGACGCCTCTCAGGCGCGCGCGATCAAGGATAAGGAAATTGATGAGGATGATGATTGGCTGATGTTTCTCGTCCCAGTGACGGACCCAACGGACGACTTTGACCCTTATGATGCCCCAGGGGGCTGAACGATGCTATCCCAAGCTCACCGCCACATTGTGTGTGCCAAAACCCAGATTCTGCAATATTGCTGACTGAGACCGCCGAGGACAGGTCATAATAGCGCCGACGCGCTCTCGTGACGGCGTAATCCATCAGCTACGACGATCATCGGCGTGGCGGTCGATGAAATAAGCCAACATGAAGCCGCAGCCCGTGGCATCAACCCAAGAAGTTCTGGCGGGCCTCGTCGAGCGCGTCACCTACCACAATGCCGAGAACGGCTTTTGCGTTCTGCGCGCCAAGGTGCGGGGCTATCGGGATATCGTGACCGTGGTAGGACATGCCGCAATCATTGCGGCTGGTGAATGGATCACGGCAGCGGGCGATTGGGTGAACGATCGCACCCACGGCCAGCAATTCAAAGCTCGCTTCCTGCGCACATCAGCCCCGACCTCGGCCGATGGCATTGAGAAGTACCTCTCGTCCGGCATGATCCGCGGCGTGGGCCCCATCTATGCCAAGAAGCTTGTACGGGCGTTCGGCGAGAAGGTGTTTGACGTCATTGAAACGATGCCGGAGCGGCTACGCGAAGTCGACGGCATCGGGCCGGTTCGCGCCGCCAGCATTCTCGCCGCTTGGGCCGAGCAAAAGGCAGTACGGGAGATCATGGTCTTCCTACACAGCCACGGGGTCGGTACGGCGCGGGCGGTGCGGATCTTCAAGACCTATGGCGCCGATGCGATCCAGGTCATGACCGAGAACCCCTATCGGCTCGCCCGCGACATCCACGGCATCGGCTTCAAGACTGCCGACGCGATCGCGATGAAGCTGGGTATCGAGAAGACCGCGATAGTCCGGGTTCGCGCCGGCATCTCCTACGCGCTGACCGAGGCCATGGATGAAGGACATTGCGGGCTACCGACCGATGAGCTGGTGCCGCTTGCCGAGAAGCTGCTCGAAGTCCCGGAGGAATTGGTCCGAACCGCGCTCGATCTCGAACTGACGGAGGGCAGCGTCATTGCCGAGCCGGTCGGCGAGACACCCTGTGTGTTCCTGACAGGCCTGCATCGGGCCGAGCGCACGATCGCTGAGCGGCTGATGCGGCTTGCGGGCGGTACGCCGCCCTGGCCCCGGATCGATCCAGACAGAGCATTGCCGTGGGTGGAGAAGCAGATCGGATTTGCCCTTGCGGAAAGCCAGGTCGCCGCGATCCGGCTCGCGCTGATGTCCAAGACGTTGGTCATGACCGGTGGTCCGGGCGTGGGCAAGACCACCATCGTCAGGGCGATTCTGCGCATTCTAGCCGCGAAAGGCATGAAGCTTTTGCTGTGCGCCCCGACCGGCCGGGCCGCCAAGCGCATGACCGAGGCGACCGGCTTTGAGGCCAAGACTATCCACCGGCTATTGGAGGTCGACCCCAGGGGTGGCGGCTTCAAGCGCAGCGACGACAACCCGCTCGATTGCGACCTGTTGGTGGTCGACGAGGCGTCCATGGTTGACGTCTTGCTGATGCAGGCCCTTATGAAGGCGGTGCCGGACAAGTCCGCCCTGTTGATCGTAGGCGACATCGATCAACTGCCTTCGGTGGGGCCCGGCCAAGTGCTGGCCGACGTCATTTCATCAGGCGCCGTGCCGATGGTTCGCCTCACAGAGGTGTTTCGGCAGGCCGCTCAAAGCCGCATCATTACCAGCGCCCATCGCATCAACCAGGGCTCCATCCCCGATCTCAGTCCGCCCGGTGCGGATAGCGATTTCTATTTTGTGCGGGCGGACGATCCCGAAACCGCTGTCCCGCGCATCATCGAGTTGGTGAAGATACGGATTCCCAAACGCTTCGCCCTTGATCCCATCCGCGACATCCAGGTGCTGTGTCCGATGAATCGAGGTGGTGTCGGCGCCCGCTCCTTGAACGTCGAGCTACAGGCTGCACTCAATCCTGCCGGCGATCGCAAGGTCGAGCGTTTTGGCTGGACCTTTGCGCCTGGCGACAAGGTCATGCAGATCGAGAACGATTACGAAAAGGATGTCTATAATGGCGATATCGGCTATATCGAGGATGTCGATCCCGCCAACGGCGAGCTCACCGCCACGTTTGACGGCCGAGCTGTGACCTACCGGCTTGGCGAACTCGACATGCTGGTGCCCGCGTATGCCGCGACCATCCACAAAAGCCAGGGTTCGGAATACCAGGCCGTGGTCATCCCAGTGATGACGCAGCATTACGCGATGTTGCAGCGGAACCTTCTTTACACCGGCGTCACCCGCGGCAAGAAGCTTGTCGTGCTGGTCGGACAGAAGAAGGCCGTCGCTATCGCGGTGCGCAACGTCTCGGGCCGGCGGCGTTGGTCGAAGCTGCAAGAGCGGCTGCGCCCTGGCACATCCTCGTCGCCGCAGATGCCCGTTGCGCTCGCCAGGAGACCGCCAGCATAGACATGCCAATCCGCTGTCTGATCGGGCCGGCCCGCTCAGAGGACTTTGAGGCTCAGCAGCGGCTCGTCGCGCCTGTACGGTTGGTAGTCATTAAGCGGGCGGAAGCTCATAGGTTCAAGTTTCGGCACGCCTCCCGGAGCCCACTTGTCCAAGAGCTGGCCAACGAGGCCGAGTGCGTCGACCTGATCATCGTGCTTGCCCGTCGGAAACGCGAGCAGCTCTGCTTTCAGGTCCGCCAGCCATGCCGCGCGGGCGGGCACGTACAAGCCGTCTAGCTCCATACGACCCCGGATGCTCTGCGCACGCACCGCTTTGTCGTGGCGCGTCGGAAATTGCTCGCGTTTTGTATAGGCCTGCCGCTCTCTCGCGCGCGCGGTAATGAAAGGACCTACGCCGGAGGTAATCTGGGTTTTCTCTTCCGCCCA
>DATFQX010000495.1:0-2331 GCA_035263865.1 Xanthobacteraceae bacterium
ATCCTATCGACAATCCATTCGGCCAAGGGTCAGGAATGGCGTGCAGTGTATGTGCTGAACCTTGTCGATGGCTGCATCCCCTCGGACATGGCGACCGGAAAGCCAGCACAGATCGAAGAAGAACGTCGCCTCCTCTATGTCGCGATGACCCGTGCCAAAGAACATCTCTACCTGATCCAGCCCCTCAAGTTTTTCCGAACCCAGCAGCATCGCTTCGGCAATGGCCACATGCTCGCTCCGCGCTCGCGCTTTCTAACTGACGACATGCTTACGCTCTTCACGCGGACCGCCGCGCCCATACCGGTGGCTGCGACCGATACCCCGGCGCCGCAGCCGGTCGTCAGTATCGACATCGGCGCGCGACTGCGTGGGATGTGGGCTAACTAAGCATCTCGAGTTTGGTGATGAGCCGGCCGTCCGACGCGCATTGCCACATTGCGCAAGCTGCGACATGCTGCGCCGGGGGGAAGCGAACAAATCAATCGGGTGAGCGACCGCCGATCGCCTAGTCTAGTGCGCGTCCATAAACGCATGTTTTTGAGCATGATAGAAGGCTGCAGCCGCGTTTGGGCGGGTGTTGCGGGATGGCATTTCGCGCTGACGTAGCAGTTTGTGCGAGGGGACTCGGTTAACGTGCACCGGGAGACGAGTTGGGTTGAGAGGATCGCGGTTGCAATGCTGCGGGAGCGGGTGGGGCTCTATCCCGGTTTCAGGCGGGCCAACAGCACCAGGTTGTGGGCCACCACGGCAGACCAGACATACGTTTTGAAGTGGTCGAGCCCGCGCCACGGGCAGCGTCCTCCGCCGTAGGCACGCTTGAAGCAGGAGATGCCAGCCTCGATGCCGGCGCGGAAGTTGCGCAGCCTGCGATAGACCCACGCGCTTTTGGCCATGTCGGCGACGGCAAGGCCGCGCTTCTTGTGGAAGGCGACATCGGTGACGCCACGCGCTTTGGCCTGATCGAGATTGTCACGACTGGCATAGCTGCCATCGGCGGCCATCTGGCGGGGCGGGGCGCCGCAGCGGGCGATGTGGCGGTCGAGCATCGGCAGGAAGCGCTCGGCGTCGGCCGGGTTGCCGGTTTCGATGACGAGATCGAGGATCAAGCCGCTCTTACCGGTGACGAGGTTGAGCTTGTGGCCGTACTGCACGTCACGGAGGCCCTTGACGATGATGTCGGCGTGCGGCTCGAACAAGCTGACCAACTTTTCCCGCGCCGGCACCGCTTGGCCGTGCAGCACGCGGCGCTGGCTTTGGTCGAGGACGCGCGCGATCAGCGGCAGATAATGGTCCACCTGGGCGCGCCAGTGCTCGGCTGCCATGCCGACCAGGCCGGTCAGCCGGTCGGCGGCCCGTTGCAGCGCCGCTCGGGTGGCATCCGTGGCGGCGATCAGCTTGCGATAGAGCCGGCGCCGGTCGTCTTTGCTGCGGCTGTATTGGATGTCTGTGGCGCAGCGCTTGGCGATGCGCCGGCGGTCATGCCAGCGGATCGCCGACGCTCCCGGCAGTTCGGCCGCCTGGCGCAGCAGCCGCGACATCACGTGCACGGCATCCCACAATAGCGCGCTGTCGCTCGGCGCGTGCATGAGTGCCGCGGTGACGGTACTGTCGATCCGCACCATTGCGCCCGCTTCCAGCTTGTCCTGTTTGGCACTGGCGACCAGCGCGCGATTGACCGTCTCCCAGGTCTCGGGGCGAATCGCGCTGATTGTTTGATGCAACACGGATTTTTTCGGCGACCACGCCAGCGGCAGCCGGGCAAAGGCGCGAAAAGACGCCGAATCCTCCAGGTGAAAGGCCAACTCCTCATAACTGAGCTGGCGCTGCTGCTTGAGCACGGCACAGCGCAATACGGTTTCCGCCGGCAGCCCCCGCCGCCCGGTCGGGCGCAGCCCCTCGCGCCGCAGATCGGTCGCGACAAGGCTCAGCAGGGCGCGCTGCCCGTCCAGCCAGTCCGAGATCGTCTTCAGCTCGCACCCGATCTGGTGTCCGGCAAAGACCTCGAATATCGTAGCCTGGATGGTGCGCTCCTGACGCATTGTCGGCTCCGGCGGTGCGGGTTGGCTTTGGACTCAGTGGCACGATCCGCAGCTTACCCGAAAACCGCCGGGCCTTACCTAAAAACACGCGATTTCCTGAGCGATTCTAGAAGCTTAGAGTTTACGGACAGACACTAGTCTAGCAACTACGCCCTCACAACAGCGGCGCCGGTTTTGGCGATCGGCGCGTTTTTTTGCGCTGCGGCGGCCGGCGAAATTGCTCCCCGTATCGCCGCACGATTGCCGCAGCAGGTTCGAGCCGGATGCCGACGCCACCGCGCTCGTCGACATA
>DATFQX010000496.1:0-2547 GCA_035263865.1 Xanthobacteraceae bacterium
CCCATATGGGCTTCGCGGATCGCCGGGTCGTTGGCAAGGCTCGCGGCGGACCCGTGCTTGGTGACGCGGCCATGGTCGATCAGGTAGGCGCGGTCCGCAAGCTCGAGCGCGTTCATCACGTCCTGCTCAACCAGGAGCACCGCCACGCCAGACTTGTTGATCTCGCGAAGCCGCTCGGTCAGAAGCTCCACCATGCGTGGAGCCAACCCAAGTGACAGCTCGTCGATGAGCAAGAGGCTCGGTCGCGCCATCAAGCCGCGCCCGATTGCGCACATCTGCTGCTCGCCGCCCGACAGAGTGCCGGCGTCCTGCCGCTGCCGTTCCGAGAGGATGGGAAACATCGTGTAGACCCGCTCCAGGTCTGCCGCGATGGCGTTCTTGTCCTCCCGGAGATAGGCCCCCATCAAAAGATTGTCGCGCACGCTCATGGCCGAGAAAAGGCGGCGGCCTTCCGGCACGTGCGCAATACCGCGCCCCACGAAATCGGCCGGCGTCGCCCGCGCCATCATGACACCGCTGACCGCAATCTCACCCGCTTTAATGGGAAGTAGGCCCGAGATGCAGCGCATCAGCGTGGTCTTGCCGGCGCCGTTCGACCCGATCAGGCAAACGAGCTCACCCGATGCAACTTCGAGGGTCACGTCCCACAGCACCTGCACGTCGCCGTAGCCGGCTTGCAGGTGTGAGACGCGAAGCTTTGGCGCGGTATTGGTCACGAAGCAGGCCCCCGATCGGCGGCCGCATATTTTGAGCCGAGATAAGCCTCGATCACACGTCTATCGCTGACGACCTGGTGCGGCGGACCCTGGGCGATCAGTTGCCCATGGTGCAACACGACCAAACGGTGCGAGATCGAAAGGACGACCCGCATCAGATGCTCGATCACGATAATGGTGACGCCGAGGTTTGCGATCTCGCGGATTAGCTCGAGCGCCCCCGCAATTTCGGCCGCATTGAGACCGGCATTGACCTCGTCGAGCATGAGCAGGCGCGGCTTCATAGCCAAGCTCTTGGCGAGCTCCAGACGCTTGCGCCGCGCCAAGGTAAGCGTTGCGGCCGGTCGCTCGGTCAGGTCGGCAAGGCCGGTAAATTCGAGTTGCTGGCGCGCTGCCGCGTACGCGTCGTGCACGCTGCTGGCGGCCCCGGAAAACAGCGCGCCGGCCGCGGCGTTCTCCAGCACCGTCATCTTGGGGAACGGCTGCACGATCTGGAAGGTGCGCGCGAGACCAAGCCGCGCGATCTGGTGCGGCCGCCGGTGTGTGATGTCCCGCCCGTCGAAGCGCACGCGGCCGCTGCTGGCAGGATGCACGCCGGTGATCACGTCAATGAGTGTGGTCTTGCCGGCGCCGTTCGGACCGATGAGCCCGACGATTTCCCCCTGCGCGACCGAGAAGCTCACGCCCTCGACAGCATTGAGCCCGCCGAAGCGGCGCGTGACGTCATCGAGTTCAAGCAGTGCGCTCATGCCGACGCTCCTCGTCGCGCGACACGCTCGCGCAACAGCGGGACGATGCCGTTCGGCAGAAACAGTATCAACACCACAATGATGAAGCCGAGAGCCGCCGCGTGGATGGTCAAGAAATTGCGCCAGACAAACTCCTCGAACGCGATGAGGATCAAGGCCCCGATCGCCGGTCCGAAGATCGTGCCCAGCCCGCCGAGCATCACCATCACCAACGGCTTGATCGCAAGCAACACGTCGAACACGTCGGGCGGATCGATGTAGTTCGTCCAGTTGGCGTAGATTGCACCAGCCATGCCGACGAATACGCCGGAGAGCGAGAACGCGGCGGTCTTGTACGCATACGTGTTAATACCAAGGACGTTCGCGGCGTCCTCGTTCTGCTGAATGCAGCGCAAGCCGAAGCCAAGCTTGCTGCGTTGGACCAGGATCGCAGTCGCGGTGCACAGAAAGCTCAGTCCTAACATCGCAAACAAAAAGAACTGCGCCTGCGCGCCGACAGACATGCGCATGATGGGCAGGTTTAGCCCCATCCCACCGCCGGTGAAGTGGGGCGTCGTGTTGACGATCTCCCGCAGCATCTCCGCCACGACCAGGGTCGCAATCGCGAAATAGTGCCCGCGCAGGTGCAGGATTGCGCCGCCGATGAAGGCTGCGAACAGCATCGCGATCAGACCGGCGCAGCCCCAGGCCGCCACGGACGGCAGGCCGTGCACCTGCAGGATCGCCGACACATAAGCGCCAAGCCCGAAAAAGGCGGCAGTAGCGAACGAGGGATAGCCGGCGAGCCCCCCGATGAAGTTCCAGGACTGCGCCAGCACCGCGTACATGGATGTGATTGTCGCGAGCCGTAGCAGGTAATTGTTACCGGCCAGAGGCAGCGCTGCCATGAGCGCGGTGACGACGACGAGGACGATCCAGCTTCTCATTCGTAGCCTCGCCTTCCGACGAGGCCGCGTGGGCGAGCGAACAGCAGAACCAGTAGGATAGCGAAAGAGATCGTGACTGCGTGCTCCGGCCCGAACCAGTAGGAGCCGAAGCTTTCGACGATGCCGAGCACGATCCCGCCGATGATCGCGCCGGGC
>DATFQX010000497.1:0-10094 GCA_035263865.1 Xanthobacteraceae bacterium
GATCGAAGCGGCGATTACAGCGCTGGAGAAGCAGCTGATGGCCTGGCACAAGACGAATCCCGTCAGTCAGCGGCTGGCGAGCATTCCGGGCATTGGGCCGATCATCGCCACGGCGATTGCCACGACGGTTGCGGACCCGAACGTGTTCCGCTCGGGCCGCGAGTTCGGGGCCTGGCTGGGCCTGGGTGCCGCGGCAGAATTCGACCGGCGGGAAAACCCGGCTGGGCGGGATCACGAAGCGCGGCAACCGGTACGCATAGACGGCAGGCAGACGATAGCGAGCCGCTAGCGACGTGATCTCTCGCGGATGGGCATCCGTGAAGCTGTCTGGCATCACGGTGAGGCCGCCATGTGGCTCGCGTGCCAGCGCGGCAATCACTGATTCCAGATCGGACTTGTCGCGCACAGGTGCTGCGATCGCCTCCACTGCGAATGAAACAGCGGCGGCTTTGAAAGGGTTCAGCCAATACTCGGCATATGTCGCCGCTGCCGGGTTGAACAGCATCGCGACCCGCCTGACACGCGGCGCAATCTCCTTGAGCAGCTCCAGCCACTTGCCCCCTAGCGAGTCCTCAGTTGTCGAAAAACCCGTGACGTTGCCGCCCGGTCGCGGGAAGCTCGCGACAAATCCGCTGCCGACAGGATCGGCGACCATGGCGAAAACGATAGGAATAGTGCGCGTCTGTTGCAGAAGCGCCGTTGTAGTCGGTGTAGTGTTCGAAAGAATGAGATCGGGCTGCAGCGCGACAAGTTCTTTCGCGAATTGTCGCATCAAGTCCGCGTCGACGGGTGTGGCCCAGCGGGTGTCAAGCTGAACGTTCCGGCCCTCCGTCCAGCCGAGCCTGCGGAGACCGTCACGGAAGGCAGCAATATAGCGTTGAGCTTGCGAGTCGCTCTCGGGATAGCCCATCAGCACACCGACCCGCCGCATCCGCTCGCCCTGCTGCGCGCGCGCCGCGAGCGGCCACGTTGCCGCCGCGCTGCCGAGCAGCGTGATGAACTCGCGCCGTTTCACTGCCCAAGTACCTCCCGTGCTTCGAACCGAAAGGATAGCACACCTCAGTACGGCAGGAGACCGCTGCACTGCGGGACTTCAATGCGGCCTACGTCAAGTCCATCCGCGGTCTTGCTATGTCGCAAACGTGCCAGGAACCGGCATATGCACCGCAGCAATAGCGTCTCTATTCGATCACCTCGTCGGCGCGGGCGAGCAGCGTGGGCGGCACGTCGAGGCCGAGCGCCTTCTCCAATATCGGTCCCGCCTAACTCGCTTTCCCAACCGTCGTGGCTTGTGGAACTTCTAAAAGTTTTCCGGATTTCACGTCGTAGATGTACCCGTAAATCGGAACGTCATCGGGAACAAGAGGATGGTTTCTGATGCGCGTGACATCCTCGACGACGCTTTTGGCATTGTCAGAAAAGGTCAGCCAGTTGATGTAATTGCCTTCAGTAGACCCGGGACCGTCCCCCAAGTCGCGCCACCCGCTTTGATCCAATGTCGCGGTCTTCAGACTGCTCGCTAGAAGCCCGCGCATGTCATCGTTGGTGAACAGCAACATTCCGCAATCGGTGTGGTGGATGACAAACCATTCGCGTGTGCCGAGGAGCTTGTGCGAGATCACCAGTGACCGGATCGCGTCATCGCTTGCCCGACCGCCAGCATTGCGGATCACATGGGCATCGCCTTCGGACAGACCGGCATACTTCGCCGGATCGAGGCGGGCATCCATACAAGTGAGGATTGCGAAATGACGGCTCGGGGGGAGGGGCAGGTTGCCTTTGTCCCCGAAGCTTTCCGCGTATTTGGCGTTCGCCGCCAGCACTTCATCCAAAATCTTGGTCATTGCCGCGCCTCCTGTTCGAATACCAAGCTGTGTCGGGTATGAGGAAAATAGGGCTTGGCGGAGCCGTGTTCATTTAAATCTCTTCAAGTGTCCATCGACTGAAAGTGGACCGGCGCCCTCCAAACCCAGCGCGATAAGCCCCGATAGATAAAGACGGTCCGTCTCGTACCCAAGGCTGCCCAAAATGAGCGCCGACAGCCGTCGCGACTTGTGGATTCCCCGACGCTAGAAATCAGTTACGCTTGGGAGGCCAGGGGGACGGTGCCTAGCAGCAACCCCGTTGCCTGGGATTTTCTTGGATACGTCAGTTCAAAAAATGCGGACATTTCAATTGCTTAAGCATTGATAACAGGAGGATTCCCCAAGGTGGCTAGGCAGGGAGCATGCCCGACTAGCGAGGCCGGCGCGCGCTAGGCCGGCTCCTGCGCCAAGGCCACCGCCTCACGCAGCGCGGCGTCGAGTTCGGCATCGGTGAAATTGAGCGAGCTGCGACCTTTGAAATGCTGGGGCCCCGCCGACCTGCCCGTGCAGCAGCCGGTCAAATTCGGCTTGGTCATCAACCTCAAGACGGCGAAGGCCCTCGGGGCAGCAATCCCCGAGTCGTTTCTGCTGCGTGCCGACGAGGTGATTGAGTGAGGCGCCGCGCGTTCATCACCCTAATCAGGGGCGCGGCGGCGGCGTGGCCGCTGGAGGCGCGGGCGCAGCAGACTGATGCCCGAGCGTGACCAATCGTGAGGACTGGACATCGGATTCTTGAACGTAAGTTTTGGACTATCCGGCCTGTCGATGAGGGCCGCTCCGTTGTGAGTGGCCTTTTTCATTAAGGACCTTCGCTGACCCGTCCCTTTGGGCCTTAGAGCCGTAACGCAAGTGTGAACCCGCTCACACAAGCATTCGAAAAGGCTCGGTACGATCCAAATCCGAAGCCGCAACAGACGGCGGATGTTGCATCGGATGAGAGGCCTCCGCTCTGCGGCACGCTGAGCATGGGTCCGTTAGCTGCTGGTGAGACCTTCCCGTGACGTTCTTGCCGTCCAGTTAAATAGACGAGACTGCCGATGGCTAAATCAGTTCCCCAGCTGGAAAGTTGGTTGGCGACGTTGCCAACGGAATTGTCGCACCGTCTGTTCGCCAAGGCGCGTCCCCTCTCGCTTGCAGCTTCTCGGACGTTGTTTGTGGCGGGGGATGATGGCGACGGATGCTATCGTGTCGAGGAAGGCCTGCTCAAGGCGAGCGTCAGTGTAGCGACAGGCGGTGAGCGCATTCTCGCAATACTCGGGCCCGGTTCTGTTGTCGGCGAATTATCGATGATCGACAGTGCACCGCGCTCGGCTTCGGTCAGTGCGCTGCGCGATTCGAAGCTGAGCTTTGTCGACTGCGCCGCATTCGAGACATTTGCGCAATCAACGCCGGAGCTTTACCGTCACATCACCACCTTGCTCGCGCGACGGCTGCGTGACACCAACGAAGCGCTGGTAGCCACAAACTTTCTTTCCGTAAAGGGACGCGTTGCGCGCGCCCTGTTGAGCCTCGCCGAGGCGTTCGGCCGTGACATTGGCCAAGGGCGCGTCCTCATTCGGCAGAAAGTTTCCCAGAGCGACCTCGGCGCGATGGCAGGCATTGCGCGGGAGAATGTCAGTCGGGTCCTCAACGATTGGGCGAACCGCTCGTTGGTGAGCCGTGTCGCGGGCTACTATTGCCTCAACAAGGCCGCCCTCAACCGTGAAGCCGAGGGGTGAGACGGCGTTCGCAAGGAAACCGGCCGCGCGTCACCTGCGGCCACGTCCCGTCGCAGCCGGCGTCCTGCTTTCGGCGAACGCCTCTGGTGATATTAGCCTGGCAACCCACCAGTCCTTAAGGGAATGGTCTTCGGCATAGCATTCAGCGTCGCCCCTATCGGCGAACAACCCGACAATTTCGAAGCCATCCGCAGGGCTGCCGCATATCAAGACTGTCATAGGCATCTAGTTACGACCGTCTTAGATCGCCTGGCCGGCCAAGGGCGCGCGGCGGTCACAGCAAACATTGCGAGTCGTTGCTTCGGCCGCTGTGATGGCCATCACAAAATGGCCGATTGCGCTTCCTGTTCGACCAAATTGTGATTGCGGTCACAGCGTCTCTTTCAGTCCCTCCTTAGCTTGGTGATGTGACATCCGATCTGGGGCCAGGAGGAGGACATGTCACGGAAACCAGAGAGACACAAAGTCGCGAGGTTGTTCGCCAAGGCCACGACAAAGCTTGGGCTGGCAACGACCATCGCAGCTCTTTGGTTGACCGCGGTCCCCATCGCTAGCGCGGTTGCTCAGGGAGCCCCCGGTCAAATCAGCGCGGCGCGCGCGGCGGCCCTTCAGGAGTGCAACCGCTTGGCCCAACGATATCCGCTGCATGAGTGGGGTAACACCCAAATCCATCTGTATCGGACCTGCATGGCCCGACATGGCCAACAAGAATGATTGGCAAAGCGCGTCACAGTGAATTGATCGCAAATGGGAATGCGCTTTGCGCGATTGAGATACATTGTAGTGGAAGAACGCTACGCACGTGCGCCACGTTATAGCGATTATCAAGATTGAGGACCGATCATGAAAAAGCTCGGTATGATTGGGATTATCGGCGGAGCCGCAATATTGACTGCGGTGCCGCTCTCGCTTCAATGGTCGCAAAAGAATGTAACGCTATCGCTTGCCAGCGCTGAAGCCCAAGAACGGCCCCTAACTGCGACGAGCGTTGCAGGCGTCAGCCGAAGGGCATATCGCAACTCCGGCTATGGATGTCCGGCGTATTCCAGCTACTGGATACCTTACGGAACAAGCTCGTCTGCCCCTTACGGCATCTACGCCAGCAGCTACGCCATAGCTTGCGAGCGTCTGAAATCAGGCTACGCCGCACCGTACGGACCGATTTTCTACTGAGGGTGCCCCCCGCGTCCCCGCGCTTGACTTTGCAGCCGCGCATTCTCGCAAGGGTTTCCGCGGTTAGTTTCCACGGTTTTCAACCCGAAATTCCACGCTCAAACAAACGCTTTCGCCCACGCTCCGGTCGACTGCTCAAGCAGGACCCGTTGTGAACGTGCGGCGCTCAAAAACATTTTGGGGAACGCTGCCATGAGCGAGCAATATGCGGACGCCTATCGTGTCGATGCCGAAGACATAGAGTTAGCCCACCTCGCGCTTGAGGAGAAAGCAACAATGAGCGAATTCCAAAAATATTGCAGAAAGCAGATTGCAGAGTTGCGGCCATACGTCGTTGGCGAGGAACTTCGCGGCATTAGCATCTCGGATGCGGATCTAGTCGCAGGCTCGCCTACAGCTGGCGACATGATCGCGCGTAACCCAAAGAACCAAGCCGATCAGCGGCTCGTGGCCGCGCAATACTTTGCGGACAATTTTGAGCCCGTCTAGCCCGCCTCGCGCTTGAGGAGATAGCATCACTGTATCCTCGGCATTAGCTGCCCGGTGCAAACGCTCGATCTCGTCGGCGGCGCGGGACGGCACGGCACGCAGGACGGAGCAAACACGCTGGGCGCAAGACCATAAGAGGCGTCGACCCGCTCACGGTCATCGGTCGATCGATCTTTCAAGCCAACGTGATCCATCTCACCTCGATATCTCACCGCAACCGCCCATAATGGCGAGGCCGCCGCGGCGAGTTCGCCTCGCCGATGACGATGTCGGCGATGCAGCAATTGGAAAAATGAGATGGCGACGAAGCGATCCAAGCGCGCGTCTCCCCCGTCTGCGCCGGGACCCAGAAAAACCGAAAGAAAAAATAGAAATACTCACAGAGCCTTTTAGAGGCCCTATAAACTGTCCAGAAAATGAACGCTGTGGCTATCGCGAGGCGTAGCCTAACCTATTGATATTGCTTACTGCACTATCTGCAACGCCAGAGCGAGGTGATCGGGTGTGATACATCAAATTCACTTCAATTGCATAATGACTGTGCCTTCCGAAATAGTTGCATCCGAACGAGTCGCAGTTGCCACGGCCAGCGCGCGCAGCATGCCGCCCCTGATGTACTGAATGTTCGAAGATATGGTGCCGAAAACGACCTGCACCTGTCCGCTGAGCAGATCGGGAACGTAACCGCCGCGATACGGAACGTGGACTAGGTTGAGGCCGGTCATTATCTTGAACCGTTCGCCGAAGACATGGACCCGCTGCCGGACGATCCCATGTTGATCTTGCCCGGATTGGCCTTGGCGTAGGCTATGAACTCCGGGACCGTCTTGGCTGGAACGGATGCGTTGATCACCATGACATAAGGGCGCCACCAATGCTCGCGACCGGCGCTATTTCGCGGATGAAATTGAAATTGAGCTTCTTGAAGAGCGTCGCGTTCATCGCGTTCGTTATACTGACCAACAGGAGCGTATAACCGTCAGGCGTTGCCCGCACGACGCTTTCAGTGCCGATGTTGCCGCCGGCACCCGTTCGGTTCTCAATGACGAATGGCTGCCCGAGCCGCTCCGACAGCGATTGACCCATGAGGCGGGCGATGGTGTCGGTTGCTTGGCCTGCAGGAAACTTGACGATGATGCGCACCGGCCGCGACGGACAGACTTGCGCCCAAGCGAAGCGCGACAGCACCGGCAGCGCGGCTGCGCCCGCGGCCAGATGCAGAAAATTTCGGCGGGGAAGTTTCATCTTGAGCCTCCCTCTCGCTTCACGTCATTCGATCACCTCGTCGGCGCGGGCGCGCAATGTGGCGGGAAGCGAAAAAGACAGAGCCGACAATCCATCAGCTGTGCCGAATTTGCCGTCGTGAGCGCGTGAGCCTCGGCATTGCTTTTGCCATGGGACTAAACTCGCCGTGCCCCAATAAGGTTAGGCGAACGGGAAGATCACTTAATTCAACCCTTTGTTTTAATGTGATGCAGCAGAAGCGCGTGGACGCACGCCCTTACGCTCTCTTGGACACGGATTAGTGCTGTGCGTACTTCAGCCGGAAATGGTTCCTCTTGATCATAGTAATCTATTGTCTGTCCGCACTCTTCTGCCACGTCAGCAAGCTCTTTATAAATTTCTTTCACACTGGGGATAGCCTGCGCCGAGCAAGCGGCTGCTGTGATGGCGCTCTCCATCTTATTAAGCTCATTAGCATACCCGTTCAACACATTGACTGTCTTCCTTAAAAACTCTTGCGCATCCATCGCTGACCATCCGTGCGCAGGGCCGCCAAGCTGCTGCGCCCCATCTTATGCCGCATCCGTTGCTGGTTGAATAGGTTGGGGCCTGAGCCGCGGCCGAGTCCATCAACGGGCGTTAACCGTTATCGGGCGGTTCCGATTTGGGCGCCATTGCTTGGGCAGATTCCGCTTCCTCCAACAGCGCGTCCAAAGCCTGGTCAATCGGATCGCGGACGAACTGCCAGCCTCAAATGATAGCACACCATAGGGGTCAATAGACTGCTGCGCTGCGGAATTTCGATCCGGCCTATGACGGCTTCGGGTCAATCGCTCCCGATCGACATGCCGCGTCGCACGCGAAATGTCCGCTTCACCTCCAATAGCGGTCAAACATTGGCACCGCAGCGGAACGCCGCTTCGTGCCATAAGCGGCTGTGAGCAAGCGCAGCAACGACGGTGCTAAAGTTGCAATGATTTACTCAATCACTTCATCGGCGAGCAACTGGATTGAGTTGGGCACCTCGAGCTCGATCGCCCTAGCCGCTTGCAGGTTAATGACGAACTCAAACTTGCTCGACCGTAGGACCGGCAGATCGGCAGGTTTCGCACCCTTGATTATGCGGCCAGTATAGATTCCAACCTGACGTATTGCATCGCGCAGACTTGCTCCGTAACTCATCAGCCCGCCGACTTCCGCAAAGTCGCGCCATGGGTATGTCGCCGGCAGCTTGCGGAGCACCGCCAGGAGGGCAAATTGGACACGCCGGTCGGTAAAGAAAGGGGAGCTTCCGACGAATAGAGCATCGGGTCGTTCGTGAGCGAAACTCGTAAACGTCTGTTCGATTTGGCCAATGTCGGCGGCATTATGTACGTCAACTTGCAGCCTCATGGCGCGGGCAGCCGCCTCCAAATCACGCAACGTCGATTCGGTCGCCGTGGGGTTGGTGGGATCGACGAACGCGGCAATACGAGTGATGCGGGGCACCACCTGACGCAGGAGCTCCATCCGTTTTGCCGCCAGCTCGGCCGCTAGGAAACTGGCCCCAGTCAGGTTGCCGTCCGGACGGGCGAGGTTCGAGACGAGACCCATTCTGACCGGATCATCGCTCGCGAGGAAAACGATTGGGGTGGTTGCTGTCGCGGCTTTGGCTGCGAGCGCCGCAGTGTTTGTGACCGCAGCAATCACCGCGACCCGGCGAAAAACCAGATCGGCTGCCAGCGCTGGCAATCGATCAATTTGGTTGTCGCCCCAGCGATATTCGACGACAACGTTCTCGCCCTCCACGACGCCGACATCTTTGAGGCCTTGGCGGAATGCACGTATACGATCCGCGTTGCCGTCGGGCGATGCGGCGTGCAGAAACCCGATCGCTGGGATCGCTGACTGCTGAGCGTCCGCCGCGAGCGGCCATGCCGCCGCGCTTCCGAGAAGCATGATTACATCACGTCGTCGCATGTGCCCCTCGCGGCCTGTTCTCATTGCTTCACCGAACCTGTAGGACGCGGCGGGCTACCTTTCTGCTAACCCGCCCTACAGCGCGCTGCCTCGCACGCCACTACTTCACGTAGCGCCGCACGGCCATCTTGGCGGTCCAGCCAGCATAGATGTTGCCCGCGTCGTCCACGCCGATGCCTTCCGGCGCGCCGGCCTCGACCGACGGCGCCGGTATGAAGGCGGTGACTGTGCCGTCCTTGACGCTGCCGATGCGGATGCCCTTCTTGAAGCCCGGATTGTTGCTCTGGGTCGATTGCGAATCGGCGACGTAGATCATGTCGTTCTTGTCGATGGCAACGTCGCTCGGCCGCCCGAACTGCTTCCATTCGGCAACGAACTTGCCGTCCGGCTCGAAAATCTGAATGCGGTTGTTGGCGCGGTCGGCGACGTAGACGCGTCCCATCGAATCGAGAGCGATGCCGTGCGGCGTGTCGAATTCGCCTGGCCCCTTGCCGTGCTTGCCCCACGCGGTGATGAATGTCCCGTCCTTGGAGAACTTGACGATGCGGTCGTTGGTCCCTTCGCCGTGCCCATCGACGACGTAGATTTCGCCGTTGGGCGCGACCACGACCGCGCTACCCGTACTCAAATAGCCGGGACCGTTGCCGGGCATTCCCGGCTTGCCCAAAACCATCAACACCTTGCCGTCGGAGGCAAACTTGATGAGATCAGCGCCCTTACCGTTCCTGGCGATCTGGTCGCCGCCCCACACATTGCCTTCGCGGTCTACATAGAAACCGTGCGGAATGGCGAACTTGTCTGCGCCGATCGCCTTTTGAAACTTGCCGGAGGCATCGAACTTCATGATCGGCGCGATTGTAGAATCCGTGCACTCTCTCCCGCCACAACGCTCGAACACCCAGATGCTCTTGCCATCGCTGTGATCGACCTGGACCTTGATGGCCGCTCCGAATTTCCGACCCTCGGGTAGCTGCGCCCAGTCGTCCTGCATCTTGTACGGGTTGGGCGCGGCATTGGGCTCGGCGCCCTGCGCGTAAAGCCGCTCATATGCCACCCCCGACAGCGCCCCGGCGGCAGCCGCGATCATCACTGTCGCTCGAAATGCATGGCTCATGGTCGTCCTCCCTTGAGCGTTAATATTCGTCGCGTCTTCAGACCGGCGAGCGAATCCCTCTGCCGACCCGGCGTTGAGGAGCCCGATCACCGGCATTGGCAGCCGTTCTTGCGCGCGCCGCAAGCGGCCACACGGCCGCGCCGCCGAGAAGCGAGATGAACTCGCGGCGATGTAGTTGATCGAATGGCATCCGACCCCCACCAGCCGGGACCGGACACTAGGATATCGAATTGGCGAGGATCAGTCAGGAGATATCGGGGTGAATTTACGACCTGAATTTACGACTTACCCACTATATCACAGGCGGGAGCGCGACGGTCTCTCAGCCACCCGCCGCCTGGCTCACTGCGCCGCGGTTGTACTTTGATCGCGTCCAACAATCGCCTTGACCAGTGCCGATGCAACCTCATTCTTGAAACTCCCCCATTAGCTGGTAGCGTCGTAAGCGTGAGTTGAGGAGGATAGCATGGGCATTCACCTAGGCCGGGTTGGGCACATTGGCATCCATGTCAGCGATGTCGATCGCTCTATCGACTTCTATCGCAAGGTGCT
>DATFQX010000498.1:0-55211 GCA_035263865.1 Xanthobacteraceae bacterium
CGTTGCCGATGCCCACGACGCCGATGGTGCGCCCTTTGACATCGTTGCCCATGAAGATGTTGCGGCCGCGCATCGTGCCGCGCCGCAAAGCATGGTTGGTCTGCACGATCTGCTTTGAGAGCGCGAGCAGCATGGCAAGCACATGCACGGCCACCGCCTCGGCGTTGCCGCCGGTCTGATTGACCACGAGCACGCCCGCTTCTGTGCAATCTTTGACGTTGACGGTGTCGAAACCGGCGCCGTTCGTCGAGACGACAAGCAGGTTGGACATGCGCGCGAGCAATTCACGCCGGGCATAGAAGCGTGGTTTGAGTTCGTCGCGTGAGGAGCCGATCTGGTAGGCGTGCGCGGCCGCCATGATCGCCTCAACGACGTCGTCGGAGCTCTCGTTCTCGAGTTTGTCGAGCCGTATTTCGGGCCGCTGGGCGATGATGTCGAGATAGCAGGGATGCGCGACATAGCGCACGTAGAAGACGCGCTTCACGTTGTCTTTCATTGTTCTTTTGATCCCTCGACCGCCCCTTGGTGACTGCGGACGCGCGGCAGCTTACGCGCGCTTGAACGCGGGCATGACGTCCTTGGCGAACCAGGTGAGTTGCTCCTTGAATTCTTTCGGTGGCAAGCCCTCGGCCCAATGGAGCATGAAGTTTTCGAGCCCCGGATATTTGTCAGCCACCGACTTGATGCCGTCGATAACATGGGCCGGTGGGCCGCAGAACCACGCCTTTTGCGCGACGCCGTCGCGCAGCGAGGGCACGCCGGCCGGCGCTCCGGGCGTGCCCCAGGTGCGCCCATGCTCGTCGGCGTAGCGCACGAACCCGAATGGCGCAAACCACTTGAAGCGTTCATCGTGCGAGGGCTCGAGCCGGCGGATGGCTTCCTCTTCGGTGTCGGCAAGGTATATGCCAGCTCCCCAGATCATATCTTCGCCGAGCTTTTTGCTTCGGCCTTGCCGTTCGCATGCATCGTGATAGGCGCGCACGACGTCGTCCAAGATCTTCTGCCCGTTCAGCGTGACCATCGCCTTGAGCCCGTAGCGCGCCATGAGCTCGATGGTTTTGCCGCTGGCGATCGGCATCCAAATCTCGACCGGCAAATGCTTGGGTCGGGGGATCACGGTGATGTCTTTGAGGCGGTAGCCGCGGTACTCGACCGGCGGCGGACACTCGTAGTACTTGCCCTTGTGATGGAAGGCATCTTCGTTGAAGCACTTGAGAAGGAGCTCGAGCTGTTCCTCGAACAGCTCGCGATTGGCTTGCGCGTCGAGGAGCGGCGAGCCGAAGGTCTCCACCTCGCGCGTATGATAGCCGCGGCCCACGCCCATGATGATGCGCCCGTCGGTGACGATGTCGGCCATCGCGTAATCCTCGGCAAGGCGGATCGGATGCCACATCGGCAGGATATTGAAGGCGCAGCCAAACTTGAGCCGCTGGGTTTGCGTGGCGAGCCACAGTCCGAGCTGGATCAGGTTGGGCAGGCACTCGTAGCCCTCGCGCTGGAAGTGATGCTCGGCCGTCCACAACACGTCATAGCCGAGGCGCTCCATTAATTGTGCGATTTCGCGGGCCGTGGCGAAGACTTCCCGCAACCGTTCGGCGGAGTAGCGCCGCTCGTTGGCCGGTGTACCGGAGCGGCCGATATTGTCGAGTTCGATCTGTCCGACATAGAGCACGTGGAAGTTTCTGATCATCGCTCTAATCCCGCCACTTGATCGAACATCCCATGCTTGCGGTCTGCTCGAGCGGGCCACGGCCGGTCTCTGCCACTTGCGTCATCGCCTCGAAGAGCTCACGCCGCGCGCCGGGCACCAGGCTCGTGCGGGAAGCATCGAGACGGCCACGATATTGCAGCTCGTCGTTTGCATTGAAGCCGAAGAAATCGGGAGTGCATTGCGCACCGTAAGCGCGCGCGACCTCTTGCGTCTCGTCTATCACGTAGGGGAAGGCGAAACCCTGATCCTGCGCGAACCGCTTCATGTTGTCGAAAGAATCCTCGGGATAGGATTCAGTGTCGTTGGGCATGATCGCGATCGTGCCGATACCGATGCCTTTGAGCGCATTCGCTTCTGTTACCAAGCGGTCGATTACCGCCCTCACATAAGGGCAATGATTACAGATAAAGGCGATGAGGATGCCCTTCGGCCCGCGCACGTTGGCAAGTGAATAAATCTTGCCGTCCACACCTTTGAGTTTGAACTCGCGCGCCTTCCAGCCGAAGTTACAAATGCTCGCTGCGGTGAGCGCCATGGCGCCTCCTCCGGGACTACTCGGGCCACCTCACGTGCGTTGCCGCCATCGTGCGGCTAGCCGACCTGCGCCGTCGTCTAGGCAAGGCCCTCGACGATGCGCAGGTCTCGATCGGCCGCTTTGCCGAACACTTTCAGCGCCGCCTGATAGCCCTCGCTCTCGTGCGCGGCTACGGCTTTATCGACGCTATCGAATTCGATGACGACCACGCGCTGGGCAACCCCCGCCTCGTAGGCCTTTGCCGCGTTGCCGCGCGCCAGAAAGCGTCCGCCGGCAGCAGCGATTGCCGGGCCCGCGAGCTTGGCGTAGGCAGCCAATGCATCCGGATTGGAAATTGATCGATAGAACGCGATCCAATACGCCTTTGCCATTTGCGATCTCCGTTGTCGCTGATGCCCTTTGTACGCGGACGCAGGGAGCTTAGCGGGTCGCGCGGTGCTCACAAAGGGCATCTGGCCGCAAGCAGAAGGTGTCTTCACCTCTGTCTGGCATCAGCGCTGCAATAGCCGACCGCGTGGACGTAATGTCGGGCATCGCGCATTGGCCGCGCGGCCGTTTCTTTTTGCGCTGGCCGCGCTAGGATCGCGGCATCGGGCTCGCGGAGTTGCGCATGAAAACCCTCCTGGCATTGATCGGCGTTCTCGCCATCCTCGCGGCGATCGCCGCCGCGGTGTTTTTCTTTGGCGGTTTCTACAACGTTGCCGCGACGGTCGACGATCCGGACTCGGTGAAATGGGCGCTCGTCCAGGTCCGCCTTGCCTCGATCCGGCGGCACGCGTTGGACACCCCTTCCGTATCGCTCGAGGATCCCGCGATGGTGCAGGCCGGAGCGCGGGCCTTTTCCGAGCGCGGCTGTGTCAACTGCCACGGCGCGCCCGGGGTCAATTGGGCCAAATTCTCTGAAGGTCTGCGTCCCGATCCGCCCGACCTCAAGGACCTGGTCAACGAGCGCAGGCCGCAGGATCTGTTCTGGGTCGTCAAGAATGGCATTCACATGACCGGCATGCCGAGCTTCGGTCTGGTCGAGGTGCCGGACCAGGAAATCTGGACCATCGTCGCCTTCCTCAAGAAATTGCCGAGCGTGTCGGAGGCGGATTTCAAGGCGTGGTCCGGGAAACCTTGAGGGCGTGGCGCCTCAAGCGATCTCGACGATCTCGGCCTGCGAGTTTGCGACCTCTACCGTGTCGCCGACCTGTTTTCCGAACAACGCGCGCGCCAGCGGCGATACATGCGAGAGTGTCCCGTGCGCGGGGTCGGCCTCGTCCTCGCCGACGATGCGGAAGGTCTGACGGCGGCCATCGTCGCGTATGATGGTGACAGTCGCGCCGAAATGCACCTTGCTGCCATCGCTCGGTTGGGGAGTGAGCTGTGCGCTCGCCCGTCGCGCGGTCCAATAACGCAGGTCGCGAGCGGCCCGCGCGAGCGCGGCGCGGTCCATCGCCTCGTGCGCGGCGGCGTGCTCCTGCTGCAGGCGCACGACCTCGGCCTCGATGCGCGCCAACCCCTCGGCAGTCACGAGGTTGGGATGGGAAGAAATGGGCCGATCCGGCAACTCCTCGACCGCATCCTCCAAGTCTTTGACGAATGCTCTACTCATGATCACGCGTTCTTCTGATGAGTTTTTTTAAAAGCTCTGCTGGCTCGCCAGCCGCCAGTGAAGCCGGCTCGCTCCTTAATATGGGACGTCGAGAGTTGCATGGGAACGCCGGATGGCGGAACTCAATTGCGCTGCGGGAGCGAGATAGGCGGGAACTATTCCGGCGGAGAAAAGTTCAATTCGATTGGGTAGCGCCGATATGGGCGATCTTGGCTCCGGTGCCGAGCGGCGGGTGATTTCGGGAGGATACAATGCATAAGGCCATGACCACTGGCCTCGCATTGATGCTGTCGTGCCTTGCCGCAGACGCGCCGGCGCAAGTTACGCCACGGCAGCCCGAAGACGTGCTTGCCCCGGCGCCGAAGCTCAACCTGACACTCGAACAGCGTCATACGATCAGAGAATTCGTCAAGGACATGAAGGCCGATGCAGCCGACGTGAAGACGGAGATTGGCGATCCGATCCCGCAGGGGATTACCCCGCGGCCGATGCCGGCCGAGGTGGCACAGAAGGTGCCGCAGGTGAAGAGCCACCGATTCTTTCTCACCGCGCAGCAGATCGTGATTGTCGATCCCAAGGACAACAAGGTCGCGGACGTGATCAAGCTCGGCACGCAGGATTGAGCTCCCGCGAACAGCTTCCCATTCATCCGCGCGCGAGATACCGCTTGGGCAGCATCACGTGGATGCCCTTGTTGCCATTGACGACCTGCGTCACGCGCACATCCGCGGCGAGGCTCGCCAATGAATAGGCTTGATAGCGGTCGAGGCCCGCGCGCGCGCAAATGAGGTCGAGCATGTGTCGCAGCGCAATCACCACGCAATCATCGAGATCGGGATCGAATGCCATCGTGATCACATGCGTCCGGGTTTCGGCCATCGGCCATTCGAGCCGCATGTCCTCGCGCAGCGTAAGCCGAAACGTGCCGGTCAATCCCGTCTCGACGGCCGTGACGCAGACCTCGCCGTCGCCCTGAACGCCGTGTCCATCGCCGACGGAGAACAGCGCGCCGGGAACGAAGATTGGCAGATAAAGCGTAGTGCCGGCCACGAGCTCTTTGTTATCGAGATTGCCGCCATTCTTGCGCGGCGGCGCGGTCGAGATCATGCCCCAGGCCGCCGGAGGCGCCGTGCCCATCACGCCGAAGAACGGCGCCAACGGAACTTCCTGTCCCCACGGGAGCCGCCAGCACTTGCGCGCTCGGTCGAGCACGACATGGATGTGTCGGTTCTCGGCGAAATCGTCGGGCAAGGCGCCAGCGAGCGGACGCACGGAGTTATAACCCCAGTCGTAGAACACCTCGATGTCCTCGATGTCGACCTGGAGCACTTGCCCGGGTTGTGCGCCCTTGATCGCAACCGGTCCGGTCAAGATATGCGGCCCCAACTGGCGCGCCACTTTTTGGTGAATGGCGGGAAGCGCGGGCGGCACTTTGAGCGGCGGTGCCGGCATGAGCTCGGGGCCGCCCGAGACGCTGGAGATCGTCAACCGTTCCCCGCTGTCGATCGTCACTCGCGGCGGCAGCCGCGCGTCGAAATATCCCCAATGCACATTGTCGGGCCCGGGTTCGAGATGAATGGGCATCCGTATTGTCCTCGCAGGATGTTACAGCGCGGCCATCGCCTTGACTTCGATGAGGAACGGCTCCTGCACGAGGCGGTCGACGATCAGCAGCGTGTTGGGCGGATAGGCGCCGCGCGGAAAGAGCCGGGGAAATTCGCGCAGACGATAGGCCATGAACTTCGCGATGTCCTGCGAATGGACAAGATAGGTCGTAAACTCGACCACGTTGGCAAAACTCGCGCCCTGCGATTTCAGCGCGGTCTCGATATTAGCGAAAACCTGCCGGCACTGCGCATCGAAGTCGTCCGCGCCGACGACCTTGCCGCTGGAATCGGTCGCCACTTGCCCGGCGATGAACAGCAGTTCCGATGCCTTCACGCGCGCGATCTGCGAATATTGACCAAGCGGCTTTCCCAGCGCGTCGGGGTTCGCGATCGTAATCTCGGACATTGGTGGCTCCTCGTGGTCGTGGTTCGCATCTCACCCAATAGAAATGACCGGCAGCAAGAGATGCGAGGGATGCTCGGGATCGTGATAGATCTTGTGCAGCACGGTCTTGCTGCTGCAGATGTGGTAGGGAATGTATTCCACATTCGTGGCGCCGCCGACGCCGGTTGCGATGTCGAGACTCGCAATTTCGACGCAGATACGGTGACCCCGCTTGAACGCATTGGCGGTCGCCATGATCTCGATCGCGTATTCGTTGATCTCGCCGGGTACGACCGGTTTGAGGGCCGCACGCGTGAGCGGATGCCACGGCCGACCGGGCAGCGATCGTTTCGAGTCGACTGCGCGGTGGGACGCCTTGAGCCAGCCGCGGGTGAGCTCGCGTTCGTGCAGGCCCGAGATGTCGCGCTCGTCTTCGCGCGCGGTTTGCACGCCTGCGTCCGGGCCCACGTCCTTGAGAATGACGATCCAGTTGGTGTCATCCTGGTCGATCGCCGCGTAGAGATGAAGCACGCTCGGGCCGGCGATGGTGACGTCTTCGGCCAATGGCTCGCTCAGGTAGCGCAGCTTCTGAATGCGGTTCGTCTGGCTCGCCGGCATTTGCGCGAAGGCATCTGGCGCCTGGTAATCGTCGGCGCTCGACGGCACAAAGGGCTCGCTGCTGAGGCGCTCCCAGCCGCGCAGATAAAACTTGGTCCACTGCGTCTCCGGCGGCGGCCAATCGCTGGCGGTGCGCCATTCATTAGCGCCCATCACCCAGAATCGCACCGGCGGTTCGTTTAGAATTCCCGTATCGATTCCTTTGAGCCACTGGTCGTGCCAGCGCAGCATTTCGTTGTGGAATGCCTTGACCGGCCGGTCGAGATGGGCAGGACCGGCAAATAGCAGCCTTTTGTGGGCAGTCTTGAGGTTGCGAAACCAGTTCTGCGCTCCGTTGAGATGGGTCTTGTACGTGCAGCCGTACCATCCTGTTCCGGTATAGGTTGGGACCTTTATTTTCGAGAATTCCGCCTCGCTTTTTTCGACCGCCTCTTCCTTGTCGTAGGGGTCGATAAGAATGTCGAAGAAGACCGGAAAGTGTTGGCCTTTGAACGTCAGCACGTTGTAGACGTGCGGGTACATCTTGAAATCGGGATTGGCGATCGCCTCCTGCCACAACTTTTCCCGCTCCGGCGGCAACGGCTTCGGCTGCCCTTTCTGCTGATGGGCCGAGGCATAGACCTGCAGCAGGAAGCGAAAGAGATGGATCACGCCGCCGGGATATTCGTCGCGAAAACCGCCGGCTTCGCCATAGGCGCCGCGCGGATCGAGTGGAAAGATCGCTTTGAGATGCGGCGGGTTGAGCTTGGCAGCCATGAACTGCTCGGCGCCGAAGCCGGAAATGCCGACCATGCCCACATTGCCGTCGCACCACGGCTGCGCCGCAATCCATTCGATGAGGTCATAGCTATCGAAGGCGCGCGAGCCGCCGCTCTCAGATTTGCCGATGCCGCGTGGATTGCCGATCACGTGCACATAGCCGCGCGAGACGAAGAAGCGCGTGTCATCGGCCTCCGCCGGGCCGGTCCATAACATCGACCACGCCGGATGCGTCAGCGAGGCTTGGGCGGGTTCCGGCCCCTGCAGGTCCTTGTTGTGGATCGAGAAGGCGAGCAGTGCCGGTAGCCTGTCCGCCGTATCGGGACGATAAATGTCGATCGCAATCTTGACCCCGTCGCGCATCGGCACGAACACGTCTTCCTCCGCGATCATGCCGGAATAGGTCACTGCGCGATCATAATCGACCGGCGCGCGATGGCCGGACAGCGCGAGACGCAAGGCGGTCGGTTGCGACATTTCCTCCCCGCGATCCGAGCCGGTAGGCTCGCGATCTTCGAGCCTTGGCTGCGATCCCGCAAGGCGCAATTCGAAAAGCGGCCGTCTATTGGTCGGGCGCGCAGCAGCTATGCAGGAGAGCGCTCAACTTTGTGTGCCATCGGGGTTGCTCGCGCTCAAGCGGCTTGGCAAGGAAGGCGCGAGAGGCCGCCGACAAAGAAGCGGCGGCGAACACGCCCAGACCATGCCAATATTTGGAACGGTTCATGCCGGGGTCGAGTCCCCCTCTGCCTGGCTGCGGCTGACTGCCGCCGCGGTGCTCTCCACTATCGGCAGCGTCGGCACGTGGTCGGTGCCCGTCGTGCTGGCCCCGGTTCAGGCAGCGTTCGGCGTCGCCCGCGGCGATGCTTCGCTACCGTTCACGCTTGCGATGATCGGCTTTGCCTTGGGCGGTGTGGTGATGGGAAAACTCACCGACCGATTCGGCATTCTGGCCCCCGTCCTCTGCGGCGTGAGCGCGCTCGGCATCGGCTATATCGCCGCCGGATTTGCCCCCTCTCTCATGCTGTTTGCGCTCGCGCACCTCCTGATCGGGCTTGGCACCTCCGCGACCTTCGGGCCGTTGATGGCGGATACGTCGCAATGGTTCACCCGCCGCCGTGGTATTGCCGTCGCCATTGTGTCCAGCGGCAACTATATCGGCGGCGCAATCTGGCCGCCCCTGCTGCAGCATTTGGTTACCGCGGAGGGCTGGCGGGCGACCCACATCGGGGTCGGCGCGGTATGCCCCCTCCTCATGCTGCTGTTTTTGCCGATGTTGCGACGACGCGCACCGAGCGGTGGCGAGCAGGTGGCGGATGCATCGATCGTGGCGGCGCAGCGTGGGCCGGGCCTCTCCGCCAACGCGCTGCAGGCGGTGTTGTGCGTCGCTGGTGTCGCGTGTTGCGTGGCGATGGCGATGCCGCAAGTCCATATCGTCGCCTACTGCGGGGATCTTGGTTACGGCGTTGCTCGTGGCGCCGAGATGCTGTCGCTGATGCTGGGCTTCGGCATCTTCAGCCGCATCGGGTCGGGTTTCGTAGCAGACCGCATCGGCGGCGTAGCGACGCTCGTCCTAGGCTCCGCGCTGCAGGGCGTGGCGCTGCTGCTTTATCTTCTCTTCGACGGCTTGGCCTCGCTCTACGTGATCTCGGCGCTGTTCGGGTTGTTCCAGGGTGGCATTGTGCCGATGTATGCCATAATCGTGCGCCAGTATTTCTCGCCAAAGGAAGCGGGGACGCGCCTTGGCATCGTGCTGATGGCGACGCTATTCGGCATGGCGCTCGGCGGCTGGATGTCCGGCGCACTCTTCGATCTGACCGGCTCTTACCGCGCCGCCTTTGTGAATGGCCTGATCTGGAACCTGCTGAACCTATCAATTGCGCTGTGGCTGCTCATGCGCGCCACAGGCGGGGCGCGAGCTGATGAGGCGGCGTTACTCTTTGCTCGCCACGGCGGGGACGGGCGCCGCTGACTCCAGCGCTACCTGCTGACTCAAGGCCAGCTGCCAGCGATTGTCCCGCCACACCCAGATGCGCACGTTGGTGTAGGGCCTGCCGCCGCGATAAGGCGCATGCTGTGAGATCATCACCGCTGAATTGCTGCCGAAATCGTAGATCTGCATGGAGACAACCGGATCGCCTGGAGTGCCGACGCCGGCATCCTGCGACCGCTTGGCGATGGCGACGCGCTGCTCTCTGTTGCGGACCGTTGTGTTGTTGATTATCATGAATTCGTCGGCGATGAAACTCGCCCACTGCGCGGCATCGGGCTTCCACTCAAGCAGCTTGGTCTTTTGCCAGGCAGCGAGGATGTCCTTGTCCATCTCCGTCTTCGGCGTATAGGGCACGCTCCGGCAGGGGTTGTGGCAGTCGCCCGCACCGGCGGCTTGCTCGACCGAAGCCGGCCTGCCTGCGGCAGCGATCGGCGTTTCGAACAGAAGAAACGCCTTCCAGGCGTGCCGCCGCTTGACGAAAACGCGCAGGAACCGTGCATCCTCGTGCGCTCCACGGACCGTCAGCATCCGCCCGTAGAAATGGACTTCAACGTCGCCGTCGGTCCCACTGGCTGCGGCGGAGAGCGCGGAAAAATCCTTGAGCGCCTCGCGCCGCGATAGCGTCGTTCCGTGGCGATCGGTGAAGGTGAAGTGGCGGTCGAGAAAAGCGCGGACCGCCGCTTGATCGCCCTTGCCGAGAGCCGCGATCAACGCGTGATCCGCATGTTTCGCGGCCTGCTCTTCATCGACCGGGGCGGTTCGGCCAATGACCAGGGTGCCCGCCGCCAGGACAGCGATTGCAGCCACGCCAATCACGAAGCGGCGCATGACCTGGCGCTCACTTGAGATCGGCGGAAATTTTTTCAAGGCCCGCTTGTACGCAGGCTTCGTCCTTATCGCCGCCCGGAGCGCCGGAGACGCCGGCAGCGCCAATCACCTCGTCGCCGATTTTGATCGGCAGCGCGCCGCGCGCGGTGGTGAAGCCGGTGAGATACTGGGCGCCCATTTGGGGATTCTTTTTCAATCGCTCTTCCATTTCTCCCGAGGGGATGCGGAAGGTGCGCGCGGTAAAGGCCTTCTTGAAGCTGTTCTCCATGGTATGCGGCCCGGTACCGTCGCCGCGGATCTGGATCAGCACCTCGCCGTTGCGGCCGACAACGGTGGCCGAGACGCGATAGCCATTTGCGGCGCAGGCGGCCATGGCGGTTTGCGCGATGGTCAGCGCCATGGCGGCCGATACGTCCTTGCGCGTGAGCAACTGCGCGCTGGCGGGCGTGGCCAAGGCACAGGCAAGCGCGATGGCGCCGCAGCGGTACGACAGCACAGGCATGATGAAGTCCTCCCCGTGATAAATATGAGAGCCTCTTATTGATGGGCTCAAATGCAAGCCTATCCTATTTCAGCCCGTCTGTACGGTCCTGATCCGGGTGTCCCGCCGGCACTTCGATGTGGTATGCGGGCGTCGGGAAAAGGGAAGATGGCACACGCATGAGCGCACGGCATATTTTGGTCACCGGCGGCAGCGGCTTTCTCGGTTCGGCCTTGGTCAAGGCGCTGGTGCGTGAGAGTGAGACCGTGCGGGTGTTCGACGACAATTCCCGCGGAGCCCTGCGCCGGCTGCAGGAGGTTGCCCACGACATCGAGTTCGTCAGCGGCGACGTTCGTGACGCCGCAGCCGTCGATGCCGCCATGCGCGGCATCGAAGAGGTGCATCACCTCGCCTTCGTCAACGGCACGGCGACTTTTTACAGCGCCCCCGATCTCGTGCTCGACGTCGGCGTCAAAGGTATTGTCAATGTCATCGACGGCTGCCGCCGCCACGGGGTCGGGCGGCTGATCCTCGCCTCAAGTTCCGAGGTCTACCAGTCGCCGCCGCGCGTGCCGACCGACGAAAGCGCGCCGCTCGTCGTTCCCGATCCGCTCAATCCGCGCCTCTCCTATGGCGCCGGCAAAATCATCAGCGAGATGATGGTCATCAGTCACGGACGCAAGCATTTCGAACGGGTGCTGATCTTTCGGCCACACAATGTCTATGGTCCAGATATGGGATTCGATCATGTCATCCCACAATTCGCAGTGCGCCTCAAACGGGCGATGAGCAAGCAGGCGAGCGGCGTAGTGCCGTTTCCGATCCAGGGAAGCGGCGCGGAGACGCGCAGTTTCTGCCACGTCGACGATCTGGTACAGGGCGTCATGATCATGCGCGCAAAGGGCGAGCATCTTGGCATCTACCACGTCGGCACGGCGGAAGAGGTCAGCATTGCCGATCTCGCCCGCCGCATCGCCAAAATTGCCGGTCGTGACATCGTGCTCGGGCCCTCGGCGGTGCTCGAGGGCAGCACGCCGCGGCGCTGCCCCGATATTTCGAAACTCGCCGCACTCGGCTACGCACCGCGTGTCACGCTCGACGAAGGATTGCCGCCGACGCTCAAATGGTATTGGGACCACGCGAGCATGGCGCCGGCAGCATGAGCCGCAAGGAGATGGAATTGGCTGGCGCAAAAGTCGCCCGTGCCGCAGGCAGCGGAGCAAGCGTTCCGGTAGAGTACTGTCAGGTCTGCGGCGATGCGCCGCTCGTCAAAGTGCTCTCGCTCGGCTACATGCCGCCGGTGAATCAGATGGTTGCCATCGGCGAAGTGCCGCGGCAGCAGCCGTGGTTCCCGACCGACCTTCTGCACTGTGCGAAGTGCGAGCTGGTGCAGCTTGGCTTGGCGGTCGACCCCGTCATCATCTTCCCGCCGGAATATCCCTACACCAGCGGCACCACCAAACTGCTGCGTGATAATTTTGCCGAACTCTATTCCGAGGCATCGGCAATGCTCGAGCTCAAACCGCAGGACCTCGTCATTGACATCGGCTCGAATGACGGCACGCTGCTCTCGAACTTCAAGAGCCACCGTGTCCTCGGCATCGAACCGACCGAGGTCGGCGAGATCGCCAACAGCCGCAGCATTCCCACCCTGAAGCGCTACTTCACCCCGGAGGTCGCGGCCGAGGTCAAGCGCGAGCACGGCCCCGCGCGCGTCGTCACGGCGGCGAATTGCTTCGCGCATATCGAGGACGTGCATTCTATCGTCGAGGCCATTCTCGATCTCCTTGGTCTGGACGGCGTGTTCATCTCCGAGTCGCACTACCTCATCGGCTTGCTGGAAAGGCTGCAATACGACACGATCTATCACGAGCACCTGCGTTACTACTCGCTCACGAGCCTCGCGAACCTTCTCAAGATGCACGGGCTCGAAGTCTTTCACGCGCGCTCCATTCCGACCCATGGCGGATCGATTCGCGTCTATGCGGCCCGGCAGGGCACGCGGCCCCTCAACGGCAGCGTCGCGAAGATGCTTGCCGCGGAGCCGCGCGGGGAGGCGATGCTCTCGCGGCTGAAAGCCTTCCGCAACGACGTGATGCTGTCGAAGCTCAGGCTCTTGGCCATTGTCCGCGACCTCAAGGAGAATGGCGCGCGCATCTGTGGGATCAGCGCGCCCTCGCGCGCCTCGACGCTGGTCAACTATCTCGGTCTCGACGAGGCGATCATCGATTACGTTTGCGAGATCGCGGGCTCGCTCAAGATCGGCAAATGCATGCCTGGAACCTCCATCCCCGTTGTGGAGGAAAGTCGGCTATTTTCGGATCAGCCCGAATGTGCCGTCATTTTTTCCTGGCACATTGCCGACGAGCTTGCACCCAAGCTGCGGGCGAAAGGCTATCGCGGCAAGCTGGTCACGCCGTTGCCGGTTCCACGCGAGCTTTAACCGTGGTGCGAGCGAAGCCTTTGTATTGCGCCGACGGCTGGGGTATCACTCGGCGTCATCGCGGCGTGTCTCTCTTCGCGCCAATTATTGGAGCATTTGCGTGAACATCGCCGGCACCAAGCCGACTGCAGCGATGCCTGCGCGCCTCGATTGCGGGGATCTCACCGTTGTCGGAGGCGCCGGCCATGTCGGCATTCCGCTGGTGCTGGCATTCGCCGAGGCTGGCTACCGCGTCAATGTGCACGACGTCAATCGGAACGCGCTCGCGACGTTGCAATCGGGCCGCCTGCCGTTCATCGAATACGGCGGGGAAGAGCTGCTGCTGCGAGCGGTCAAGCAAAACCGACTCCTTTTCACGTCCTTGCCGGCGGATATTTTCCAAACCGGCCCAGTGATCATCACCATCGGCACCCCGATCGACGAGTTCCTCAATCCAGTCCGCAAAGTAGTGCAAGACTGCATCGATGCGCTGCTGCCGTATCTCGCGGATGGGCAGCTCCTGGTGCTGCGCTCGACCGTGTTCCCGGGCACGACCGATTGGCTCGATGCCTACCTGCTGCGCAGAAACCGCCATCTCAAGGTTGCGTTCTGCCCGGAGCGCATGGTGCAAGGACAAGGCATCAAGGAGCTCAAGGAAACGCCGCAAATCATCAGCGGCACGACGGCCGCTGCCGAGGAGGAAGCCGCCAGATTGTTTTCGGCCATCGCGCCGGAGCTCATCATCGTCAAGCCGCGCGAGGCGGAATTCGCGAAACTGTTCAGTAACGCCTACCGCTACATCGAATTTGCGACCTCGAATCAATTCTACCTGATCGCGAAGTCGGCGGGCCTCGACTATCGCAAAGTCTATGACGCGATGAAGCGCAACTACCCGCGCGCGCGCGGCATTCCGAGCCCCGGGCTCGCCGCGGGCCCATGCCTGATGAAAGATACGATGCAGCTTGCTGCTTTTGCCCAGAACCAGTTCAGCCTGGGAAACGCCGCCATGCTGGTCAATGAAGGGCTGGTGCTGCACGTCTGCGACGACCTGCGCAGCCGCTATGATCTTTCGCGAATGACTGTCGGGCTGCTCGGCATGGCGTTCAAGGCGGACATCGACGACACTCGCGCCTCGCTGAGCTACAAATTCAAGAAGGCGCTCGCGAGCCTCGCCGAGGCAGTGCTCACCACCGATCCATTCGTGACCACCGATGCGGACCTCCTCGGTCTGGAGGAGGTGATAAGCCGCAGCGATCTCCTCGTCCTGTGCGCGCCGCATTCCGCTTATCGCGACCTCGATTTTGCCGGCAAACCGGTCGTCGACGTGTGGGGCTTTCTCACCAAGGCAAATGTCATCGCGTAAACGCGGTGATCGGCGCCACTGGAACTGCGTTGGGCGTTGGGTTTCGATACCGGCGGGCGCCGAGCCCGTTCCTTACGTGAGTCTGACAGGGCGCCTTTCGATTCGACGCGATCGCAATCAGTTCTGGCAAAAATTGCGCGGACTTCACGCCGCAGCTCTTGCGCAACTGCGTTCATGGAACATTGCTGAATAACCATTCATGCAAGCGCGGACTTTGCTGCGCCGCGCCAACGAAAAATCTCGCTGTGAATTGTCACAGCGAACGTTCTCGACGATGCGTCGTTGTCAAGGGGTCAGTCGAGAACTAGAGGAGGAACTATCGCATGAAGCATCTCAAATATGCGCTCGCGTCCGCGGCTGCAGTCGGCGCCGTTGCGCTCGCCTCCGGCAGCGTTTCGGCCATGCCGAACGGACTGCCTTCGATCTCGAGCGCGCTGTCGTCCAACGTGGAGGACGTGCGCTTGGTTTGCGGGCCATATCGTTGCTGGCGGCGGCCCGGCTGGTATCATGCCTACGGCTACTACGGCCCGCGGCGCCATCACTGGTGGCGACATCGCTGGCATCATTGGTAGGCCGGAAAAGAGCGGGAGGGCAGAACGCCCTTCCGCTTTTGTTGTGCATACGTCGATCCTAAAGCGGCGTCTTGTCGATCTGTCCGTTCGCGCGCACGAACCAATGCTCGTTTGCGAACGGCTTGCCGGCGAGCCGCTCGGCGATCCAATCCGCAACCAGAATCGGCGGAAACGGCCCGAGATTGGCGGCAGCCACGTTGCCGACCGAGTGCCGCGATTCCTGGTAGACCACCATCTGCTTCGGCCCCTTGACCGTTTTGATGAGCCGCTCGGAATGTTCGAGCGGGCTGAGCTCCTCGCATTCGCCGGCAACGACGAGAAACGGCACGCGGATTTTATCGGCGTGGCCTTCCCAGGTGATCGACTTACGGAAGCCGTCGAATTCATCCTCTTCGGTGATGCCCGACATGTACATGAACCGCTTCTTGAACGTCGGTGAGGCCTCCTGAAAGATCGTGTGGCAGCCGGGTTCGTGGCACACCGACATGGCGGCAAACGCGCGTATCCGCGGCTCGTGGGCGGTGAGAATGGTGCCGAAGAACGTGCCGAAGCTCGTGCCGGAGCACCCGATGCGCTCTGGATCGATCTCGGCCCGGGCGGTGAGCCAGTCGACGAGCGGCTTGCCCGCCGCCATCCAGTTCTCCGTCGAGAAGTAGAGGCCGATCATGGGCGCTTCGTATTGGCCCGGACCGTCGATCGCCAACACCGCCATGCCCCGGTTGAGGAAGCGATCACCGTAGAGCGCAACTTGGCCTTCCTTGAAGCTGTCCATGCCCGGAATGGCGATCACCGCCGGGATGCGGCCGCCGGTATAGCCCGGAGGCAGATGAAACCAGGCAGGAATCGCCTTGTCGCGGAATGGCACCCAAACCGCCTCCACGTGGTGATCCGCGAGCGCCGCGTATTTGCCGTAGCATTCGCGCTTCTTGTTGTTGTAAGCGATATTGATTTCATTGTTCTGATCGTAAGGCCACTGCGCGGCCGCCCAATGCACGGCCGCCATGAAGTAGTTGTGGCGCGCCGTAACCTTGCGATCAGATTCCTCCGCCGCTTTGGCCTTGGCCTCGCGCCGGCGCGCCACCGCCTCGAAGGCGGGACCGATATCCGCCATCTTCTTCACCCGCTCGCGGATGCCGGCGAAATCGGCGTTGGCTTCGATGCCGCACGGAGCGCTGAGGTAGAGCGAGCGCGGCTGGTCCCAGTCGATGCCGTTGGCGCGGATGATGTTGTCGATCAGCCAGCGCTGTTCCTCGAACCGGCGCACATGCGGCTCGCCGCGCTTGTCCAGAACTGGTTGGGGTTGGCGGACCACGTTCATCACATCCCTCCCTCTTGTTGCGGCAGAAGCGCCGCACGAATGTTAGTGAATGCGGCCAGCGGTGCCAATGATCGTCGCTGGTGATTTCAATTTCTGAGATCCTGTCGTAACAACTAGCGCTCGTCCCCACGAAGACGAGGAACCCAGGGCTTAGCCCCAGGATTCCCGCTCTCGCGGGAATGAGCGGGCATTCTTTCACGGAGAAGCTTTTGGTTACGATGCGTGCTTGCTACACTTGACGCCGCGAGGCGAAAACCGATGGCCGATTCACGATCCGAATTGACTGTGTTGCTCTGGCGCGGCGCGCAAGAAGGGCGATACGAGACATACAAGGTTCCCTCCTGCGAAAACCAAACCGTGCTCGACATCGTCACTTTCGTGCAGCGTCACCTCGACCCTACGCTGTCCTATCGCTTCGCCTGCCGGGTGGGCATGTGCGGCTCCTGCGCCATGACCGTGAATGGCCGGCCGCGTTGGACTTGCCGCACCCATGTGGCGGCCGTGGCCAAAGGCGGGCGCCTCAAGATCGGCCCGCTTGCGAACCTGCCGGTCATCAAGGATTTGGCGACAGACCTGCGGCCGTTCTTCGATAAATGGCAAGAGGCCAAAGGCGCGTTCGTGCCCTCGCAGACGCGCAACGATGACATCGCGCGCGTGCGGCCGGACAGCGCCGCGCGGATAGCCGCCGACGCTGCCATCGAGTGCATCAATTGCGCCATATGCTACGCCGCCTGCGATACCGTGCGTTGGAACTCCGACTATCTCGGGCCGGCGGCGCTCAACCGCGCCTGGACGTTGCTGAACGACGAGCGTGACGCCGGAAATGCCGAGCGTCTGCGGGCCGTCGCCGCCTCGGGCGGCTGCCACGCCTGCCACTCGCACCAGTCCTGCCAAGAACTCTGCCCGCAGCTCCTCAATCCAACCGCTTCGATCGCGGCGCTCAAGCGTCGCACGATGTGGGCCTACCTGAGAGGCGAGCTATGAACGTTGGCCTCTATGTGTGGCAGCGCTTGACCGCGGCGCTGATGGTGCCGCTCGTGCTCCTGCATGTTGTGGTGATTTTCTATGCAACCCGCAAAGGACTGACCGCGGCCGATATTCTCGCGCGCACGCGCGGCAGCCTGGCTTGGGCGTCCTTCTATGGCGCGTTCGTCGTTGCCGTGGCCGTTCATGCCGCAATCGGCGTGCGCAATGTGCTCGCCGAATGGTCGCCCCTTAAATCTCGCGACGCCGGCATTTTGGCTGGCGCGTTCAGCGTGCTGCTCTTTCTCCTCGGCGGACGTGCAGTGGTTGCGGTAGTGCTGCCATGACCGCATTGGCTCACCGCCAGAGCGTGCTTTGGATCGCCGCGCTCGTGCACCGGCTCTCCGGCCTAGCGCTTGCGATTTTTCTTCCGTTCCACTTTTTGACGCTCGGGCTTGCCATCGAAGGCGAAGCCTCGCTCGAAAAGTTTCTGCGCTGGAGCGATCAGCCGCTGGTGAAGCTTGCCGAAAGCGGCCTCATCTTTCTGCTCATGGTGCACATGTTGGGAGGCATGCGCGTGTTTCTGATCGAGAATCTCGCTTGGCACGATCGGCAAAAAGAGTTGGCAGCCGTAGCGGCTGCAGTCGCAGCGCTCGTCGCCTTTATCCTGCTGGCGCGCATATTGTGATGCTTGCATGAGTGTCGAACGCCTCGCGACCGACGTTTTGATTCTCGGCTCAGGCGGCGCCGGGTTGTTCGCCGCGCTGCATGCGCTCAAGGCCGATCCCGATCTTGACGTCACCATCGCGACCAAGGGGTTGCTCGGCAAATGCGGCTGCACGCGCATGGTGCAGGGCGGCTACAACGTGGCGCTCAACCCCGGTGATTCGGTCGAGCGGCATTTCATGGACACAATCGAGGGCGGCAAATGGCTGCCGCACCAGGAATTAGCGTGGACGCTGGTCACGACTGCCGTCGAGCGCGTGCGCGAGCTCGAGAACGAGATTGGTTGCTTTTTCGATCGCAATACGGACGGCACGCTGCACGGCAAGGCGTTTGCTGGCCAGAGCTTCGACCGCACCGTGCACAAAGGGGATCTCACCGGCATCGAGATCATCAATCGCCTGATGGAGCAGGTATGGGCGCGGCCGATCCGCCGGCTCGAGGAGCACCGCGCGGTGGCGCTCATTCCCGCGCGCGATGGAGCGCTTTCCGGCGTGCTGTTGGTCGACATTCGCACCGGCGCGTTCCGCTTCGTCGCGGCGCAGGCGGTGCTGCTCGCGACCGGCGGGGGCCCGACCATGTATCGCTACCACACCCCCTCCGGCGACAAGAGCATGGACGGCCTGGCGATGGCGGTGCGCGCGGGCTTGGCCCTGCGCGATATGGAGATGGTCCAGTTCCATCCGACCGGATTGCTCGCAGGACCGGACACTCGCATGACCGGCACCGTGCTGGAGGAGGGGCTGCGCGGCGCGGGGGGCCATCTCCTCAGCGGCGCGATGCACCGTTTCATGGGCGACTACGACGACAAACTCGAGCGGGCCACGCGCGACGTCGTCAGCCGCGCCATGTACGCGGAGATGAAGGCGGGGCGCACCACGGAGCATGGCGGCCTTTACATCAAGATGAGCCATCTCGGGCCGGCCAAGGTGGCGAAGGAATTCAGGGGCATGGTCGACCGCTGCCGCGACTGCGGTTTCGATCTGGCTGGCGGACTCGTGGAGGTGGTGCCCACCGCGCATTATTTCATGGGTGGCCTCATCTGCAGCGCGGATACGTCGACCGAATGGCCGGGGCTATTCGTAGCCGGCGAGGACGCAAGCGGCATGCACGGCGCTAACCGGCTCGGCGGCAATGGGGTCGCCAACTCGACCGTGTTCGGCGGAATTGCCGGCGACGTCATGCCGCGCTTCGTCGCCGCAAGTAGCGGCCACCGCCCGCCCGACGAAAACGTGCTTGACGCCGAAGTTGAGCGCGCGCTCCATCCCTTCGGGCGCAAAGGCGGAAATTTGAACCATTTGCGGGAAAAACTCCTGGATACGATGTGGGACGATGTCGGCGTCGTGCGCGATGGGGCGGGCCTCGATCGCGCCGTCGCGGTGCTCGATGCCATCGAGACCGAGCTGTTGGCGAGCGGCGTTGCCGACGACGGCCGCGCCTTCAACTTGACCTGGCACGATTGGCTCAATCTGCGCTCGCTAACTGAGGTCAGCCGGGTGATTGCGCTCGCCGCACGCAAGCGCGAAAATTCGCGCGGCGCGCACTACCGCTCGGATTTTCCCGAGCCCGGCGATTTGGCCGCTTCGCGCTTCACGGTCGCGCGGCAAACGACCGACGGTCTCGAGATTACCGATGCGCCCGTCGAGTTCACGCTTGTGCGGCCGGGCGAGACACTGCTGCGGGACAAAGTGGCGGCCGAGTAGGAGAAGCCAACATGATTTCCGTCGCCTCCGTTCAGCGCACGGCCGAGGACTTGATGGCCAACGCGGCGATCGAAATCCCGCAAGATTATCTCGCCGGGTTGCGCAAATGCGCCGACACCGAAAAAGGCGACCTCTCCGCCTTCGTCATCAAGGCGATGCTCGAGAACTACGAGGCTGCCAAGGAGGACCGCCGCGCCATGTGCGGCGATACCGGCCTGCCGCGTTGGTACGTCAAGATCGGCAATGAGGCGCGCATCGAGGGCGGGCCGGTTGCGCTTGAGGCGGCCTTGCGGCGCGCGACCGCGCGCGCCACCGCCAGCGTGCCGCTGCGGCCCAACCGCGTGCATCCGCTCTGGCGTACCGATCACAACAACAATGTCGGCATCGGCGCACCCGAGATCGAGTACGCCTTCCATCCCGACGCCGATTGGTTCGACCTCATTACCGTGCACAAAGGGGGCCTGTTCGGCTCCGACTATCGGATGCTGTTTCCGGGGGACGGCATCGAGGGGATCAAGCGCTTCTATCTCGATACGCTGATCGGGTTCGGCAAGCGCGGGCTCGCTTGCCAGCCGGCAATCGTCGGCATCGGGCTCGGCGGCTCGAAGGACACCAGCATGGTGCTGGGCAAGCAGGCGTCCTGCTTACGCGTCGTCGGCTCGCGCAATCCGGATCCGAAAATCGCGGCACTCGAGGAGGAGTTCAAAGAGCTCGGCAACAACATCGGCATGGGAGCGATGGGATTTGTCGGCTCCTCGATGGTGATCGATTGTCACATCGAAGTCGGCTATTGCCACACCGGCGGCATGCCGATGTCGGTGCACATGTTCTGCCTGTCCTCGCGCCGCGCCTGCGCGCGGATTTTCGCCGACGGGCGCGTCCAATTCCGGACCGATCCGATGTGGTTCACGGACTACATGCGGCGCTCCACGGTGGAATGGGAACGCAGCGCGGCCGAGGCGGCCGAGTAGACGACCATGGCCCGCCTCAACAAAGTTTGCCCCGAACTGCCGGCCGCGGACGTAGGCGCGGCCGCCAGCTGGTATCGTGACAAGCTCGGTTTCAACATCGAGCGTCTATATCCCGAGGCTGGTTTTGCCATCGTGTCTCGCGACGACATCGAAATCCACTTTTGGACGTGCAAGGAGCGGCGCATCGCCGAGCACACATCGGCCTATTTCAATGTCGACGACGTCGACGCTCTACACGCAACTTTGTGCGAAGCGAACGATGGCGGCAGGCTCAGCGAGGTCGCCGACCGCCCATGGGGCATGCGAGAATTCTACGTGTGGGACCCAGATGGCAACCTGTTGAAGTTCGGCGTTTCGAGGTCGACGGCGGGGGAGTAACGGCGATGGCGGAGCTCAAGACCGTTCATCTTGCCATTCCCGCTGGCACCGAAGATCTGCGTAAGCTCGAGATCGGCACCGTTGCCCATCTGAGCGGCCGCATCTTTACCGCGCGCGAGGGCGCTTATAAGCACGCAATAGAAGAGGGGGCCGGCATGCCGGCTTCCCGCGATGCGCTCGGGCTTGCCAACTTCCACTGCTCGCCGGCCGCAACCGTCAACCCTGACGGCAGCTACACCGTCGGCGCCGTGACCGCGACCGCCTCGTTTCGGTTCGCGCAATGGCTCGACGGCTGGTTCAAGCTCTCTGGCTGCAACGTGATTATCGGCAAGGGCGGAATGACGTCGGAGGTCTATCGCAAATTCTTCGTTCCCAACCGCGCGATCTATCTCACCACCGTGGGTTACGGCACCGGCGCGCTGCTTGGCCGCGGGATCAAGCGCGTCGCGGGCGTCTACTGGCTTGAGGAATTGGGGCTCGCACAGGCGGTCTGGGTACTCGATGTGGAGAAGTTCGGGCCCTTCTTGGTGGAAAGCGATCTTGCCGGCAACAGCCTCTTCGAGCAGGAGAACGCGAAAATCGCGCCCGGCCTGGCGAAATTGTACGCCGGCACCAAATCCGCCACGCTGCGCCGTTACGGCGAAACCGACGACAAGACCGAGGAAGTGATCTGAGGCGCGTGCCGGAACGAAACATTAAACGTCGCATACTTGGCGACAGTCGTCCCGCGGGTGATGAGCGGCGGATTTGAAGGCCGAGACCCTTGGCGGTCGTTAGTTTGACGATAAAATCGCAGTTAACGGGTTGAACGGCTGCAGGTCGGCTCATAGGGCCCGACCGGCATTCGATTTGAGCCATTAGCTTATTGTCGGACGGGTTGCCTTCTAGAAGGCGCGGTCACGGCTCCGGGAGGGGAGTCATGCCGCTTTCCAATCCCTTTGGAAACCGCCGCATCGTCGAAGTCGTAGAGGGTATTCGGCAGCATCCCGATGCTGCCTATGGGATCGCAATTGGCCTCGTCGCGCTTGCCACACTGACGCGCTGGGCCATGGGTGACTATATCGGGGGGCAGGTTCCGTTCATCACTTTCTTTCCTGCGATTATCATCGGCGCGCTCCTCGGCGGCATCTGGCTAGGCGTCTGCGCCACCGTCCTGTCTGTACTCGCGGCATGGTATCTGTTCCTTCCACCTGCCTATAGTTTCGAGCTCGAGTATCGCGAGTTCGTCCAGTTGCTTCTGTTCATCTTTTTCTGCCTCGTCAATCTGGCTGCCGTTGCCGTCGTGAACGCAATGATGGACCGCGCGCGGGCGCAGGAAGAGAACGCGCGCATCCTTCTTGACGGCGTGCCCGACGGCATCGTCGTGGTGGATGCGCAGGGCAACATCAAGCTCGTCAATGCCAGCACGGAGAGACTGTTCGGCTACAAGCAGTTCGAACTGCTGGACAAAAACGTCGAGGTGCTGGTGCCGGATGGACTAGTCGACTTGCAACAGGTCAAGCGCAACACGTTTCCGCAAAAGCCCGAGGCGCGGGCGATCAGAGTACGGCGGGATCTCAGAGCTCGGCGCAGGGATGGCAGCGAATTTCCAATCGAGATCGGCCTCAGTCCAGTCAGCCACAACGGCGGGAGCGCCGTCTTGGCAACGATCGTCGACCTTTCCGAAGGCAAGCGCGCGCAGCAAAGCCAGCACCCTCGGCCGGCCACGGGCAGGACGTCCCCGGGGCCGGGGTGAATCCGCCGGCGCGCGTATGTCGCAATAAGCGGAGCGCGTCGCGCCGTTGGTACACACGGAGCGGCGCTGTTCGATCTGCTCGCCGGCCCACGAGTGCAGTGGGGATGCGGCCACGGACTTATCGGTTCTGGGCCTTCTTGGCCTTTCCTTCGGCCGAGCAAGGATTATCGCTCGAGCACGCGTCTCCCACCACGCCTACAGCCTGAATCTCGATTTCGATGCCGGGCCGAGCGAAATTCGTCACGGTGATGAGGGCGCTGCCGGGATAGTTTCCATTTTTGAAGAAATCTTTGCGCATTTCGACAAACCTGTCGCCATAACGGGATTCCTTGATGAACACGGTCATGGTTACCACATTGTCCAGGCTTCCGCCGGCGCGTTTCATGATGCCGTCGATTTGCGCAAAAACTTGTTTGACTTGAGCTTCGAAGTTGTTGGCGATGTTGTTGCCTTGGCCGTCCTGCGTGGCAGTCTGTCCGGCAACCCAGACGATCGTTCCGCCGGACGTGACAACGCCTGGCGAAAACGCGCGCGACAACTGGAACGGTGTCTTCTCCATGTACTCGGCAGCCTGCGCGGCACTCGAGAGCAACATGGCGAGCAACAGGACGGCGATACGGTTCATCTGTGGGCTCCTGACGAACGACAAGGGTCTGAAAGCGACGAGCGAGTGTTCTCGCTAATCGAGAATCGCGTCAACCTGCCTTTGCGTTGCCGCAGCCGCACGTTTTTAAGCGCGGCGGCGGCGCAGCTCAGAAAATCATCACTGCGCCCCTACCGCGTGCACTGGTCGATGGTGTACTCTGATTGCAGAGCGAGCTGCGAGATACGTGCTGTTTTTTCAGCGCCGGCGCCAGGCTTTCAATTCGCGATCAACCACGACTTACCTCCCGCATCCCGTCCATCCGTAAGGAGGAAACGATGACCACCAACTTCACTGTGAACGGCAGGGCGGCATCGACGGACGCGCCGCCTGCAACGCCCTTGTTATGGGTGATCCGGGAGGAGCTGAAGCTCACCGGGACCAAGTTCGGGTGCGGAACGGGTCTGTGCGGTGCCTGCATGGTGCACATCGACGGAAAGCGTGGTTTCTCGTGCCAGACCCAGGTTTCGGAGATGGCAGGGAAGTCCGTGACCACGATCGAGGGTCTGTCGGCGGATTCATCGCACCCCTTGCAGAAGGCCTGGCTCGCCGAGCAGGTGCCGCAATGCGGCTATTGCCAGTCCGGACAGATCATGAGCGCAGCCGATCTGCTCGAGCAGAATCCGAAGCCCACGCGCGCGCAGATCGTCGCGCATATGAGCACGAATATCTGCCGCTGCGGAACCTATCAACGCATCGTGCGCGCGGTTGAGCGCGCCGCGCGGGAGGCCTGAGCCATGACAACGAATCTCACCACGAGGTCCAAGAATACCTCCATCTCCCGCCGCCAGGTTATGATTGGCGCCGCGGGATTGTCATTTGCCTTTGTGCTGGGCGGCCCGCTCGCCCGTGCCGCAACTTTGGCTACTGAGCCGACGGGCAAAGCGCTTTCACCCTGGGTGAGCATCGCCCCCGATGGCACGATCACCATCATGTCGGCGGCGACCGAGATGGGGCAAGGATCGATGACATCGCTGCCGCTGATCCTCGCCGAGGATCTCGATGCTGACTGGTCGAAGGTGCAGGTCGTCGCCGCGCCCCCGATCGATGCGATCTACGGCAATCCCGGTTTCAGCGGAATGATGTACACGGCCGGAAGTAATGCCGTGCGCAGCTATTACCTATCGCTGCGCACGTTCGGCGCGCAGGTGCGGCGCGTGCTGCTCGACAATGCGGCGAGCAAGCTCGGCGTACCAGTGGAGGAGCTGATGACCGAGCCGAGCGTCGTTGTGCACGCCAAGTCCGGCCGGCGACTGACTTACGGTGACATTGCGGCGTTCGCGCAGGTGCCCGACAAGCCGCCCGAGATCAAGCCCGAGCAACTCAAAAAACCGAGTCAGTTCAGGCTGATCGGCAAGGATGTCATGCGGGTCGACGTGCCGGGTAAGGTGAACGGTACCGCCCGTTACGCGATCGACGTGCAGGTGCCGGGCATGCTCTATGGCGCCGTGCTACGCGCGCCCGTCGAGGGTGCGGCGCCAGACAAGTTCGATGAATCGAGGGCCGCAGCAGTGGCAGGCGTGATCAAGGTGATGCGGATGCCTTACGGCGTCGGTGTCGTCGCCGAGACGCCGTGGGCGGCTTTCCAGGCGCGGGAAGCGTTGAGCCATTCCACGACTTGGACGAAGTCGGGAAAGGCCTGGGCGTTCGATAGCGAGAAGGGCCTTGAGGATTTCGCCGCCGCGGCGCGTGATCTGAAGTCGGAGGCAGCGGAGTGGTCGAGGTCCGGCGAACCACGCGATGCGCTGACCCGAGCTGCTAGCACGTTCGATGCCGAGTACCGCTGCGATTACGCCTACCACGCGCAGATGGAGCCGTTGAATGCGGTCGCTGCTGTGTCGCAGGCGGGCGACTCGGTCGAGATCTGGTGCGGCACGCAGAGTCAGACCACAGCCCAGGAGGCAAGCGCGAAAGCCTTGGGAATTGCCCGCGAGAAGGTCAAGCTCAACTACCTGCTGATGGGCGGCGGCTTCGGCCGCCGTGGTCCGCGCGATGCCGACTTCGTCGTCGATGCCGTGCTGTTGGCGAAGGAGGCGGGCCGCCCGGTCAAGGTGATGTGGACGCGCGAGGACGACGTTCACAACGGCCGCTTCCGCCCGCTTTCGGCTCATTATCTACGGGCCGGGTTCGACGACTCGGGCAAGGTGGCGGTCTATCATCATCGGCTTGTCGGCGACCGGGTGACGCCGTCGTTCGATCCGGTGCGCTATGAATCGCGTGGCCGCAAGGACTTCATCCTGATGGTCGGCGCCGATTTCGGCGGCTACGACGTCCCGCATCAACTGGTCGAGCAGTTGTACCGGGACACGGGCGTGCGCACCGCTCCGTTGCGCGGCATCAGCTGGACTGCGAACAAGTTCGCGGTCGAGACGTTTGTCGACGAGCTCGCCGTAAAGCGATCGATCGATCCGGTCGCCTACCGGCTCGAGCTCATCAAGGACCCGCGCGCACGAAGAGTGGTCGAGACCGTTGCCCGGATGGCGGAGTGGGGCAAGAAGCGCGACGGCCGCGGAATGGGATTTGCGTTCCTCAACTATTCCGATTCGCTCGTCGCCGGTGCCGCCGAGGTGTCGCTCGAACGCTCCACCGGCAACGTCATGTTGCACAATTTCTGGTGCGCGCTCGATTGCGGTATCGCGGTGCAGCCGGACAATGTGGCGGCGCAGACCGAGAGCAGCATTGTCTACGGGTTGGGCCTCGCCCTGATGGAGCGCATCTCGATCAAGGATGGCACAGTCGAACAGTCGAACTTCTATGACTATCTCGTCCCGCGCATGAGCGACGTGCCGCTGATGCACATCGACGTGATATCGACCGACAACCCGCCGACCGGGGTCGGGCAAATGGCCACCCCATTGGTGACGCCTGCCATCGGCAACGCGATCGCTCAGCTCACCGGGACGCGCTTGCGCCACGCGCCATTCACGCCGGAGCGCGTCAAGAAAGCGCTGGCATGACGCCTACGCGGCCGTCGCAGCGCGGGGCGCGTCGTGTGCCGCGTGCGATGGTCGCACTCTTCCCAAATCCGCCGACGCGGCGCGTGAGCATTAGGCGCCGTGGTCATAGGGGCTTGTCCCGTCTCGACATTTCGCGCTTTTGTCGTCTTGCGAACAAAACGGCATGTCGCGCGTTTCTTAATAGAGAACGGGGAGCCAAGCAGCCCTAACGCAAGGGGCCCTGATCGTGTCGGATCTAACTAGAACCGAGCGGCGTGAGCGAACGGTGTCATGCCCGCGATGTGGAACCACTATGGAAGAAGTGGTCAGCATCGCCCCGAGCTTAGGTGAGCCCGGACTCATCGGGTATGAATGTCCAAATTGCGTTTACGTGACCAGCGAGTTGGTGCGCCCCCCTGACGAATAGCAGCGGGGGAGCGCTTGGCGCGCAATAACGAAACGGATGGCGTTATTCGTGCCTCGCCGGGACCACGTGCCGGTCTTCCCGGACGCATGACACAACGACAACGGTAGCCGGTTCCGCGGCGCCCCGACCGTTCCCATAACCGCGATGGAATCGGTAAGGTAAGCTTTTGTTTGCCAACCGAAGTTGATTTGCTGGCCGGCTCGCCTTTGCCCTGATCTAACCCAAGTCTCGACCTAGGCGTTTGTTAATTGCGGGCGGCTGGCGTGCGCGACCAATCTATTCCTTCACGAGCTCTGCTGCGTACGCTTCTGGCGTCGGCGGCGATTGCCGCACACATGTCGCTTGCCGGGTGCGGCGGTGGCCCCCCGATGACCAGCGGCCGCCACATGCAACCATTGTCGGAGCGGATGCTGGCGACGCTGAAAACTAAGAACATGACCAAGGAATCGCCGATCTTGATGCGGGTCTTCAAGGAGGAGTCCGAGCTCGAGGTTTGGAAGCAGGACAATAGTGGGCGATTTGCGCTCCTGCGCACTTATCCGATCTGCCGCTGGTCGGGGGAACTCGGCCCCAAGTTCAAGACCGGTGACCGCCAGGCGCCCGAGGGCTATTACGCCATTACCCCCGGCTTGATGAATCCTGATTCCAGCCAGTATCTCGCGATCAATACGGGATTTCCGAATTCTTACGATCGGGCGAACGGCCGCACCGGCGCGTTCCTGATGGTCCACGGTGGCTGCTCGTCGGCCGGCTGCTATGCCATGACCGACGAGCAGATCGCGGAAATCTACGCGCTCGCTCGCGAAGCGTTCTTCGGCGGACAAAAATCGTTTCAGCTGCAGGCCTATCCGTTCAGGATGACGCCGATCAACATGGCCCGCCACCGCCACTCGCCGCATATGGCATTCTGGAAAATGATCAAAGAAGGTTATGACCACTTCGAGGTTACGCACCTCGAGCCGCAGGTCGACGTATGCGAGAAGCGCTACGTTTTCGATGCAGAATCGATGGGCAGCTTTAGCGCGGCCGCGCCTTGCCCAGCCTACAAGGTAGAAGAGGACATCGCGGTGGCCGTACGCGAGAAGCAGCGCCGCGATGAGATTGAGACCGTAGAGCTGATCAACCGCGGCATCCCGACTGTGCCGGTTACGAGCGGCGCTGACGGCGGCATGAATCCGACCTTTCTGGCCGCCGTGAGGTCGCAGCGCGATCCAAGTGCGGTGATCCGCACCGCGTCGGGCACCATCCCGGCTTATGTCACTGCGCCCAAGGACAGCGATTAAGGCCGCCGCAAGAGCTGCTCGTGATGGGAGCAACCGGGTGATACTCTGCCGGGGCAACCCCAGTGGAGGCGATGAAACTTCCGCGCCGCCGTTTTCTGCGTATCGCCGCAGCTGCCGCCGCACTGCCCGGCGCGGCGCGCGTCGAATCGGCGGACGTCTATCCCGGCCGTCCCGTGAGCGTAATCGTTCCGGTCCCCGCCGGTGGCCAGATGGATTCGATCGCGCGCATTATCACCGAGCGCATGCGAACGCGCCTCGGCCAGCCCATTATAATTGAAAACGTGACTGGCGCATCCGGAACGCTTGGCGTGGGTCGGGTCGCGCGCGCCACGGCCGATGGCTATACGCTCCTTTACGGAGCCTGGGCCACGCAGGTCGTCAACGGTGCCGTCTACGATCTCCCATACGACGTCGTCAAAGATTTCGAGCCCATAGCGCTGACGAGCATCACGCCCTGGCTGATCGCCGCGAAACATGCTGTGCCCGCGAACGGTCTGCGCGAGTTCATCACTTGGTTGCAGGCCAATCCGGACAAGGCGTCTGCAGGGACCTCGGGCGCGGGTGGGCCAGGGCACATCGGCGGCGTGCTATTTCAAAAACTCAGCGGCACACGCTTTCAGTTCGTACCTTATCGGGGCATGACCCCGGCGATGCAGGATTTGGTCTCCGGGCAAATCGACCTGATGATTGCCGATCCCGCCAGTGCGATACCGCAATTTCGTGCGGGTCGGATCAAAGTCTTTGCCGTGACGGGCAACACTCGCTTGGCGGCTGCGCCTGAGATTCCGACGGTGGATCAAGCGGGGCTGCCGGGATTTTATCTCGCTCCTTGGCATGGACTTTGGGCGCCTAAAGGAACGCCGGGCGCGGTCATCCTGACGCTCAATGCGGCGGTCGTCGATGCATTGGCCGATCCTGCGGTGCGACAGCGCCTCGTCGATCTCGGATCGAATACACCAGCGCGCGAGGAGCAAACCCCGCAAGCGCTGCGCGCCTTCCACAAGGCCGAAATTCAGAAATGGTGGCCGATCATCAAGGCGGCCAACATCAGGGCGGAATGAGCCGGCCGAGATCGTCGAGCGGTTCAACCGAGATAACCCGGACACGGATCGGGAACTAAATTTTGGCCGGCTGGTTAATCCGGCAAAGGATACGACCCATGTCATTGCTGAAATGGGCACTCATCATGCTGGTGGTGTCGCTGGTTGCGGCGCTCTTTGGCTTTACTGGTCTCGCCGCCGCGAGCGCGGATGTTGCCCGCATCCTATTCTATATCTTCCTCGTCATATTTCTCGTCCTGCTCGTCCTCGGCCTAGTGGGGGCGAGAGCCGCGCGCGGACCTTGACCCAACGCGCGCTGCCAGGTCCGGCAACGCCCCGCGGCGGCAAAACGAGAACCCCGCCCGAGTGTGGCAGTCGAAAAGAGAGCTGCTCGAGCGGGGTCTCGGGAATCCTCAGGGGGGCTGGGGGAACGAGGACTCCATCGGACGAAACACCCGACGCGCGGCAAATATTCCGCATACGAGGGCCGCTATGCCTGGTTTATTTCAGGCACAAGTTGGTTCGCCCGATTGATCACGATTTTGGCTCAGAGCTTTTACCGCGGCTTGCGCAGAATTTTTAGGGCGCCCTCACAGAGTTTATCCGGATCGCGCTCGCCCTCCTTGGCAAGTTCGATAATGAATTTCGCGAGAATCACGGCCAGTGGATCCTGACGATCCGCGAGCTCTACCTTGCCCAATGCGAGCTCGAACGCAGCCGTCAAGACCGCGCAATGTCTTCCGGCGTAAACCAAACGTCGCCATGGAGGAGCATCCGAATCGGCACATCCGGACCCGCGTAAGCCCCACGCGACTGGTCAGAGGCAAGATAGTGTAGCCCACCGCCGCGTGCCATTACGGGGTTTACCGGAGGTCCACTACCGCCTCGGGGCGGTTGCCGAAATCCTCCTCATGGCCCTTGCGCCGCCCTCATGCTGCTTGAGTGCCGGCACGCATGATCAGGCCAGGCCTACGGGCGCCTGGTTCGACTTAAAGGTGTATCCGACGCGTATTCCACGACCAGCGCGGGACCCCTTACCCCGCTCAGCCGATCTTTATGATCTGCTTGCCAAAATTCTTGCCTTGCAGCAATCGAAGGAATGCTTCCGGCATTCGCTCGATCCCGTCCAGCACGTCTTCCTTGAAGCGGATTTGCCCCGTCCTGTGCCAAGTCGCGAGACGTCGCAGCGCTTCATTGCGCCTGTGCCACCAGTCGAACACCAGGAAACCGTGCATGCTGGCCCGTGTGACAATGAGCTGACCGTTGAAGCGCTCGCCAATGTCGGGTTTCCCGAACTGACCGGCGAGCGCAACCCGGCCGCAAATCACCACACGGGCACCGACACTCAGATTTTTCATTACGGCGTCATGGATGGGGCCTGCGGTGTTGTCGAAGAAGATGTCCACGCCCGCGGGGCACGCTTCCTTCACGGCGGCCGTGAGATCCACGGCTTTCTTGTAGTTGATCGTGGTATCGAACCCGATCTCCCGGCACCAGTTGAGTTTGTCGTCGCTTCCGGCAATGGCTACCGCGCGAGATCCCGCGAGCTTGGCGATTTGACCGACCAGTTGGCCGACCGCTCCCGAGGCGGCCGAAACGACGACCGTGTCACCCGGCCGCGGCCGTCCCACTTCGATGAGGCCGAAATAAGCGGTGAGCCCCGGCATGCCGAGCCAAGAGAGCGAGCTTTCAATCGGGGCACGCGCAGCATCGATCCTATTGACGCCCGCAGGTCCAACAATGTCGGGCGTCAGAACCGACCATTCCTGCCAGCCGAAACTCATGGATTCGGCGGTGTCGCCGACCTTCCACGCCGGGTGATTGGAGGCCACGACCTCGCCGACCCCGCCGCCCTGCATGACCTCACCGAGCCCGACGCCCTTCGTATAGTTCGCTCCGGGGCTCATGCGACCGCGCATGTACGGATCGACCGAAAGCCACTTCGCTTTGACGAGGATTTGGCCGGGCCCGGGATCCGGCACCGGCTGCGTGTCCATGACCCAATTGTCCGCAGTAGGCATTCCCTCGGGATAACTCGCAAGGAGCCATCGCCGGTTCACGACATTCTGCATGGTTCCACCATATTTGACGGAAAAGCGAAGCGCAGCTTCACATGACGGAAAGATTGTCGAGCTATCGGCGACTTAGTCGCCCTTGATGCCGGCCGATGTTATGACGTTGGTCCATTTCTCCGTCTCGGCATGCCAGAACTTGGCGAAATCCGCAGGCGAGCCAAGTTTCGGTTTTGCGCTGAATTTGGCGAGACTTGCTTCGACCTCCGGCGACCGCAGGAATTCATTGATTGATGTGTTGAGCTTGTCGATGACGTGGGTGGGAGTGCCGCTCGGAGCAACGATTGCGGCCCAGAAGGTTGCCTGCAGGGTTGGAAATCCGCTCTCGGTCGTCGTTGGGACGGCAGGTAGGGAGTCACTACGCACCTCATCCGCAACAGCGAGCGCCTTTAATTTTCCGGTTTGAATATGCGGCAGGAACAGCGCAACCGTATCAAAGAACATCTGCACTTGCCCGCCGAGCAAATCCGTGATGGCCGGCGCCGGACCTTTGTAGGGAACGTGCACGATATTGGCGCCGGTGAGGAGCTTGAACATTTCTGCGAGAAGGTGAGGCTGTGTCCCAAATCCGGGTGAGGCGAAGCTCAGCTTTCCCGGATTTGCTTTCGCGTAGCTCGCCAGTTGCTCCATGGATTCGACGGGAACCGAAGGATTGACGACTAGCATTTGCGGGGTACTGAAGAGCGTTGCGACGGGAGCGAAGCTCTTGAATGGATCGTAACCGAGGTTCTTGTAGATGACCGGCGCCGTGACCAGCGGCGCCGCGGGAGTAAATAGTAGCGTATGACCGTCCGGTGTGGCGTTCGCGACTGCCTTTGCGCCAACCGTGCCAGCGGCGCCTCCGGGGCGATTATCAACGATCACGGGCTGCGCAAAGGCGAGCGACAGGCGCTCCGCGAGCGATCGCACGACGATATCGGAATTTCCGCCAGCCGGAAACGGAACGATAATCGTGATGGACCGCGTCGGATATGCATCCCGCTGCTGCGCGCGCCGCGAGCGGCCAGGCCGCGGCGGCGCCGAGCGACGAGATAAACTCGCGACGCCTCATGTGCTTCTCTCCGTACAAGGACTCTGTGCCCTTCGTCTCATTTCGGCGCGGGCGAGAAGTCCTGATTGCTGAAATTCGATTGCGCCGGCCGTCGGATAACGATGAAGCCGCGATTTGCCGCCTGATGGCAAGAATTGCACGCTGCGGTCAAGCCATCGAAGGATGCCGAGAACTTGCTGAAATCGCGGGCCGCGATCGCGCCTTCGAGGTCAGTAACGGTGCCAGTGATGATCGCATCGATCATGTCGCCGACGGGAATATTGTGGTAGCGCGGAACCAAGTCCTGCACATCGGAAAACACTTCCTTGAGTTCGCTGAGTTGGTAGCCGGCGAGCTCCCAGTTTCGAGCCTCCCCCGCGAGCCACAGCTTGGCGTGATCGACCTGAATTCTCCCCATGAATTCGCCAAGTCCAGGAAGATAGCTGCTCGGCCTGTCCTCTTTCGGCGAGTGGTCCGGCGGAGCCGACGCCGGTTGGCTGCTTCCCGGGAAAATTGGGGCGGCGAGGAAGCCGACAACAAGCGCGATGCCCAGCCATTTCATTGCTAGCTCCCTCAGTCTTGCCGGACTGGACTTAGCACAAGGAAGAGGGGAGCGCACCGAGCGCATTGGCATTCCCGAATGCCACCGCTGCGTTCAAGCGCGCGGACAGTGTGCGCCGGTTTGCGCCCAAGCTTTCGCGAGCTCGCCAAACTGCGCCTGCGCCCCGGGTGCGGGCGTGCGCCTCCCGCCCGGCGACCGCAACACTTTGCTCATCTCTCCACACAGCGCGATCGAGCGCCGCGAGATCGCGGTTGCCGGCGCGCGCTGGTCTGTAATCCCGGCAAAGCTCGTGACCGGACGCAGTTCGCTCGCTGGGCTCGAAGCGCGCTGGGTCTGCGCGGACGACTGCTCCGTCGCCAATACGATGGCCGTGGCGACGAGTGCACCAATTCCGGCAGCGCCCTTGAGCGCCGTGCGGCGCGTGGGTCGCTGATCCGGCACTTGTCCGAGGACAGCTTGGTCGGTTGGGCCCGCGCTCATGATCTGTCCGGACTGGCAATAGCCGCACTGCGGAACGTCGCGCGCGATCCAGGCGCTGCGGACCGCTTCTCCCTCGCGGCCGCTTAATCCTTCGATGGTCGTGATCTCGCCGTTGCCGAGCCCCGATACCGGCAGCGAGCAGGACCGCAGCGGCCGCGTCGAGCAAGACGGTGCAGGCGCCGCATTGGGCGACGCCGCAACCGAATTTGGTGCCCGTCAAACCGAGATTGTCGCGCAGGACCCAAAGCACCGGCGTGTCGGGCCACACATCGACGGAATGGGCTTGCCCGTTCACCTTGATGCGGAACTCCGCCATCCCGTTTCTCCTGACCCCCTCAGCGCGGCCGAGGCCGTCTACCCGGCATCATCACGGTAGCACGGATACTCAAACCCGTCGTGTTGTCGCCGCCTTGAGGGTGCCGCCTGGCTTACGACCCGCACACGAAATCCGAAAGCATGCCTTCGAACCCGTCCACGCGGCCGTAATCAACATCGCGACAGTCGCGAAGGATGAAAGCGTGCAGCTTAAGGATGGATCGTGCCGGCGCGGGTGCTGCGCTTGCCGATCGGGCGGCTATGGCCGCGGCCTGATCGGACGTGACTGCGGCAGTGCCCAACAGTGCGATCGCCAGCGCCGATTCCGCCACGGCCTTGCGTAAAAAATTCCTATACGAGGCGAACATCGCGTTTCTCCTGTGAGTGCCCTATCTGTGCAAGGGACCCGCCTTCAGGCGTCTCCATTCCGGGAAGTCACGAAGACGTGTTGCTCGATAGGCCCTCCGGGCGCGCGAGTTCAGGAATAAAGATCGCGCTGTTTGATCTCGTCTTCGAAGGCGCGTGACTGCGCGTTCTCGGTGCACAAAGGACGAGCAATGGTCCACGACATAGGAGACAGATCATGAAGGCACTCATCACTGCTCTCGCACTGGCCACTTTGGTGGCCGTCCCCATTCTCGCTCAGCCCGCGAGCGCGGCGCCGGTCTCTCCGGCGAGCTCTTCATTCGGGTCTAATGGCTACTGATCGGCGACATCTGAATCAGGAGTGTCGCGCCCGCCCCATGCTTTCCTTCTCCACAGAACATCCGGCCCAAGGCCAGCCGGGCATCGCCACTGTGTCTCGGCTGGCCGCCCACAGTCTGAGATTGCGCTGATGATGGCTAATGTCACACGCTGAACTGTGTGAGCATCACGCCAGGGAGTGTCTTGCGGCCGCGGGGCAAAGCGAAGACCCCGTCAAACGCGAGGTGCTCCTCCGACTCGCGCTGGATTGGATGGCAGAGACGATCGCAATGTTAAAGCAACCGGACTCGAGACACCGCGAAGGCCGTGATAGGAGCGAAAGCCATGCAAACGAAAATGGCGGTGGTCTCCCTTATCTGCGCCGCACGGCGGGAAATAAATGTTTGCTCTGCCAATCCCGTTTACGAAGGCGACGCAGACCACGAGGGACCAAAGAGGTCCGCAACGCGGAGACGCACCATGAAGACGCTCATCACTGCTCTGGTCTTGGCTCTCTTCATCGCCGCCCTTTCATTCAGCCAGGCCGCCGAGGCCGCCGAGGCCGCGGCGCGCAAGGCTGGTCGCGCAAGCTGTCAGCTACAGCAAAACGAAAATTGTTATTACCGCGGTTATCCGCTTTGGCAGTGGTACAGCAGCTGAGCGCTGGATTGGACGCGCTATTCGACGACGTCGACTTTGACCTTGGCCACGCCCTTGCCGGTGATGCCCAGCGTTTCGGCGGCTGACGCGGACATGTCGACCACGCGGCCCGCCACGAACGGGCCGCGGTCGTTGACCCGAACGGTGACCGAACGTCCCGTGGCCACATCGGTGACGCGAAGCCGCGTGCCGAACGGCAAGGTGCGGTGGGCGGCAGTCAATCCCTGCGCGTTGAACTTTTCCCCGCTCGCCGTGTGCGGGTCGTAGCTGTAGAAGCTGGCGAGCCCGTAGGTTGCGCCGTTCGTGCCGGCAGTCTGTTTCTCGCTCGCTGGCGGCGCGCGATGGCGGGCGACCGCCTTTCGCGTGGGTTCGAGCGCGGCCTGCCTGCCGGCGCCGGTGACCATTGCAGGCTGCTGCGCGCAGGCTGCGAGCATCCCGGCGGTGACCGCCACGGCGAGCAGGCGCAGCGTTCCGCGCATCGGGAACCTCGGCCGGCCCTGGGCGCGGATGCCGGCGCATGAAGACGACCTGATGGATGACACGTTCGCACTCCCCCAACCGATGTCCCGGCCGCTAATGGGAGCGGAAACCATGGCCCGATCACGGCCAAACTCGCCGCCACCGCGCGAATTGGTTTTTGTGTGGTTAATTTGTCACAGCGGCGGCGGGTCAAAGGGGATGCATCCGCCGATTAATCAAGCATTAACGACTCGGCAGCCACGATCGAGCGATCAGCTTTCCTGGAGAGATTCCGATGCTCACGAGCAGCAGGTATCTCGTCAACGGCAGCCCGCGCTGCTGCATGTTCTGCGGCGCGCCGTTCCGCCCTCGCGACGGCTACGTTGAATTTTGGCGCAGCTCCGCCGGCCAACACTTTTGCTCGGAGTTTTGCGCCGACGATGCCGAGGAGGCGCACTTCCGCAAACGCCGCGCCACCGCAGCCGCGGCTGCGCCACTCATCGCCGGCTCAACCCATCTCTGAGGGCAATTTGGCTCCTTGAGCCCGGAGCAAGCCGGCTTTCGCCGCGCCGATTTTGCTCCGCCTTTGGCTCGATCCGTTCGGGTAGCCGACTTAGCCCGAGTCAACAGGGCCTTGCCGCCCGCCTGCGTGGATCGGTGACGCCCGCCAATTGCGGACAAATTTAGGCCAAACCAAATCGCTAAAGCCGCCGGCTGGAGGTTTCCGGGCCTTGGGGCGACCCTTCGCAACGGCGCGAATAGCATCGTCGCCGTCGCTAGCTCGTGAAATGATGCGCAATGCGTTCCGCCCGCCGATCAGCCGTTCGACTGCTGCAGCTGATGCTGGTTGCCTCGATCGTGCTGCCGCTGATGCTATTTTTCTTTGCGGGCTGGGTGAACTATCGCAATGAGCGGTCGATCGCCGACGAACGCATCGAACGTTCGCTCGACATTCTGCACGAGCATACGCTGAAAGTCTTCCAGACGGTCGAGCGTTCGATTGCCGAGGTCAACGAAATTGTGCGCGGGATGCCGGACGAGGAAATCCGCGAACAGCAGCCGCGCCTGCACGAGCGGATCAAGCGCATCGTCGAGGACTTACCGCAGCTGCGCGCGATCTTTCTTATCGATCGCGATGCCCGACCGCTCCTTTCCAGCCAATTCGTGCAGGTGCCGAGCGACTTCGGCTCGCGCGAGCGCAGTTTCTTCAGCGTGCACATGGCCGGCGACGTCGGTACTTATGTCAGCGAAGTCGTGGAGCCGCGGCTGCAGGCTTTCGGCACGCCTTTTTTCGTTTTGTCCCGCCGCCGTCCGTCCGTGAATGGCACGTTCAACGGGGTGGTCGCGATCGCCGTGGTGCCGCAATATTTCGAGGAGTTCTACGCGCTGATCGGGCGCAGTCCCGGCAGCTTTTACGCGCTAATTCGCGCGGATGGCAGGTTTCTCGCGCGTTTTCCGGAACAGCCGCAGCGCATGCGCACACTCGGGCCGGGCAGCGGGCTCGAGACTGCCATCGCGCAAGGCTGGGAGCGTGCGATGTATACCATCCGCTCGCAGGTCGACGGGACCGAACGCCGGATCGGCTATCGCAAGCTCGAGGGCTTTCCCATTTACGTGATCGCCGGCCTCGAAACCTCGGCCGTCCGGGCCGAATGGGCCGCGACGATGGCGAGCCACCTCATCTTCGGCCTGCCTGCGACGCTGTTCATTCTGCTCATCATCGCCATCGCGCTGCGGCGCACGCGACGGCTCTACGAGGAAGCCGACCGCCGCGAGGCTGCGGAAGGCGCGTTGCGGCAAGCCCAGCGGCTGGAAGCCATCGGGCATCTGACCGGCGGCGTCGCGCATGATTTCAACAACCTGCTCATGATCGTGAGCGGCAGCGCTGAGCGCCTGCGGCGCGATCTGACCTCGGAAAAGCACAGGCGGCTCATCGATATGATCATGAACGCGACCAGCCGCGGCGAAAGTCTCACGCGGCAATTGCTCGCCTTCTCGCGCCGGCAGACGCTCACGCCGCAGGTGATTGATCTCAGCAAGCGGCTTCCTGAGCTCAAGGACATGCTCAATCGCTCGCTACGGGACGATATCAGGACGGAAGTCATGGTGCCGGACGCGAGCTGCGCGGTCAAAGTCGATCCGAGCGAGTTCGAGATCGCCATGCTCAATCTCGCGGTGAACGCCCGCGATGCGATGCCGAAAGGCGGCGCGCTCGGCATCACGATCGAGCCGGTAACCCTCAAGGGCGAGGCGATGGAGGAGGGATTAATTGGCGGGTTCATCGCCATCCGCGTCGCGGATACCGGCTGCGGGATCGCTGCCGATATTTTGCCACACGTATTCGAGCCGTATTTCACCACGAAGGAGGTCGGCAAAGGTACGGGACTCGGTCTGAGCCAAGTCTACGGTTTTGCCAAACAGTCCGGCGGCACGGCGACCATAACCAGCACGGTCGGTCGCGGCACGATGATCACGCTCTATCTACCGCGCACGTATGAGCTACCTGCCTCCTCGACCGCACGCACGGAACCTAGGGCTGCGCCGCGGCGCGCGGGTACGGTCCTCGTGGTCGAAGACAGCCCGGAGGTTGCCGAAGTGGCGACCGTTTACTTCCAGCAGCTCGGGTACATGATCAAGCAGGTCCCCAACGCGAACGAAGCGCTGAAGCTCATCGACGCCGATGCGAACATAGATCTTATCTTCTCCGACATCGTGATGCCGGGCGGAATGGACGGCGTCGAGCTCGGCCACGCGATCCGTCGGCGCTACCCGGCGATCCCGGTGCTGCTTGCGACCGGGTATAGCGAGAGTGCACGGGACGCCGTGCAGCAGGGGTTCGTCGTGCTGCAAAAACCGTTCGATCTCTTAGCGCTCGAACAGGCGGTCCGCGAAGCGCGCAAGTGGAAGGTTGAACCCGCGCCCGGCTTGGCAGGCTAAGGCGGGGCTGATCGTCGAGTCGTGGTGCCGATCGAGCCAGCGCCCGGCACGGCTATGGCAGTTCGGAGATCATCTTTTGATATTCGGCCTGCGGCCAAATGCGGGCGGTGCGGGTGCGCACGTTTCCGAGTGCGCCGACGGCAAGCGCGAATTTGGCGACATTGTCGCCGTTGGATGTCTCGAAAATAACCAAGAGATCGCTGTCGCCGGATGTCAGATAGGTTTCCTTGATCTCGACTCCCAATTTTTTCGCTAGCTCCTGAGCGGCCTTGGCTCGCCTCGGCGCCTCCTTGACCGAACGGATTCCCTGGTCGGTCCAATTGAGCAAGCACATGAACAGCATGCGGTCCTCCGCGTGCTAAATTCGTGGCCCCTCATCCGTTATTATCTACCCACCGGTGAGCGGAGTCGAATGCGGTCACTGCACCTTGATGTCGGCTGCGCGGATGACCTTCGCCCATTTCTCGATTTCCCATTTGATACGGGCGGCGAATTCCTCGGGCGTGCTGGCGATGGGCTCGAAGCCGAGCGCTAAGAGGCGATCGCGTGTCTCGGGCAGCGCGACGATCGTCACGATCTCGCGATGCAGGCGTGCGATAACGTCTCCTGGCGTGCCGCCGGGCACCAGGATGCCGAGGAAGATTTCCGACTCTTGATCGGGGGCGCCTGCTTCCGCGAGTGTTGGCACATCGGGGAGCGCGGGCGAACGCCGCGCGCCGGTGACGGCGAGCGCGCGCACCGTACCTTGCTTGATATGCCCGGCAGCGGTGGAGATCGACGTAAACAGAATGGGCGTGTGCCCGCCGATCGTCGCCGTGATCGCCGGCCCGCCACCGTTGAAGGAGACGGCAAGAAGATCGAGCCCGAACGCCTGCTTGAGCATTTCGCCGGCCAGATAACCGGGCGTGCCTAGTCCCGCATGGGCGTAAGCATGCTGACCCGGGCTCGCCTTCACCCAGGCGATGAGCTCCCGGAGGCTCATCGCCGGTACCGACGGATGCACGAGCAGCACTTGCGGCGATACGCCCACGAGCGATACCGGCGCCAGATCCGTCGTCGTGTCGAAACCAAGTTTGGCGAACAGGCTGGGATTGACCACAAGCGTACTGCTGATCACGAGCAGCGTGTAGCCGTCGGGCGGCGCCCTCGCGACGAGTGCGGTGCCGATATTGCCGCTGCCGCCGGGATGGTTCTCGACGTAGAATTGCTGGCCGAGGCGCTCGGAGAGTTTCGGCGCGAGCAGGCGCGCAACCACGTCGACCGGGCCTCCCGGTGCGAACGGGGCAACCATCTTGACCGGCCGATTAGGATAATCGGACGGCTGCGCGAAGCCTGGTCCCGCGAGCACAAGCGCCAGCAAGCCAACCAAGGTCGCCTTGCATTGCCGAGTTTCTCGCACTGAACCGCCGGTCATTCGGCGCGGATGTTCGCGTCGTGGACAACTTTGCTCCATTTGGCGATCTCCGCTTTTATCCGCGCCCCGAACTCCTCAGGCGTGTTGGCGACCGGGGAAAACCCCAGCGTCTCGAGCCGTTCCTTGACGTCTGGCGCTGCGACGGTCCTGGCGATGTCGGTGCGCCAGCGCTCGATGATGTCCTTTGCCGTGCCCGCGGGCGCAACGATGCCGGTCAGCGTGTCGCTCTCGAGATCGGGAACGCCGGCTTCGGCATTGGTCGGCACCTCCGGCAGCGCCGATGAACGCATAACGCTGAGCACCGCCAGCGCGCGCAGTTTTCCCTCTTTGACATTGGTCATGGCCGGCGGCAGTGCGGTGAATGCAATCGGAGTGTGGCCGCCGATGGTGGAGTTGATCGCAAGCGCCGCGCTGTTGAACGGCACGGTGACGAGATCGAGATGGTATTGTTGCTTGAACAGTTCACCCGCCAGGTGCGGCGTCGAGCCCGTCGAAGGCTGCGCGAAGCTGTAAGTACCGGGGTGAGCCTTCACTAATTCGATGAGCTCCTTGAGTGTCTTCGACGCAAAGCCGGGATTGACGGAAACCACGTTGGGGGAGGCGGCCACCAAGGTGACCGGCGCAAAGTCCTTGACCGGGTCATACGGGACCTTCGCATACATGCTCGGATTGACCATGAAGCCGGTACTCACCACGAGCATCGTGTAGCCGTCGGGCGCTGTGCGTGCCGCGGCGGCCACGCCGGTGTTGCCGCCGGCGCCGGGCATGTTTTCGGTGTAAACCTGCTGCCCCCAGGCCTCCGACAATTTCTGCGCAACGATGCGTGCGATCACGTCGGTCGGGCCGCCAGCCCCGAACGGCACGACCAATCGGACCGGCCGTGCGGGATAAGTCTCCGCGAAGGACTCGCTGCCGGCGCCCGCTATGCAGATCAGCGCGAAAATGGATGCGAGAGTACGGACAACGACCGTCACGGCGTCCTCCCTTGCTTTTTTCGTTGATGCTATCATCGCCGCTACGCGCGGCGCAGTAAAGCCAGCGCCAGCGCCGTCGCGCTAGAAGCGATCGCTTCGCGCGCTCCCACATAAAGGATATTCCATGTCATCCAAGAAAATCACACGTCAGGATCTTCGCGACGCGGCCGAGAAATACAAGAACTGGGGAAAGTGGGGTCCGAACGACGAGATCGGCACGCTCAACTATACCCGTGCCGAGGACGTCATCGCGGCGGCAAGGCTCGTGCGCAAAGGCAAGGTCATCTCGCTGGCGCTCAACTTCGACCACACCGGTCCGCAAGGCGCCAAGAGCAATTACCCCGCGATGGGCCGCACCAACCCGATCCACACCATGATCCGCACCGGCACCGACGCCTATTCCGGCGTGCTCGACAAGCGCGGCATCCGTGCCGCCGATGACATGGTGACCATGCCGCTGCAATGCGGAACACAATGGGACGGACTCGGGCACGTCTTCTACGAAGACCAGATGTGGAACGGCTACGACTGTCGCGAAGTGACCTCGGCCGGCGCGCAGAAGTGCGGCATCGAGAAGACCAAGAACAAAATGGTGGGCCGCGGCGTCTTCCTCGACGTCGCGCGCGCGCTCGGCAAGGAGTCGCTCGACGACGGTTACGGCATCACCTGCGAGGACCTCGACCGCACCGCGCAGGCGCAGGGAGTCGCCGTCAAGCGCGGCGACTACGTGATTGTGCGCACGGGGCAGATGGAGCGCTGCCTGAAACTCGGGAGCTGGGACGGCTATCCCGGCGGAGACGCGCCGGGCTTTGCGTTCGAGACGCTCGAATGGGTGGCGCGCACGGAGCTAGCGGCACTCGCCAGCGACACCTGGGGCTGCGAGGTGCGGCCAAACAACACCGAAGGCGGCATTAACCAGCCCTGGCATTGGATCACCATCCCGATCATGGGCATGACCATGGGCGAGATCTTTTATCTCAAGGAGCTTGCCGAGGATTGCGCGGCCGACAAGGTCCACGAATTCATGTTCGTTGCGCCAGCGATCCCGATCACCGGGGCGGTCGGCTCGCCGACCAATCCTTTGGCGATCAAGTGAATTTGGTGGGTCCACTCGGGCAAAGCATGAGACGACAGCCCCGTATCGACTAATTACGGTTACACGGTTCGGCCCCACAGCCGCCTGCTGGCGATCGCGGCGCCCTCGCTGAGCGCACGCAGCTTGGCCCAGACAATGCTCTCGGCGACCATCGGCTCCCGGCGCACCGCAGTTCCGAAGCCGCAATCGACGCCGGCGATCAGGCGTTCGCGATCGACGAATGTGGCGTAGCGACCGATGCGCTGTGCCACCAAACGCGGATGCTCGACGAAATTTGTCGTCGAGTCGATGACGCCAGGAATGAGAATCTTGTCTTCCGGGATATCGACGTTCTTCAGATCTTCCCATTCATGGTCGTGGCGCGGATTGGCGGCCTCGATGCTGATCGCCCGCGGGCGCGCTTTGAACGCGATATCGATGATCTCGGTCAGCGGCAGGTCGTGGGTGTGCGGCCCCTCGTAGTTGCCCCAGCAGATGTGCAGTCGCATGCGGTCCGCCGGCAACTCGGCCGTCGCAGCGTTGAGCGCTTCGATGTTGCGCTCGGCAATCTTGCGGAACTCATCGTCGCTCAGGTCGCGGTACTGATTGTTGCGCGCCGAGGCGAGGTCGGGCGCGTCGATCTGCAGCACAAAGCCCGCTTCGACGATGGCCCGATACTCGGTCTTGATCACGTCCGCGAGCGCCGCCACGTAGGCATCCTCGGTCGGATAGTGCAGGTTGATGATGAACCGCGTCAGGATCCCGGGCGAAGGCGCGGTCATGAACACGTCGAGCGGGTTGGCCATGCGCGTGGCCGCCTTGAGATGGGCGAGGTCGCGGTCCAGCGCGCTGCGATCCTCGTAGCGCAGCGGGCCGACGCAGCCCGGAAACGGCATGTCGGCGAAGTTGCGACGGCGGTCGGCGAAATCCGGGTGCGCCAGGAGGTCGCGCCCGATCATGATGTCACGACCCTTCTCGACGGCGCGCGGATCCGGCGCGATGCCGGTGACGCGGTGGCGAATGTAGGTGGTGTAGGACGGCTTGCTCATCTCGCCGTCGCCGATCACATCGATGCCGGCGGCGATCTGCCGGGCAACGACCTCGGCCACTGCCTTGGCGGTTTCCGCCTCGAACGCGGCGGCATCCACCGCGCGGCCTTGTTCCCGCGCCAGCACGAGCTCGACCAGGGGTTTCGGCCGCGGCAGGCTGCCGGTGTGGGTTGTGAGGATCCGGTCTTTGCTGGTCTTCACGCGGGCCTCCTCCGCGGCAGCGACGTCCCTGGCCGCTCGTAGCCGATCCTATTCCTCTGCGCCGCAGCCGGGGACGACTCTCGGCTGACTCCAGTGCGCCAAGCCGATATGTGTAGCGTGGGTCGTCAATCCGGCAAACGGCGAAAGCCGGCTCCGCGCGTGGGATGAGAGCGACCAGGAGAGGAATCGTGCTGGGACATAATCGAAGAATGAGCGGGGCGGAATGCCTTGTCGATATGCTCAAAGGTTACGGCGTGACGCACGTGTTTCACGTGCCGGCGGTGCTGCGCAAAACCATGGCGGTCATGGAAGGCCGTACCGACATCAAGCGCCTGCACGTACACGGGGAGAAGGCCGCGGCCTACATGGCCGACGGCTACGCGCGCGCATCGGGCAAGCCCGGCATCTGCGCGGCCCAGGTGATCGGCGCGCTTAACCTCGCGGCCGGTTTGCGCGATGCTTGGCTCGCGCACTCGCCCGTCATCGCCATGACCGGGGGGCGCGAGCCGAAGAGCAAGTTCCGCAAGGTCTATCAGGAGGTCGATGACGTACCGGCCTTCGAGCCGGTGACCAAGTTCAATGCCACCATCGACGACGTTGCGCGGTTTCCTGACATGGTGCGGCAGGCGTTTCGCGTGGCGACCTCGGGCACGCCCGGCCCCGTGCACCTGCAATTTCGTGGCAACGAAGGACAGATCGACGCCGAGGAGGCGGAGATGGAACCGCTCTGCGAGCCGCAGTTTGCGTGCGTGCCGCCGTATCGTCCAGCGGCCGACGATGCGAGCGTGATGGCGGCGCTCAAGCATCTGCAAGATTCGCACCGTCCGGTGATCGTCGCCGGCGGCGGCGTGCGTGCCTCAGGCGCGTCGCCTGAGCTGGTGGCGCTTGCGCAGGCGCTGCAGGTCCCGGTTGCGACCTCGCTCAACGGTAAGGATGCGATTCCCGGCAATCATCCGCTCTCGGTCGGGGTCGTCGGCACCTATTCGCGCGAGAGCGCCAATCGCGTAGTCAACAGCGCTGATCTCGTCTGCTTCATCGGCACCGAGACGGGCGGCATGACCACGCATTTCTGGGCGGTGCCGAAGATCGGCACGCCGGCGATCCAGATCGACATCGATCCGCAAGTGATCGGCCGCAATTATCCACTCCTCGCCGGCGTCAACGCCGACGCTAAGGTCACGCTCGCGCGCATGCTTGCAGCGGCCGACCGCACCAGCGCCGCCAGGCGCAAAGTCTGGGTCGAGGAGGCGCAGCGAATCTGCAAGCAATGGTCGGAGAAATATCGCTCGGTGCTGACCTCCGACGCCGCGCCGATACGCCCCGAGCGCATCTGCGCCGAGGTCACCCGGAATGTGCCAGACGACGCCATCGTCGTGGTCGACACGGGGCATGCCGGCATGTGGATGGGCGGGATGTTCGATCTTACGAGCCCGCGGCAAAGCTACATGCGCAGCGCCGGCCACCTCGGCTGGGCTTTTCCGGCAGGACTGGGGGCGAAGTGCGCACGTCCGGAGCGGCCGGTCATCACGTTCACGGGCGACGCCGGGCTGTGGTACCACATCGCCGAGATCGAGACCGCTGCGCGCTGGCGAATCAACGCGGTCACGGTCGTCAACAACAATTCGAGCGGCAACCAGTCGAAACGCGGCTTCGACCGCGTCTACGGCGGGACGCAGACCGAGCAGGCGCGGGAAATGTGGACCTTCAGCAAGGTCAACTTCGCGCGCATCGCCGAGGACATGGGCGCCCTCGGAATTCGCGTCGAGAAAGCGGCCGAGATCGGTCCGGCCATCGAGAAAGCATTACAGGCGCGCCGTCCGGCGGTCATCGATGTCGTGACCGATATCGACGCGCTCGCGCCGCTCGCGGTGAGCTGAGCAGGGAGACGCATTGAAATGCGTCATTGTCGGGTCTTGACCCGGCAATCCAACGAAACACAAAGTTTCTGACGAAGCAGATGGATGCGCGGATCAAGCCCGCGCAGACGGGGACGTCAGATCAATCCTCCGCGGTCAGGCGTCGCCGCACGCCCCAGCCATTCAAGATGGCGGTGATCTCCTCGGCCACGAAGTGTCTGGCACTCTCCTGGTCGTAGCCCCCGTGCAAGAGCTCGTCGTAGTCGGTAAAGGCGTGGCGCACATAGGCGACCAGCGATAGCCACGCTGCTGTTTCCGGCGTGGCGACGGTCAGGCCGGGGCTATCGACGGCGTGATCTACTACGGCTGCAAACTCATGCCGGGGCATCCGCGGCGCCAGCCGACGCAAGGCAGTCTCGATCTCGCTGCGTTTAGCCACGTCGGTTCCCGAAAGCAGTCTTCTGCCGAGCCGGCAATTGTGCCATGAAGGGGTGCGTCACGCCGCACGCATTGCGAGTGGGGAAACCGGCGATGCAGCGGCCCTTCGAGATCGATCCGCGAGCCCAGCCATGAGTTCCGCGATGAACGTCCCCCCAGTCAAGGCGGGCTCGGCGATCGGCATGATAGCTGCCGTGTCGATCGGCATCGGCGGCATGGTTGGGGCGGGAATTTTTTCTATTCTCGGGGTGGTTGCGCACGCGGCCGGCAATGCGATGTGGCTCGCTTTCGCGATTGGGGGCGTGGTGGCGCTCTTGTCCACCTACTCGTACGCTAAGCTTGGCGCCACCTTCCCCTCGGCCGGCGGCGCCGTGCATTTCTTGGTCAAGAGCTTCGGGGACGGCATCCTCGCCGGCGGTCTCAACCTGTTCATGTGGGCGGGTTACATCATTTCGCTGGCACTCTATGCCACCGCCTTCGGCGGTTACGCTGCGACCTTCGTGACCACCGCGCCGTCCGCGCTGTTGCTGAAGTCGCTGGCGGCGGCTTCGGTCATCCTGCTGACGCTGGTCAATGCCTTCGGCGCGCGGCTCATGGGCCGCTGGGAGACCGTCATCGTCGCCATCAAGGTCGCGATCCTCGTGCTCTTTGCGGCGGTCGGTTTGTGGTTCATTAGACCGGGCTATCTCTCGGTCGAGCTTTGGCCCGAGCCGGAGTCGGTCTTATTCGGCGCAGGCGTGCTGTTCATCGGCTACGAAGGTTTCGGGCTCATAACCAATGCGGCCGCCGACATGCGCGATCCCAGAAAGATGCTGCCGCGGGCCCTCTATATCAGCGTGCTTCTGGTGATCGCGCTTTACCTTGCCGTTTCGCTGACGGTGACCGGCAACTTGTCGGACTACGAGATCGAGCGAAGCCGGGACTATGCCTTGGCGGAGGCGGCCAAGCCATTCTTGGGGCAGTTCGGTTTCCGGCTCATTGCGATTGCCGCCCTCTTCTCGACCGCCTCGGCCATCAATGCCACGCTGTTTGGGTCGGCCAACGTCTGTTACATCATCGCCCGCGACGGCGGCCTGCCGGGGGGACTTTCACGCACCGAGTGGCGAGGGGCGAGCGGCGGGCTACTGCTCACGGCGGCGCTGGTCCTCCTCGTGATGTTGAGCTTCGATCTGTCCGGCATCGCCATGATGGGAAGTGCCGCTTTCCTTTTGATTTATGCCGCGGTGAACGCCGGTCACCTCAAGGTGCTCAGCGAGACGGGAGCGAGCGCGCTCCTCGTGTGGTTATCGCTGCTGACCTGCCTGGCGATGTTGGTTGTGCTCTGCGCTTACATTTACGGAGAGCAGCCGCGGGCGCTCGCGGCCTTGATCATTATCGCAGCAGCGGCGTTTGCCGCGGAATGGGCTTACCGACGCTGGACGGGGCGCAGGATCAGCGAACAGCCATAACCCGCATCCTGAGCGCAGTTGGGGCGATATCGTTGATGTGAACGAGGGTCGCCGCTCGGCAGTGCAGCATATTTTGGCAGCGCAGCATCTCATTGCGCGCTGGACTGCTGTTGCCCCGCGTGGGATAGGGAAAGCAACGAGCAAGGGGAGGGAAAATATGGCGGGGCCTCTCGATCCGCAAATCGCCGAATTGGTCGATGCGGCATTCGCAAAGTCGTGGCCGTTCGTCAAAACCGACCCCGAGCTTGCGCACGATAATCCGCAGGAGATGCGCACGCGGCTCGCTGATCGATTGACGCGTCTCGCACAGAACGGCGAACGGGATATGTGGCGGCTGGCTAACGCCGCCATTGGGCAGCTACGGCGCGAACGAAACGCGGCTTAGCGGGAGCATTGATCGCAGTCTTGAGCCTGTCATGGGCGGGCTTGAGCTGCGCTTCCTTCTCGGCTGTGAAAGAGCGCCTCACGAAAATTGATGGATTGCTGGGTCAAGCCCGGCAACGACGCGAGGATCACGCGGCGCGCGAGCCGCGCGGGAGGCGCCACAGCCGCGCGGCGCGCTCGAACAACGGGCCGATAAGGGGCCAGAACAGCAGGATCAGCGCCAGCGTCGTGATCGAGCCGACGAGCCCGTTCGACCAAAATACGCGCAGATCGCCGCCCGCGCCGATCATCGCCAGGCGGAAGGCATCCTCCGCACGACTGCCCAGCACCAAGGCGAGCGTGAATGGAGCGAGCGGAATGCCGATTTTCTTGAACACGTAGCCGACCATGCCGAAGAGCAGCATTAGCCAGATATCGAACATAGCGTTCTGGATGGCGTAGGCGCCGATCGCGCAGGAGACCACGATCATCGGCGCAATCGCCGCGAACGGCACGCGCAGCACCGCGGCAAAGACTGGCACTGTCGTGAGCACCAGCACGAGACCGACCACATTGCCGAGATACATCGACGCGATCAGGCCCCACACGAAATCCTTGTGCTCGACGAACAGAAGCGGGCCCGGATTGAGGCCCCAAACCATGAGCCCGCCGAGCAGGATCGCCGCCGTGCCCGAGCCCGGGATTCCGAGCGCGAGCATCGGCAGCAGCGCCGACGTGCCGGACGCATGCGCCGCCGTCTCCGGCGCGAACACGCCTTCGATGCGTCCCTTGCCGAAGCTGTCCTTGTCTTTGGAGAAGCGCTTGGCGAGATTGTAGCCCATGAAAGAGGCGGCAATCGCTCCGCCCGGAGTGATGCCGAGCCAACAGCCGATTGCGGAAGAGCGCAGCAGCGTCACCCAATAGCGCGGCAGGTCCCTCCACACGCGCAATACAACCCCGAGGCTGATGCTGGCGGTGTGACCGCGCAGGGCGAGCCGCTCCTCCATCGTCAGAAGAATTTCACTGATGCCGAACAGTCCGATCACTGCGACCAGGAAGTTGATGCCGCGCAGCAACTCGTTCCAACCGAACGTCATGCGCAGCGTGCCTGAGACTGTGTCCATCCCGATGCCGGCGAGCAGGAGGCCCAGCGTCATGGAAATAATGGTCTTGTGCTTGTCCTCGCGGCCGAGCCCAACGAAGGAGCAGAACGTCAACAGGTAGACCGCGAAGAATTCCGGCGGCCCGAACCGCAACGCAAAGGCGGCAATGCCGGGGGCAAGAAATGTAATGAGCAGGACCGCGGCGAGGGAGCCGATGAACGAGGAGGTGAAGGCGGCGGTCAGCGCTTCGGGCGCTTTGCCCTGCTGCGCCATCGGATAGCCGTCGAAGGTGGTTGCCACCGACCAGGCCTCCCCGGGGATGTTGAATAGGATCGAGGTGATGGCACCGCCGAACAGCGCGCCCCAATAGATGCAGGACAGCATGACGATGGCCGAGGTCGGGTCCATCGTGAACGTGAGGGGCAGCAGGATCGCGACCCCGTTCGGCCCGCCCAAGCCCGGCAGCACGCCGACGAAGATGCCGAGTACGAGCCCGACCATCATTACGGCGAGCGTCTTCCACGTCAGTAGGACGGTGAAGCCGTGAAGCAGCAGGCCGAAGGCTTCCATCGTCCAGACCTAGTAGCCGAAGGCCCCTTCTAGGGGCCCTTTGGGTATGATGACGTCGAAGGCAATGTCGAAAGTAACGAACATGGTGATCGCGAATAGGAACGCGGTGAGCAGGGACTTCCAGAGCGCAATACGGCCGATAAGGCGCATGAAGCCGGCAATGAGGAGGAAACTTGCGAGGTAAAGCCCGAGCCACTGCGTGAGCAGGCAGAACAGCAGCGTGGGAACGAATACTTGCATGACGCGGCGCAGCTGGTCGCGCGTGAGGAATACGTGCGCGGGACCGGTGCGCGTCAGTAGGGAACTGACGAGCCCGTAAAGACTGGCCCCGGCAAGGATGAGGCCAAGATAGAACGGGAAGTAGCCGGGCTGCGGCCCGTCCGCTTCCCACGCGATGCCGGTGCGCCAATTGTCGAAGCAGAAGAGTGCCGCCAAGGCGAGCAGCAGCAGCGACGTAATCATATCGACAGTGCGCGTGGCCACAACCGGCAGCGAATTGTCCGCCGGCGCGGTCGGGTCTTCGACGATGATTTCAGCGTCAGGTGTGGGCATTCATCTTTTGCGGTATTGCGGGCGTGAGTCGATCATCGCCGATTGTGGGAGATCCGCTGGTCCGCAGCGAGGGGTACGGGCCGACGCCCGCGTCGCGGAGCCCCCATAGGGGAAACCTGGATACCCGCTTTCCCCGCGAATGAGCGGCGTTTCAAATGCTTCAAGCCGATCGCTACATATCTCTAGGGCGCGACAAACCCCGCTTCTGTCAGCAGCTTCTTGTTGAGCGCATCGTCCTCTTCCAGAAACTTCACCATATCATTGCCGGTAAGAAAGATCGGCTTGAGCGCCTGTTTCTCCATGTAGTCTTTATATTCGGGCGTCTGCGTCAGCTTCTTGAACAGATCGACATAGAACGCGGTCTGCTCCGGCGTCACTTTGCCCGGCAGGAACATGGCGCGCAGCATCAGATATTGCACGTCGAGACCCTCCTCCTTGCAGGTCGGAATATCGTGCCACGACATGTCGCCGGTGACTTTGGTCTTGTATTCGATTCGCTCCTTGTCGAACGCGCACAGCGGCCGCACCTGGCCGGCGCGCCAGACTTCGAGATTTTCCGATGGATTGTTGACGTTCGCCGCGGTGTGATTGCCAACAAGCTGCGTTGCCGCTTCGCCGCCGGATTTGTAGGGCAGATAGGCGAACTTTGCCCCGGTCTTTTGCTCGAGGAAGACCGTGAGCACGTGATCCTCGCGCCGCGAGCCTGTGCCGCCCATTTTCAGCGGGGGCGAAGCGCTCTTGGCGGCCTCCACGAACTCTTTGACCGTCTTATAGGGCAACTGCGTGTTCACCCACAGCACGAATTCATCGAGGGCAATGACCGACACCGGCGTCAAGTCGCGCCAGTTGAATGGAATCTTCGCGGAGAGGGGCAGCATGTAGATTAACGAATATGCGATGAGAACTTTGTTGGGATCGGCCTCGCTCGATTTCATGTAGATGAGCGCTTCCGCTCCCGACGCGCCGCCCTTGAGCGAAACGACCATCGGCTGCTTCATTAAATTGTTCTTCTGAACCGCAGCCTGCATCATGCGCGCCATCTGGTCGGACGCGCCGCCGGCGCCGGCGGCAACCACGATCTCCACCGGTTTGGCCGGCTCCCACGCCGCCGCCGGCGTCGCCGCCACCATCATCGCCAGCGCGGTGCCGGCGCCCAGGTAAGTCTTCTTGCTCATCATGTCCTCCCTGAATTCCACGGGCGCATGGCCGAAGGCGCCGCCCCGCGTTTCTCGTCTGTTGTTCAGCATTCTGCCCCTTTGCGCCCCTCGTTCAAGTGGATGGGCCTATTCAGCGACTAGGCCGCGACCCTTCGTCGCTCGCGAACCGGGCAAAAACTCCCTTCAGGGCAGCGCGCGCTTGTAGGAACGCAAGCGCGGCGAGCTCATCGGTGTCGGCTCCGCGCGCAGCCTAACAGGCACGAGCGGAGGGGTGCGCGTATCATTCCGCGCGGATCCCTGCTTTCGTCGCGACGTCGCGCCACTTCCCGATATCGGCGCGGATGCGCTCGGTGAGCGCTTCCGGCGGACCTGGCTCCGGCATCATCCCCTGTGCAACGAGTGCCTGCGTTCCAGCGGGGGAGTTGAGGATTTCGTTCACTACCCGGTTGAGCCGGGCGAGGATCGCTGCCGGCGTTGCCGATGGCGCGACGAGGGAAGCCCACAAGTCCGCGTCGTAGCCGGGAACGCCCGACTCCGCCACTGTCGGAATCTCTGCCAGCACTGCCACCCGTGTCTTGCCGCTCACTGCGAGCGCCCGCAGCTGCCCCGCGCGGATATTGGCAAACGAAGGCGCAATGGTCGCAAACTGCATATCGAGTCGCCCGGTGATTATGTCGGTGGCTGATTGCGCGGAGCTCTTGTAGGGAACGTGCACGATGTCGATCCCCGCCATGTTTGCAAAGAGCGCGGTGGCGAGGTGCGCAACACTGGCGACACCGGCGGAGCCGTAATTGAGCGTTCCGGGTTTCGCCCTGGCGAGCGCGATGAGTTCGGCGACGTTGCGCGCCGGCAAAGTCGGATGAATCACGAGTACATATGGTTGGCTGCCGAGCATGCCCACCGGCGCGAAGTCCTTGATCGGGTCATAGGGCAGATTTGCGCTGATACTCGCTGCGACCGCGTGCGTGCTCGCGGTGGCGATACCAATCGTATAGCCGTCGGGTGGTGCCTTGGCGATTGCGTCCGCGCCTATATTGCCGCTCGCCCCGGCGCGGTTCTCGATCACAATCTGCTGGCCGAGGTCCTGGCTGAGCCTCTGCCCTATCACGCGGGAAACGACGTCGGTGCTGGCGCCAGCCGGAAAGGGCACGATCAGACGGATCGGACGTTGCGGCCAAGAATCATCGCTGGCTTGCGCAGCCGTAACTGCGGCCACCAGTAGCGCAGCTGCCGATGCGATCGAAACGAGCCGCCGCATCCTGCGCACTGCGCGCAGCAGATACAGCCGCCCAGGCGAGGAGCGCGCGGTCATTTTGCGCCCATGATCGCGTCCGGGAACCACGTCGCAATCTCCGGGAATATGCACAGCACAACGACCGCCAGCATCATCAGCCCGACGAAGGGCATCACTCCCCAAACCACATCCCACAAGGGTATGTCCGGCGCGATGTTCTTGATCACGAAAATGTTCAGCCCCACCGGGGGATGAATGAGTCCCATCTCCATGATGATGGTCATGATCACGCCAAACCAGATCAAATCGAAGCCGGCCGCCTTGAGTGGGGGCAGAATGATCGGCGCCGTCATCAGGATGATGGAGACCGGTGGTAGAAAGAAGCCCAGCACGACAACCATCAGCAGGATCGCCGCAAGCAGCACCCAACGCGAAAGCTCCAGTGATACGATCCACTGCGCGGTCGATTGGCTGATGTGCAGGTAACTCATCACGTAGGAATAGAGCAGCGACATTCCGATGATGAGCATCAGCATCGTGGATTCGCGCAACGTGGATATCAGGATTGGCTCCAACTCGTTGGGCGTCCAAACGCTGTAGATCGATGCGATCAACGCCAGGGCGAGAACGGCGCCCAATCCGGCCGTTTCCGAAGGAGTAGCGTACCCGCCGTAGAGCGCAACCATCACGCCGGTCAGCAGGATGACGAACGGAAGCACCCGCGGCAGCAACGCAAACTTGTCGTAAACCGTAAGCGTGTCGACCCGCAGCAGCTCAGACTCGGCGCCGGTGAGCTTGTACTGAGCCAACGCTGCATGGAATTCGCGCTGGAACTTCCACATCGCATAACCGGCGAAGAGCGTGACCAGCAAGAGCGCCGGCCCGATGGCGGCGAGGAAGAGCCGGCCGAGCGACTGCTCGGCTGCGACGGCGTAGAGGATCATTGTGATCGATGGCGGCAGCAGAATGCCGAGGGTGCCGCCTGCTGCGATGATTCCCGAGGCAAATCCGGGAGAGTAACCGCGCTTGCGCATCTCCGGGATGCCGGCGGAGCCAATCGCCGAGCAGGTTGCCGGCGAGGAGCCAGCCATTGCCGCGAACAATGCACAGGCGAACACGTTGGCGATCCCGAGCCCGCCCGGGATCCAATGCATCCAAGCGTGCAGAGCACCGTACAGATCTCGGCCAGCGGGTGAGCGTCCGATGGCCGCGCCTTTCAATATGAACAGCGGAATCGATAGCAACGTGATGGAGGCCATTTCCTCATAGACGTTCTGGGCGACCGTGTCGACGGAACCGCTCGGCATGAAGATAATCATGAACAACGTCGCCACCGCGCCGAGCGCGAAGGCGATCGGTATGCCGAGGAACATCGCGAACAAGGTAGCGCCGCCGTACAGCAAGCCGATCGACAACAAGCTCATCGGGCGGGAGTCCAGCGCCGGAACTCATCCATGATCTGGAACACGATCTGAATGGAGAGCAGCGTCATGCCGGTCGTCATGAGCGAATAGGGTATCCACAACGGGGGACCCCACGTCGATCCGGAGTGATAGCCGTCCACCCACGCTTCGTGCAGAAGGGTCCAGGATTTCCACGCGAAGAACGCGCAGAAGGCCAAACTGGCGATATCGACCAGAATCTGGCGAAGTCGGTTCACGCGCGGCGGCAACAAACCGACAACCGTCTCGATCGCGACGTGGCCACGCAGCGCCTGCACCGCGGCAGACGACAGGAAGACCGCGCCGATGATCAGGAAGACCGAGGTTTCGTCCTGCCAGTCAGTGGAGATTTTCAGAAAATAACGAACGATGACACTATAGGTGAGCACGAAACCAGCCGCGACCAGCGCGATCGATGATGCCTTCACCATTAGGTTGTTGATGAATGCAAGAATGCGATCGGCGGCGCGCCGGGAGAGCGGCGCTGCCTGCTCGGTCTCGACATCGTCGAGGCCGTGCGCCATCACAAGAGCCTCGCCAGGTCAGGAGATCTGGACACCCTCGGCGAGTTTGAGGAGCTCCGCAGACAACGGGGTCTTTTGCGCGTAGTCCTTCCACGCGGTGTCACGCGCGATGGCGCGCCATTTATCGACGGTCGCTTCGTCGAGATCGAATATTTTGGCACCCCTCTTGGAGTAGACCTCGGATATCCTTTCGTCGTCGGCTATGGCTTCCTTGGTGCCGAACTGCTCCATTTCCACGCCGAGCGACATGATCACGTCCTGGTGCGCTTTCGACATCGCATCAAAGACCTGCTTCGACATGATCAATGGCTCCAGCATGAACCAATAGGACTTGCCCCGCCCAGTGGTGAGACTCTTGGCGAGCTCTTCCAGTCGGAACGAGATCAGACTGGTGGACGACGTAATCGCGGCGTCGCAAGCGCCCGTCTGCATCGCGGCGTAGAGCTCGTTCGACGGCAAACTTAGCGTGGTCGCACCGGCGGCCTGCAACACCATGTCCATCTCGCGGCTGCCGCCGCGCACCTTCAATCCCTTGACGTCCTGTGGATTGACGATCGGCGTGCTGCGGCTCACCACCCCACCGGCTTGCCAGACCCAGGACACGATGATGACGCCCTTACCGGCGAGGAATTGGTTGAATTTCTGTCCGACCGCGGCTTGCTTCCAGGCCGCGCCTTGCTTGTAGGAGCTCACCAATCCGGGCATCAGCCCAATATTGAGCTCGGCGAACTCGCCGCCGCCATAGGAAATCGGATAGAGGCTGAGATCGAGCACGCCTTTGCGCACCGCAGAGAATTGCGCCACCGTCTTCATCAGCGACGAGTTGGGATAGACCTGCGCGGCGAGTGCGCCATTTGTACGCTTCTCCAATTCAGCTGCGAATTTGCGGCACAGGCGGTCACGAAAATCACCTTCGTCGATTGTGCCGCCGGGGAACTGGTGAGAGATTTTCAGCGTCTGCGTCGGCGCAGCCGACCCCAACCTGGTCGAAGCGACGATCGCGGGCGCGCTCAGCGCACCAGCAAGAACGCAGCGTCGGCTGATGGTCATGTGAACCTCCCGTCGGGTCGCCGTTTTTTCTAGGGCTACGGGGCGACCGCAGTTGATTTAGACCGAAGTAATTTGGTCGACTCACTATAAATGCCATGGAAATAAGCGCAATATAACCGCACTCCTCGATCAAACGCGCGGGCATTCACGTCCGGCTCGGTGACGATCCGACGACCGGCGCGCGTCAAATGGTCACGGCCGTTCATTGCTCGACCTTATGCCTCGCCGATCTCACGCAAGACTTCGGCGGTGTGCTCACCAAGCTGCGGCGACGGCCGCTCCGCCGCCATCGGCCTGCCGCCGATGATGATCGGCGTGCGCACGCCAGGGATCGTACCCCCCTTGGCAGGCGCGCTGGGCCGATCGATCCGCATGCCGCGATGGATCACCTGCGGGTCCGCGAAAACCTGGTCGAGCGAATTGATCGGCCCGGCTGGAACTCCCACCGCCTCGAGCTTCTCCAGTAGCTCCGCGCGGTGCCAGCGTGCGGTCAGCGCGGACAGCCGCGTGATCAACTGCTCGCGGTTCGCCAGCCGATCCGAATTCGCGCGATAGCTCGCCTCCTCGGCGATTT
>DATFQX010000499.1:0-8923 GCA_035263865.1 Xanthobacteraceae bacterium
CCCCCCCCTCGCCGCGCTCGGGCGCTCCCTTGAACGGGGTCGCCGCCGAGGATGCAGCTGGCGGCGCCGGCGTCTGCGCCAGCACGGAGGCGCCGCCGAGAGCTGGCGCCCCTGCCGCCACGATCGGCTGGCCGTTGGAGCCGGTCACCGGCGCCGGCATGGCCTTGGCGTCGGGGACCGGCATAGGTCGCTTCGAGGTCGATGATGTCGCGCAGGAAGACCTTACCCTCGTTAAGCTCGTCGCGCCAAATGATGATGGCCTGGAACGTGAGCGGGCTCTCGCAGAGCCCGGCGATCATCGCCTCGCGGCCGGCCTCGATGCGCTTGGCGATCGCGATCTCGCCCTCACGCGAGAGCAGCTCCACCGAGCTCATCTCGCGCAGATACATGCGCACTGGATCGTCCGTGCGCTCGGTCGGCTCCTTGGCCTCAGACTTGGCCGGGACCTTCTGCTGGACCTCGACCAATTCGCCGCTCTCGCCCTCGCCCTCTTCGTCGGCCTCCTCGCGCGGCCTCTTCGCTCGGCTCCTCGGTCTCTACCACGTTCACGCCCATCTCGCTGAACATGGCCAACACATCCTCGGTCTGCTCGGAATTGACCTCCTGGGAGGGCAATACCGAGTTGATCTGGTCATGGGTGACGTAGCCGCGCGTCTTGGCGGAGCGGATGAGCTTTTTGACCGCCGCGTCCGATAGGTCATCCGGCAGGGTCTCAGGACCCTCCCTCTCCGGCATCTCTTCCTTCTGCAGCGTCTCCTCGGTCTTGCTTGCCATGAGCCTCACAGCCGGCACTGAGTCCGCGCCAGATCGCGATCCTCTCGCATAGCCGATAGCCTAAAGGGGCGGCTGGGCCTACCTAAAACTTCATCTGTAGAAGAATCTTTCGACTTCGCAAAACAAATGCGCCGGAAAATCACTGAGTTTCACAGGCCGCGAGGTTTTGAGAAGGCACAGGCTTGAGCACATGATCATATTCGGTGAAGCGCACCTGCGCCCGTCTCCAATGGCGGAAATCGGCGAGCCTCGAAGCGGAGATCCTGGTTTTCGCCATTAACTCAACGTGCTGATCCGCAAGCTCAGCCCTTGCACGGGGTTTCAGCCCAGCTCAAACGGCAAGGCTTCTTTGTGATATTTTCAACAGTCTGAATTAGGGAGCGTATCCACTTGGCGCAGGTTACCGCCGCGCAGGAGCTTCAGATCAAAGCCGAGGCACGCCTCGCCTCTTTGATGGAAGAAAAATTGGTAACCCGAATTTCTGTTCTATCCACCTTGCTTGGAGGCGGCAAAACGACCGAACGACTTTTCGTCCGCATTTCGATTGAAACGCACAAAACGTCACCGAACTTCGATCAAAAGGCCGCCGACAAAGCGAAAAATAGGATTAAGCAGGCGTTAGGCGAAATTGGTTGCGACGTGTTCATTGAAATGGACCGATAATCCTGCGTCTACGGCGTGAGTTTGGCGACATCTCACTTCAGGAAGTGATGGCAGCCCGACTGTCAGGATTAGGATTCCGTCGCCGGCTGCGTGCTGGAAGCGTGTTCATGCACGATCGCGGCATCGTTTACCAAAATCTTGTGCCTGGTTGATCAATGCGGGCACCAAACCGAGCAGCTGTCTTTCATCGTATGCCGCTGGGGCATTGGTGTACGTAGCTGGCGCCTTGCGAGATGAAGAGAATTTTTGTCACGCGTGGGGCATCTCCGATGAGTCTCGCGGGGACAGAGTTCGCCAAGCGACGCCCTTGGACTCGAGCGCAGCCTGGTCACCTGGCGCTAAGCTACACCCTAACGTGATCGGTCAATAGTTCTGACCCCTGGTCTAGTTCTAGCTCCACCGCTAAATTCATTCGGCGGCGAAATGACCCGTTTGCTCAGCGTCTAAGACGAAGGACGTACTGCCATGGTCATTTCTGCGTCACAAGCCGGCCAGAGCTCGACCGAAGCAATTGCCGAGCGCCGATTTGCCCTCGGCCTCGGGCTCACCAACGAATGCAATCTGGCGTGCGCGTTCTGCTATCGCGATCCGACGCGCCTCGACCGCTTGTCGCTCGATCAGGTCCGCGCGGTGATGACGAGCTTGCCGGTGCGTTCAGTCAATCTCGGCACCGGCGAGAACGGCATGCATCCCGATTTTGCCGCGCTTGTGAGCTATCTGCGCGCGCAGCCGATCAAGCTCACGATCACATCGAACGGCTATTCGATCGCGACGCTGGACGACGCCGACGTGACTGCCTACCATGATGTCGAGTTTTCCCTCGATTATCCGACCGAGGCCGAGCAGGACCGGCAGCGCGGGCCCGGAAACTGGCGTCTCATCCATGAACAAGCCGCACGTTGCCGCGGCTTGGGCGTGTCGGTGACGTTCATTGCGGTCATGATGCGATCGAACTTTGATCGGCTCGCCGAAATCGCGGAGGTCGCCCGAGCGTATGACGCGCCGTTGCGCATCAACGTCTATCAGTCCGTACGTTCCGATGCTTTCGCGCTCACTTACGATGAATATTGGCGGGGTTTTGAGGCATTGTTTGCTGGCACCGACGCGATCGCCATCGGGGAGCCGCTAGTGCGGGCGATGTCGGGCTTGCCGCCACGGCGCGGGGGTTGCGGGGTGGCGACGGTGCGGGTGACGCCGCGCGCGATTGTGCAGCCGTGCGTGTATTGGCCCGGAGGCGGCGCGCCGCTCGACCTGCTGCTCGAACGCGGCGTCGGCATCTGCGATAGCGATGCGTTCACTGACGCGCGCGGCGTGCCCTCGGCATGCCGGGATTGCAGCTATGTCGCGACCTGCGGCGGCGGCTGCGCGGGGCGCCGGCGGTTGCTCGACGCCATGGATGCGCCGGATCCTTATTGTCCGGTGGTCCGCGGCGGTGGTCGCACGCTCAAGGTGCGGATGGCGACGAGCCGCGAACTTCCCAAGCTCGAAAGCGCCTGCACCACCATCGTCGTGGCAAGGTGACCTCGTCCCGATTGGCTTCGATTCGAATCACGCGAGCGCGCCACCGCCGTCACAGCGCGCAGGTGCGAAATCCGGCGATGACGTCGTTGCGTTCGGGCGTGAAGAAGTTGCGGTAGAGTGGCCGCGCGATGCGTGCGCTGCTGGCAAAGCTTCCCATGTCACCGGTGAGCAACTTAAGCAAAGTCGCGAGTATTTGGGCATCTCGCGCTGGAAGCTCGCCGCCGAATGCGGCATCATCCTGTTCCAACCGGTGGTAACAACGCTCGATTTCGATGATATAGCCAGGTCACGTTTTGCGTAGCCGGTTGTCGCCTTGTCGGGCAACGACAACACAATTTGAAGGCTGACCCGTGGCGATTTAACCCGGCCTGAACAGAACTCAACAACAGGGCACGACGTGGCCGATAAGCCACCGTACCGCAGTTCATCTGCACACGGACCTTGCCGTCCTCCGATCCGACTTGATCGATGTTCCGGCGGCGTTCCCGTGCAACCTTTAGTGTCAATGCACTAAATTGCCTGTTATGCCGCCCGCCATACCAGCCCCGCTTTCTTCTGATCGGCCCCCGATCGCATAGCTCCCGGGACTAGGCATGCTGCAGCAGGCGGTCGTCAATATCGTCGATTATTTCACCCGTTACGCCGCGCAAATCATAGGCATTGCGGCGCTTTTGGGCCTGGCCACGGCCATCTATGCAGCGGGCCATTTCGCCATCGACGCCGATGTCTACAAGCTCATTTCCAAGGAACTGCCATGGCGCCAACGCGAGGTGGCGTTCGAAAAATCATTCCCTCGGAAAGAAGAGACCATCCTGGCGATCATCGATGCTCCGACGTCGGAATTGGCAACCCAAGCGACGACGGTCCTGATCGAAAAGTTGGCCGCTCAGAAAGACCTTTTCCGCTCCATTCTGGAGGCGGGGGGAGGACCTTTCTTCCGGAAGAATGGACTCCTGTTCTTGCCCGCCGAAGAGGTGGTCGGGCTTACCAAGAAGCTCGGGGAAGCCAAGCCGCTAATCCAGACGCTGGCGCAGGATTCCAACCTGCGCGGCCTGACCACCGCGCTCAGTTATGGACTGATCGGGGCGCGCATGAACCAGTACACGCTCGACGATCTGTCCGGCACGTTGAACATGGTCTCCGATACGCTCGACGAGGCCATCGCCGGGCATTTCGCGAGCTTCTCCTGGCGCGCGATGCTTAACGGGCGGCCGCCGAAACCGGATGAGCGGCGGCGCTTCATCGAGATCCGGCCGGTGCTCGACTATGCCGCGCTGATGCCGGGCAAGGTGGCGACCGATGCCATTCGGCAGGCGGCGGCCGATTTGGATATCGGCACGAAATATGGCGCGAGAGTACGGCTGACCGGACCGGTGGCCATCGCCGATGAGGAATATGCCACGTTGGAAGAGGGGGCATATGTCAACACGGCGGTGACCATCGTCGTGGTGTTAATCATCCTTTGGCTGGCCCTGCGATCGTTTGGAATCATCCTCGCAGTTGCCACCAGTTTGTTGGTCGGCCTGTCCATTACCGCCGCGATCGGTCTGGCCATCGTGGGAGCGCTCAGCCTGATTTCGGTTGCTTTCGCGGTCCTGTTCATCGGACTTGGTGTCGACTTCGGCATTCAGTTCAGCGTGCGCTATCGTGCCGAGCGTCACGAGGTGGACGATCTGCACGAGGCGCTGGTCAACACCGCGCGCCATGTGGGTGCGCCGCTGACGCTTGCAGCGGCGGCAACCGCGGCGGGCTTTCTGTCCTTCCTTCCAACCGACTACAAAGGGCTATCCGAGCTCGGCTTGCTTGCGGGCCTCGGCATGATCGTCGCATTCCTGACCAGCATCACGCTGATTCCAGCGCTGCTCACTGTCTTGCGGCCGCCGGGTGAGCCGGAAGAAATGGGTTTTAAAAGCTTGGCGCCGGTCGACCGGTTTATGGAGCGGCATCGAATCCCGATTATTGTTGGTACGGGCCTCGTCGTCGCTGCCGGTCTCCCGCTGCTGTACTGGCTGCAGTTCGACTTCAATCCGCTCAATCTGAGAAACCCCCACGTTGAATCGGTTGCGACATTCCTTGAGTTGCGAAGCGATCCCGCCATTGGGGCGAGTTCGATTTTTGTGCTGGCGCTGAACAAGCAAGCGGCCCAAGCCGACGTGGAGAAGCTCTCCAAGGTACCAGAAGTGTCGAGCGTCAAGACCATCGAGAACTTCATTCCCGATGACCAGCAGCCCAAGCTAGCCGCTATCCGCCAGCTCGCGACGGTGCTCGATCCCGTGCTGCGGCCGGATCCTAACAAGAAGCCGCCGACTGACGCCGATAACGTTGCCGCGCTCAAATCTGCGGTCGACGCGTTGAAGCAAGCCGCTGGGAACCAAACCGGGCGCGGCACCGTCGCGGCCAAGCGCCTGGCGGATGATCTCGCCAAGCTTACTAGCGGCGATGAACCGATGCGGGCGCGGGCGCAGTCAGCCATGATCCCGTCGCTCAACACCGCGCTCAACGAGCTGCGAAACTACCTGCAGGCGCAGCCAGTCACGCTCGAAACTTTACCCCTTGAGATCGCGCGTGAATGGGTCACGCAAGACGGCCGCTACAAGGTGGAAATTCTGCCCAAGGGCGACCCAACCGACAACGAAACGTTGCGCCAGTTCGCCCGCGCGGTGCAGGCGGTCGAGCCGAATGCGACCGGCGGTCCGGTCACAATTCTCGAGTCCGGCCGAACTGTGGTCCGGGCATTCTACGAAGCCGGTTTCTGGGCGCTTGGCTCGATCGTCATTCTGCTCTGGATCGTGTTGCGCCGCTTCGGCGACGTGCTTCTTACCATCATTCCACTGCTGATGGCGGGCGTCGTGACCATGGAGCTGATGGTCCTCCTCGGCATGAAGCTCAATTTCGCTAACATCATCGCGCTGCCGTTGCTGCTCGGCGTTGGCGTCGCGTTCAAGATCTACTACATCATGGCGTGGCGAGCCGGCCAAACCGATCTTCTGCAGTCGAGCCTGACGCGCGCCGTGATCTTCAGCGCACTCACCACCGCCACCGCGTTCGGTAGTCTATGGCTCTCGAGCCACCCGGGCACCTCGAGCATGGGCAAGTTGATGGCGCTTGCGCTCGTCACCACGATGGCGGCGGCGGTGTTGTTCCAGCCGGTGCTGATGGGTCCGCCGCGCGACCCGAAGCCAAGAAGGTTCAGGCGTCGCATCGGCGCGGGCGCCGCTGCGACTCGATCTCAGGAAGCGGTCGCTGCCGGCGCCGAGAGGTCAACATAGATCGGGCGAAATCAGATACGCTTGAGCTCGAAGACCGAACCGTCCGCCGCCGCGTTAACTTCTCGCCGCGTCTTGCGGATCACGGTTTGTGCTTCCGTACATGCAGATGAATCAAAGGAATAGTCCGTGCTTGGTTCGGCATTTTTAGCAATAACGGCAATCGCCGTCGGGTTGTTCGCGGCATATAATCTCTTTCATTACACCCTCTATCTCCTTGTCATCCATCCGAAGGATGCAAGCAATATTGGCCATGCGCTGAACGAGTTTGAACGGCGGCAACTCGTCGACTGGACGCCCAAGCTCGACGACTTCCTGAAGCACGATGACGAGAAGCGTACATACGACGACGTGTTTTGCCTTTATCGCGGCGAGGATGACAATTACAGCACGTGCGTTTTTCCGCGCGCGATCTTCACGTCTCCCTATGAATCGGACTATGCCCTTCTCAAACCGATGCAGCAGGGGATGCGCCTCTTGGATCTCGGATGCGGATCTGGCGCTGCGGCTTATTACCTCGCGAGTCAGTGTAACGTCGAAATCGTGTGCGTGACCAACTCCACCGTGCAAGCGGACATCTGCCGACGGAAATTCGAGAAATTCAATGGCCGCGTCCAGGTGGTTCTTTCCGACTTCGACCACCTCGAACTTGCCGACGAGCATTTCGATGCGATCTACGCGTTTGAGTCGATTGGATACACCAAAGACCTGGATGCCTTGTTGGCGCGCTGCTGGCGATCGCTCAAGCCGGGAGGGCGGCTGCTCATTCGTTCGCCGGGCTCACTGGACGCTTGTCGTCGAGACCACGACTATCGCAGCGTCACCGCCTTTTTCGAGAATTGGCGTTACAATTTCCTTGGCGCCAATCTGCTCGTTTTCAAGCTGCGCCGTCTTGGCTTCGACCCGATCCGTTACCGGCAGCTGCCGTTCTGGGCATGGGGCCTAACGTTCAACTTCATTCAACACCTGCTGCTGTGGAAGTTCCGGCTACGCATGCGGACCATGGTAGACCTGGAACGGATCATTTGGCGTACGTCGAAGGTGTTTGTGTTCGGCAACGGGTACAACATCGTGCTCGCCAGCAAGCCATGATGACCGCTTTGCCGAGAGACTCTCGAAATCGTCGCGTTGCCGGTTGTCGCCGTTGTCGGCTACCCGGAATGATCGGGTTCCTCAGCGGCGTCTCAGCTTCTTTCTCTGGCCTCCGTACAATACGGCGCGGCAGGTGGGGCTGAGATAGCGCCGGTAAGCAGACATGCAGGCTGAGACACGCTGAACGTCCGGGATATACTGATTGCAGAGTCGCATCGCATCCGGTTCGCAGGCTGAGCGTTGCTGCGGGGTCCACTGCTGCGCGGCGACCGGCAAAGACGCGAACGTGAGCGCGAGGCAGAAGGCCGCTGAAAGGCCGGCGACCACTCGCAGACGTGCGGTGCAAATTCTGATTGTAGATCGTGGTGTTGCCTTCGTAGTCGTATCCATCGAGTACCGCCGCAGTCACCAATATCTAATGCGCTGGTCAGAGCGAGAGAGATCCGACTTTAATCCCAAGAGGGAAACAATGCCGAAGAGGCACAAATCGGGGCTAAGCACCTTAGCTCATCGAGGTGAAATATCTCACTTAATACATGCCTATGGGATCACGCGTGATCAGGCAAGACGGCTTCTCAGCAGAATTGGACACAACAGAGCAAAGTTCGCCGAAGCCGCGCGAATATTAAAAGCTCGCTTGCCATCACGATCTTTCTCTGAGGTGAAATAACGGCCGCTGAGATAGGCCCAGCGGGGCTCATCGGCCAAGAACGAAAGTCAGACGGGACTTACGTCGTCGAGTTCGGGACGGCGACAGGCGAAATCACTGAAATCTCAATCAGGCGGGGGTGATCTGATAGTGCTTGCAGCAAACTATCTTCCAGGATCGTTCTTCAGCCCGTCGGCCGGGACGCCGAACGCAGCGAATTAAAGCGCGCCTTCTGTTCATCGCTCAACGAATTGTAGAATTTCGCGAGCGCGGGCCCTACGGTCTTCACCGTGCCGAGCGTGGCGTCGAGCCGCTTCTCCATCGCCTCGAGCCGTCCGGTCGGGGTTAGCGTTTGATAGGCCGGACACTCCGCCTTGAGCCGTTGCGCCGCCCTGACCGACGTATCCTTCAATTCGTCGAGGGCGGCCTGCTGTGTGGGCGTTGGCTGAACCGCCTGGGCGATGCGATCGATCGGCAGGTCGGTGATCCCCGGCGCTCTCTCATCGCAGAGCTTCGTGAGATCGCGCTGGTCCTTCGCGGCGGCGCCGCGGTCATCTGCGGGCGCGATGGCGTTGAAACGCGCCTTCTGCTCGTCGCTGAGCGATTGGTAGAAGCGCTCGAGGGCCGGGCGCACGGTCTGCACGGCCGCAAGCATGACCTGCAGCCGGCTCTCCATCGCCGCCAGCCGCCCCGTCGGGATGCTGGGCAGCTCCTTCGGGCAGCCGGCCTTGAGCATGTCGATGGCTTTGGCGCTCGCGGCTCGCAATTCATCAAGCGCGGGACGTTGCGCAGCAGTCGGCTGCACGATCTCGGAAATGCGCTCGATCGGCCAGTCGGTGAGTTGTGCGGCGTCATCGCTGCAAACTTCTGCCGCGCCGCCCTCGGTACCGTTCGACCGAGCCGCATAGTGACCGGAGCTCACGCCGCGGCGCGCGCCTCTGCCGCCATAGTATCCGTT
>DATFQX010000500.1:0-18012 GCA_035263865.1 Xanthobacteraceae bacterium
TCGAAACACCCAATTCTTCGTCCCATCTTTAGTGACGCGCAGATAGAGCCCGCCCCCATCGGCATACATGCCGGGGTGCTTCTTCTTGTTCACCTTCAGCGCGGTAAGCCTGCCAATTGGTCGCGGCATTTGGTGTCCACAGCTAGTCCGCAAATCGGTCCACACTCAACTTGCGAATTATGGCGGACGGCCGTGAACGTGTAAAGCCGAAGAAGGCCAAAATAGTGGGTATTCTGCAGGATTTCTGAACGTCAGCGGACGCAGGCGAAGGTCACGATGGCGGAGAGGATCTCCTCCATCGAGGGTTCCTCTTTCCTCGCAGGCTGCGTCATGGCGTTCCCCCTCACAGCGGCCGAGGTGGTCTCCCCAGCCGCGACTTCGGCGGAATCAGCGCGTTGCGCCGAAGCCGGGGAACTAATGACACGCCAACAATGAAAGGCAAAGAAGCTCCGCCCACATGGCTGGAGGTTCGTGTCCTGGGCGCAGCGCAGCACGCAGTGGTGCGCTCCAGACCCGGGACCGCTACGGCTGACTTCTTGGCGCCTTAGCCCTACCGCCCGTCGGGGGCGCGCACGCCGCCCCAGGCGTCGCGCACCTGCTGGTAGTGCACGACGGGATCGTAGACCTCGACCTTGAGCGCGAGGATTTGCGGCGACAGCGCGCCGGTCGCGGCCAGTACCGTATAGGAGGCGACCACGCGATCGCGTTGCGCGGTGACGAGCGCCACCCGCGCGTTGACGAGGTCCTGCTGCGCGTTGAGCACGTCGAGCGTGGTGCGCTGACCGACGCGCGCTTCCTCGCGCACGCCGTTGAGCGCGACCTCGGCGGCGGTGACCTGCGAGGTCGTCGCATCGATTTGCGCCTTGGCCGCCTCGAGCTGCCCCCAAGCCTGGGTCACCGTCGCCTGCACCTGATCACGCGAGGTGTCGAGATCGATGCGGCGCTGCCCGAGCGTTTCCTTGGCTTGCCGGATGGCCGCGTATTCAGAGCCGCCCTGGTAGATGGGCACGATGAGCTGGGCCGCGAGTGACGCCGATAGGGCCTCGAGCCCCACGAGGGTGGTGGTCGAACCGTACGTCTTCTGCACGCTGCCCACCGCCTGCACGACCGGCGCGAGCGCGGCCTCGGCGATCTTGACCTGCTGAAGCGCGATGTCGACGTTGTACATCGCGGTCGTGTTCAGCGGGTGCTCGGTGCGCCCGCGTGCGATCGCGCCATCGAGCGTGCGCGGGGACAGCCGGTCGACCGGCGGCGCGGGGGCGAGCCGCGAGGGCGGCGGCACGCCGATTACTTGCAGGTACTGCGCCTGCGCAGTGACGTAGTTCGATTCGGCAAGCGACAGCTGCGAGCGGCCGCCGGAGAGCCGCGACTCGGCCTGCGCCACGTCGGTGCGCGTGACCTCGCCGGCGGTGAAGCGGTCGCGCGTCTGCCGCAACGTCACTTCCAGCACGTTGACGTTGCTGCGCTGCAGTTCGAGGATGGCCGCGGTCTGCAACAGGTTCATGTATGCGGTGGCGGCGCTGAGAAGCACGGTCTGCTCGGTCGTGCGCAACGCCTCGCGCGCCGAGAACACCTGGCCCTCGGCTTGACGCGTGCGGCCTGCCGTCTGCAAGCCGTTGAACAACGTCTGCGTGGCGGTGATCCCGTAGGACTGGACCGCATTCTGGCCCTTCAGCTGGATGTACGTCGTGCCGCCGGTCCTCGGGTCGATGCCCCCTCTGGTCAGATTATCCAAGTACTGGTCGGTCAGGCTCGCGGTGCCGCTCACGCGCGGGCGATAGCCCGCGAGCGCGGTGGGGACGTTTTCGTCGACGGCGCGGGTGGCCGCGCGTTGAGAATTGAGCTGCGGGTTGTTTTGGTAGGCTTGCACCAAAGCAATATCCATCGTGCCGGAGCCCGCGCCGCCGCCCACGAGCCGCCCGCCATTGCCGTTCTGTCCTTTGCCGTTCTGCCCAGCGCCGTTCTGCCCAGTGCCGGCCTGCCCGTTGGCGGGCTGCTCACTGAGGGTCTGGGAAGCGGCGAGTGACGCGAGCGAAAGGGCCGCGCATGCGGCAAGCGCTGCAATGCGCGCAATCGCTCGCCCCCTCAGAGCCCCCGGCCCCATGCGCAGACTCCAGCCCCCGCGCTCCCGCCCTCCGCGGTCGCGACCCTTGAGCGTTAATGGCCGATGTTAGCCATAATGGGGCTGCGAACCCCGTTCTCCCCCAGCGAAATCGCTGGTTTAGCGAAAAGAGCCCCCTTGCTGCTTTCCCGCCACACCTTGCGGAAAATTCGCGTAAACGGCGGCAAGGAGGCACTAACCCATGCGCCGTCATTGCCGGGCTTGACCCGGCAATCCATCGCTTCCAATGAAGGCTTTTCCGATGGATGCGCGGGTCAGCCCCGCGCATGCCGAATCCGGAACCAGCTGCTCAGATAGCCCGTCCCTAGAACACGAAGGCGGGGGGTGCCGCAAAGCCTGGAAGCAAGGGGGCGGCGGCATCGAAGACCGGCCATCCGCTGATCTCGCCGCCCACGCGGCGGTAGACCATGGCTTGGCTGACCGGGGCGCGGCCCAGCACCGCCACGAGCCGGCCGTCCTCCTTGAGTTGGCGGGCGAGCGCCTGCGGTACGATCTCGCTTGCCCCATTGACGAAAATGACATCGTAAGGGGCGCTCTCCTGCCAGCCCTGCGTCAGCGGACCGGTCACGACGGTCGCGCTGGCCGCGCCGACGGCCGCAAGATTTTCGCGCGCGAGGCGCGCCAATGCCTCGTCCTCCTCGAGCGCGACCACGGAGCCGGCGAGGCGCGCCAGCAATGCGGCCGAATAGCCGGTCGCACAGCCGACCTCGAGCACGTGGTCGTCTGCGGTAAGCGCCGCGGCCTGAACCATCTTTGCCAGCACCATAGGCTTGAGCAGGCAACGCGCGGCCTGGCCAGGCTTCGCTGGCGTCACGGGAAGGTCCAAATCGAGGTAGGCGAGACCCGCCTTGTCTTGCGGCACGAAACGCTCGCGCGGAAGCTCCAGCATCGCCGCGAGGATTCGCGGATCGGCGACGTCGCTGGTGTGGACTTGGCCATCCACCATCATGCGGCGCGCCGTGGCAAAGTCGGTCATTGTCGGGGGTCCAACCGGCTGCGAGCGGCGCCCTCATTGCGGCAAGTGGCGTAGAAAGGCAAGCCGGCGAGGAACCCTCGCCCCGCGAAGCGGGGAGAGGGTGGCAGCGAGGGCCGGGTGAGGGGCAACTAACGCCAGCGGCGCTGATGGCGGCACGCGCCGCTGCTGCCGCGCGATCAGCTCGAGCCAGAGGCTGCGCGGGGAGAGGCGAATCGCCGTCGTCACCGCGCGATTGGCAAAGCCCGGAACGACCATGCGGCGGCCTTGGCTCAGACCGCGATAAGCTTCGCGCGCAACCTCCTCGGCGGAGCGCATGAACAGCCGCGGCAGGAAACCGGTCATGCCCGCGCGCGTCTGCAACGCGGTCGGCACCGGGCCGGGGCAGAGCACCGTCACGCGCACGCCGTGCGGCTTGAGCTCGCGATGCGGCGCCTCGCTGAACGAAAGCACGTAAGCCTTGCTGGCGTAATAGACCGCCCGTCCGGGACCCCGGCATGAACGCCGCCAGCGACGCGACGTTGAGAATGCCGCCCCTGCGGCGTTTGAGGCTGTCGACGAAGGCGAGCGACAGATCGGTGAGCGCGCGCACGTTGAGGTCGATGACCGCGAGCTGCTCGGCGCGATCGAGCTTGTCCGCGGCGCCGGTGAGCCCGGCGCCCGCGTTGTTGACGATCACCTCGGGCTCGAGGCCGTGCCGCTCGAGTGCTTCAGCAATCTCCTGCGCCGCGCCCGTGCGCGCGACATCCGCGGAAAGGATCGTCGGCCCCGCGCCCTTCTCCGCGATCGCGTCCGCCAGCGCCACGAGCGCCGGCTCGCGTCTGGCGACGAGAAGAAGTTCGTGACCGTTGGCGGCAAACTCGCGCGCGAGTGCCGCGCCGATCCCGGCCGAGGCGCCAGTGATGAGCGTGACGGGGCGTTTGTCCTGCGTCACGTCGGATCGCCCCCTCGAGCTTGTGATCGCGGTCTCGCTAAGAGACTGCGGCCCCGCAACCTATCGTGCCCATCCCAGGCAATGCCTCCACGGCGACCCGACTTTACGGGTAGCAGGGCGAGCTTGGCGAGTCCGGTGCGAAGCCGCGGCAGCCGGTTCCATAGCCGTAATAGGCGCCGGAGCTGCGTGCCCGGGAGCGCTGATAATGGCGGACATAGCGCACGGTTTGCGCGACTGCGACATCGCTTGCCGCACTCGTGAGATTGCTCGCACGGATCGCCGAAGCCGGCGCGGATACGGCGCCTGCCAGCGCGGCGCCGGCGAAGAGACTAATCGCAAGAGCTTTCATGGGGCACCTCCTTCGTTCTCGTCCAATTCAGCTTTAATCGACAGATAGCGATATGGTTGCTGTGTCGGATGCCGGACTTGGCGCGCTGCGGTTTACGGATTATCCCTGCCAGGAGCGCGCAAGCGGCGGCGCTTTGTCCTCTTGCTCGACAATGAAGAGGGCCTACCCATTCGCAGCCGTGGGTATTCGTCGGGAGGACCGCCATGAACAAGGTGGGCATCCTCGTACTTTTCATTTTTGGCATGGTTGGGCTAGCCATGCTTAGCTCGGTCACCAGTTCGGCAAAGCCGAAGAAGCCCGTGTCGTCCTCCGTGTCCGTGCGTACTACGGCAGGAGGGAAACATATGCCGAAGGCCTATTTGGAGAGATCGGTGCCGCAACAGCGAAGCCGATAACAAAAATTCGCCGTCAGGCGCTCCGACGCTCGCCATTCGGGCATCACGAAGATCGGACACCGACGCACCGTCGTGCAGGAGGGTAAACATGGCAAAAAGGTCAAAGCCCGGTCGCATCATGCGAAAAAAGAAATCCTTTAAGCAACGCACCTGGACTAAAGATGAAATTCGCCAGTTGAGAGTTCTCGCAAGCCAAAAGTTATCTGCAGCCGTGATTGCGCGCACTTCGAATTTGGGCGTGCCGCTGAGTGTGGCTGTGCGTTGGACTGATGACGAATTACGCAGACTTCGGAAATTTGCGGCCAAGAAACATCCGCTTCCCCGCATTGCTAAAACCCTGAAGAGAACAGAGGCAGCCATAGAAAAAATGGCATCAAATGTCGGTATTTCGTTGGATATGCGGGAATGAGCAGCACAATTCGCTGCGGTGCTGCTCTGCGCTTTGAAGAAATGCCATCTAGCCTGATTTTCAGAATGACAGTTCCGCTGATGCTGCGGAGATTGCGTAAGCCTCTGTAGATCGCTACTTATTTGAGTCTCAAGGCCACGTGGCGGAGTGGTTACGCAACGGTCTGCAAAACCGTGTACCCCGGTTCAATTCCGGGCGTGGCCTCCACAACAATTTCAATGAGTTAGATCAGATTTTCGGAGGGCCGTTTTTGGCCCGATTTGACCTCTGGGGCCCCGCTGGGGCCCCATCAGGGAGCAAGCGCGTTTCCGGTCGTCTCCCGGTAGGATCAGAGCCGCGCTCTCTGGCCTACTAGGCGCTCAATGTCACGGCAGATCGCCCGGTCGAGTGATCGCATCCATGCGCCGAACACAGTGCGTGATGCTGTCGCCACAAGAGTTGCTTTCGTTCCCCGCGCAAGCATCGCTAACGACTCGCGCCCCTTCGTCGTGCGATTTCGCCATCCTTGACCGCATTGCCGGCACTCATCACCGAGCGCGCGGGTAGGCTCGCTTTGGATGTGGACGCTCGGCTTCGGGCACCCACGAAGAGACGCACGGCTATGCGGCAACGCGCGAGGCCGCGATGGCGGCCTTCGAAAAAAGCTGGCGGCGGGAGTGAACGCTGGGGTAGTGGGTCAGTTTGATTGTGGTGAGCCTTTTGCCCGCTGTGCAGCTCCCTCCGCGATACGTTCGTAATCTTTGGCAATTCTCAGCATCGCTTCTTTGGATTGCGGGTTAGTCAGTGACTCTGTGATCGTACGCGCTTCTTCGGCGCGCTCGAGCCAATGCTTCGGCTCGGTTTGTAGGTGGTTTCGTGGCTCACGAATGATGGCCCTAAAAAAAACGAAGAAAATCAATCAGGCTTGGCGGACGACCGCTCCGCCAAGCTCGACCCGAGACGGTGCCGAACTATCGGTGCATGACCTTCGCCGCAACCAAGCTTACCGAAGAATGCAGCCTTCAGGCCAACGTGGTAGAGCGCCACGAATTTTCGCAGGTTCTTTCGGATGTGATGGCGCTCGGTGTCAACATCGGGTCAACGTAAACTAAACTCACCTGGATCGCGCTCTTGCCCTTTGTTGGCTCGGATCAAACCCGGCACGCCCAATATCCAACCCTCAACCTGGGCGATTGCGCGTTCAGATGCCGCCACATCAGGCTTCAGGTAGCCAGCGAGGCTGTCGTTGCGGTCGGCACGGGAGAGCCAAGCCGCGATGCAGTAGGCATCGTGCTGGTCGGGGTTCCGGGCCTCGCAATCGAATGTGCGGTTCCACAGTGACGGGTAGACCTCTGCGATGGCTGAGCGCCCGGCAGGAATATTCCAGCCGTCGAACGGCCAGAAATGCACTCGTTGCCCAAGCCGCTGCCGGATGAATCGCAGCCACGGAATCCCGGCATGGGTGGACTTTGCGACCGAGCCCTGCACGTCGAAGTGAAAGACGGACTTTGCGCTGCCCGTGCGCTCCTCGGTTAACCGGCGCCAGCGGGCGTTACCCATGCGCGCGGCTCCGTTGCCACAGACGCCTTCGCGCACAAAATCAACATACGTAAGATCGTCATCGGTCGGCCAGTGGCGCTGGAAATCATCGAGGAAAGCGGGCCAGTCCGGTTTTAGTCTGTGCGCCTCGAAATAGCGTAACGGAAACGAGAAGCCATGATCGATGCCGACCAGCGTTGCCGGTTTTTCACCCAGCCACGTGATCAGCCATTCGGCAACGCCGCGACGCGTCCAGTACTTGCGCGATGACGGAGGCGGTGGCAATTCGGTGGGCGTTTCAGGCCCTTCAGCATGATAGACACGCAGCCCCTTTAAGCTGGCGGTTGGGGTCTCAGCGCCGGAGTAGTCGATGCCGATGTAATGGCAGAATGCTGGACTCATCGCCTTGCACTTGCTCCCTTCAATGGAGCTCGTTCGATTAAATCGCGCAATGCATGGAGATACGATACTAGCTGCCTCAACACTGCTGAGGGCAAACTTTGGCGACTCATTGGGATGCCGACAGACGACGCTGATCTCGGTTGTGGGCTTTTCTGTCGTGACGTTGCTGATCGCATTGCTGCAGGGATACGAGGCCAGGGTGGCTTTGGCATTACGGACGAGGCCTTCGCCTATGACGCCGACGGCCAGATGTTCAGCCTGGAAAATCCTTCCTGAGTCCGACTGAGCGCCGACTTCCCAGTGCCGCGTAAACCGTCTGGATTGAAACCGTACAAGTTTTCGGCCTAAAGTTCCCTTCTTGAAAGGATTCTACTTCAGTAATTGGATACGGCGAGCCTCTCTACCGAAACAGAGGGCGTCATGGGCAGCTTCGGTATCGCCATTGTGGTCGCGGTCGTGCTGCAATCGGCTTCGCCGTTGTGCTCAATTCAAACCAGAAGACGGCGCAGGAGGAATTCTCGACCGAAGCCGCGCGTCCGTGATCGCAGTGCAAATACGCTCTGGGTTTCATGGACATTGAGGACAGGATAGCTTTGCGGAATTGGCCGCGGCAACGATGACAAGAAACTTCGACGGCCTGCATAAGATAACCGACGCTCGCCGGTACCGCTTGGATCGTGCTCTTCGCGCTCCTACTCGCGATGCCCCTGATGGCCATGCACCTTTACGCGCGAGCATATTGAGCCGACGATCGTGGGCTCCGATGATTGCAAAGACCCAAACGCACGGCCCGGATCAAGAGCCGAGAACTCCGCCACCTATTCGATCCGGCTGAGTCCAGTCCTTCGATCGTATCTCGGTACTCGCCCATGCGCACTTACCGCCAACCTGATAGCGGCAATATTTCGCCGCGGGGCCCGATCAGTGCAATTTCAGCCATCAACTTCCTGATGAGCAAGTTGCCAAAAGAATTGAAGTCCTTCGCGACCAAGACAAAAGCGCCGGGTCCACCGATCACGTTGTCTCGATAGTACTTTTCGAGCCCACCCGGAGGATTCGTGTGCTCCGAACTCCACGAAAACCGGGCGTCCGTGAGAATGACCAAGCCGTTGACCGTAACACCAGCCGCAACGGCCTCGTCTCGCGCCAACCGGACATCACGGCCGCTATTGTTGTTGCCGTCTCCGGACACGTCGATCGTACGCCGCTTGGCGTGGAAAGGTGCGCGCGCGAACTGGGCCAAGGCAAAATCGATTCCACCGCTGATGGACGTGCTGTAAGCAAAAGAGCGAGGAAGTTCCAGCAACTGATCGCCAAACTGCTTGGCGGTGCCCAAACTCTCGATCGGTGTCCAATCGATCACAAGGCGTTGTGAGCCCGAGTCGGACCACTCTGTAAAGCAGACCGCAATCCGCCGATACAATCCGGAGGCAATTGCGTTGACGACCCGAGGATCACCAAATGCGGCAGCATATCCTTCCCGCTGCAGCTTGAACTTATCCGCATCAATGCTGCGCGATACATCGGCAGCAAGCGCGAGCAGCAGATCGACCGGTTCTTTCGCCTGAGCGTGTGCGTTCCATCCCGATAGGCTAAGGACAAAGGCGGCGATGAAACAGCGAATCGTTCTGGTCATGACTCCCGGCAAGATTGGAAACAGATCATCCAAAGATACACGATCCACGCCATCGTGTACCAGCACACAATGCTCGTAGTCCGCTCTCGTCCCTAAGCCGTCGGGAGAGAACGAACCCCGGTTCTTGCTTTCGAACTCGGAATTGCAACGCACAACTAACATGAATGCGCAGCGATGCTCCGTGCGACCATCGGAAAACAACAAACGGCAATGGATTTCGATATCGCGGCAAGAAATGGAGTTCGTGCCGCGGCATCCTGGATTATCCCTCGCGCATTCATCGATTAGCAGTGGGAACGCATCCGGGATCATTTTCCCGCTCCAGGACCGGAACGGCGGCTTGGATATCGTTCTCCTCGTGAACGATGAAGCGGTTGGCGGTGTCGCCTCCCTCGATCACCGTCAGGCGACTGCCGGTATCCGACTCTATAGTTTCGGCCCGCTCGTAGAGGGCGTGCTTCTCCCACAATCGAAGTTCGATCGTCTCCACGTTCTCGTCGAACACCAAAATGTAGGGAATCGCGTCAAACGGAAACTCCGATTCAAGTTCATCGGTGTCCACAGTCTCATCGGTCTTGTAGATGTACTCGGTCCAGTCGGTTGGCGCCATGCCGCTTCGCGCAAGCGATCGTTTCAATGCGCCGAGCGACCGTTGCATCACCTCGCCAACCTGTTCGGCGTTGTCACCGGACCGGTCGAGGTCGAACTCAAAGCCTTTCCGAACGCCGGAATTGCGGGACGGGAAGTGTTCGGAATTTGTGGAGAAATCGAACAGCCGTTATCGGCGAGTGTCTTGCCGTGATAGACTGCTGGTAGCCTCGGTCATGGTCCGTGCACTCCATGATTGGGGTTAGAGCCTGCCCGCTGGACACAACCGCTGTGGCAGGCTCGCTTATTTTATCATGCCTTTGATTTGCTTCCAACAACTTATTCGTTCGTGTCTGCTTCCCGTCTACAAATCAATGGCCATCGCAATCGGTCAATGCAAATTGAGGGTGGGGGTGGGGTGGGGACCAAACTTGGCCGACGCCAGCCAGTCAATAGGCCGGCGCAAATTTTGCAGCGAAATCCAAGATATGGTTCATTGCATTACGCGCATGCTAGGGTGGTCATATGGTCAGCATCAAAGAAGAGTTAGAGGTTGCGAAGACCGCCAAGGCAGCAGTCAAAGCGCTATTGGCAGCAACATCTAAAACGGCAGTTTTGGCAACACTCAAAGACGCCTATCGTGCTGCAGTCCTAAATTTATCAAGCGGAGGTGTTCTTAATGAAGCACGCGGCAAAGTTGGAATAGCACTCTCTAACATAATGCACCGTCAGCCAACGAAAGAGAGGATTGACGAGGCCAAGTCAGCAATTGATGCTTGGATAAAGGAATTGGAGCGCAGCTTATGAAAGCACCGATGCTGCTTGCGCTTGCCGCTCTATGCCGCAAATTTAGTGAAAATTCTAAGATATGGGCCATAGCATTCAAGGAAAGATTTGTGCGAAAGCCTGCAATACTGCCGCTGCCGCAGTTGCGACAGCAGCGTAGCTGTTCCAGATTGCTTGCTTCTTAAGTCCAACCGTCATTTCTTCAACCCCAACAAGTGTACCATAACCGCTGCCGATGTTTGTCGGAACGGTGATGGTAGAAGCGTAGAGCCAGAGTGCGCCTGACAGAAATCCTGTGATGATCGACGACCAGATGAATGCATTGTGCATTGCATCCTCCCACTCCGGATTGGATCAAGGCGACTTTACCGAAGGCCACGAACTTGATCGTAAGTGGCAAGTGCCGAAGGAGATGGTAGGGCGACGGTTGTCGCAGGAGGAAGCGAAGAGGTTGTTACAAGCCTCTGCCTATTTCTTACCAAACATGTCTTTCCAGCCCGGTGCATCTTCAATCGTCCACTTATAAACTTTCGGGTCCGGAAACTTGAGACACCAAGGTCGTGTTTGATTGACTGGTTCTCGAACATATTGCGCGGTTTTGCTTTTGCGTTCGATCACAATGGTGATCCTTGCGCAATTCAACTCAGTGATGTCTTCTACCGCTACGACTTCGTCGGCGTTCCATTTCATTATCGGAAATATATCCACATTTTGCATCCTGCCTATCTGGTTGGGGCCTATCTGTTCGACGGAAGCGATGTAGCATTCTCGCCGATCCTTGTAGCAAGAAATGCTGATCGTGTTGTTTTTGTAGCCGATACCATCTCCCGTAAGCGTTCCAGAAATCGCAATCGATCCGTAATCCGGGAGATCAGTAAAAACTTTTCCGGCGAATACGATGTCGTCATCTGCGCCGCCGCGCGAATGATCGAAGCAAAGGGCCGTCGCAAGCATCAGGGTTCCGACTGCAATCCAACGCATGTGCATGATTGCCCCTGATCCGGCTTCCCCCGATACGCGTCAATCTCTGGGAGGTCGGGGCCCACCACCACCAACAGAAATGGTGAGCCCCGGCGCTCTACCGCCGCTCGACCATGATGGCGGGAGCGCATCACCTCTTATATTCCTCGCTGGTAGCCGCCGCCAGGGCGGGTCCGTTCTCGAGCGAGACAACAAGCCCCGACGTCAATTGCTGCAGGGCCTGCGCGAAGGTCGTCAGGCGGCTGGGTCCTTCGGCATCGCTCGAAGGCACTGGCAGAAGGGCGCCGATCCGCCGCATGCGCTCAGTCTGCTGCGCGCGGGCCGCGAGCGGCCACGCCGCCGCACCGCCGAGCAGCGTGATGAACTCGCGGCGCTTCACTCGATCACCTCGTCGGCGCGCGCGAGCAGCGAGGGCGGCACGGTGAGGCCGAGCATCCTGGCAGTCTCGGCGTTGATGACTAGCTCGAACTTGCTCGCCTGCGCCACCGGCAGGTCCGCCGGCTTCGCGCCCTTGAGGATGCGACCGGTATAGACTCCGACCTGACGAAACCCATCCTTCAGGTTGCTTCCGTAGCTCATCAGCCCGCCGGCTTCGACATAGTCCCGCTGCGTATATGCCGCGGGGACGGCGTGGCGCGACGCTAGGTGGACCAATTGGACCCGCCGGCTGACGAAAAAGGGGTCGGGGCCGACGAAGAGCGCATCGGGCCGCTCGCGCACAAAAGTTGCGAAGGCCGCATTGATCTCCCGGCTGGTGCCGGCATTGAGGACCTGGACTTGCAGTCTTATGGCGCGAGCAGCCGCTTCCACGTCTCTCAACATGGCCTCGGGAGCGGGACCAGTCGGATTGACGAGCACGGCTACTCGAGTGGCGGCAGGCACCAGCTCACGCAGGAGTTCCAGCCGCTTCGCCATCAACTCAATCGTAAGAAGATTGATGCCTGTCAGGTTTCCGCCCGGCCGGGCGAGGCTGGCGACGAGGCCGCTTTCGACCGGATCAGCACCGGTCAAGAAGACGATGGGAATCGTCGTGGTTGCCGCCTTCGCAGCGGACGCCGCTGCAGTTGCGCCGGTCGTGGCGATCACGGCGACCTGTTTACGAACCAATTCGGCCGCCAGCGCCGGCAGCCGATCGATTTGATTCTCGGCCCAACGGTAATCGATCGCCACGTTCTCGCCCTCGATAAAGCCCGCATCTTTCAAGCCCTGGCGGAATGCGCGCAGATGGTCCACGTTCGAGTCAAGCGATGTGGGGTTGAGGAAGCCGATCACCGGCATCGCCGGCTGCTGCGCTCGCGCCGCGAGCGGCCACGTCGCGGCCGCGCCGCCGAGCAGCGTGATGAACTCGCGACGCCCAATCATTCGATCACCTCGTCGGCACAGTCGCTCGTTCTATGCTGGTCGCCCAAGCTGAGGAAACCGTCGAATAGAGAGCATAGCACGCTGGGCCTGTTGTGTGAGATCCTTCACACAAACGGACCCAATGACCAGACAAGCCTTCCGACCAACCTGTGAGGCTCGCCACGTCCGATCTAATGGAGCGGCCTTTGGTTCTCTCGCACGAACTCGCCAATTTCTCGTGCAAACGCTCTTAGGACTTTCTTTCGCTCGGGCTCTTTCGTCAGAGCGGAGCAATCCGCCACCTCTTGTTCAACAGCGAGGTATGGTGGTTCAAGCCCGCGCAACCGCAGCTCTGCTGCCAGGTCATCCATCATTCGTTCTTTCGTGTGATCTTTGTGAGCGAGCCAGCTTCGGACTGCAGTGATCCAGTCTTTGGTCAGCTGTCGAACATCGAACGTGGTAAAGCGCCGGCCGCGGGCTAGGTAGTCCTGCATCTGTTCCAGGCTCTTGTGCTGCAGGAATATATTGACAACCAGCTCGGGATCTTCGCGCGGATCATCAGCCATCTCATCCACCTTCAATAACCCTAGTTGCCGATTTCACGCTTCTTAGTCGCATTTGGCTCCCGTGCGGACTTGTTATTCCGCGCCAAACATTTGTTTGTCGCAGCCATTGGGGCTGGAGCGGCCGGGGAAACAGGATTGGGGCCCAAAGCTTTTTGCTCGCCGCGCGATGGCTTCTGCCGCATAGAGGCATGCTTGAGGGTGTTCTTATTGCCTTCGGGGCTCCCGGTGACAGTCCGGCGTGCCAAGGGCCCGTCAACTGCCGAAAAGCTTTGGCAGGAACAGGCTCAAGATCGGCAATCCGACGATGAGCGTTACGCGCACGAAATCCGATGCCAGAAACGGAACAACACCACGGAACGTGTCGATCATCGGCACGTCCTTGGCCAGTGAATTGATCACGAACACGTTCAAGCCGACTGGCGGCGTGATCAAGCCGATTTCCACGACGCTCAGCGTGATGATCCCGAACCAGAGCTTAAGATCGTCGGGCTGCAGACCGAAATCGAGCGCCGCGATGATGGGCCAGAAGATTGGAATGGTGATCAAAATCATGGCGAGCGAGTCCATGATGCAGCCCAGGAACAAGTACAGAATGATCATTCCGATGAGGATCGTGTAGGGCGGTAGGCCGGAATTTTGGAACTGCTCAGCGGCCCAGATGGGAAGTCGGGAGAAGCCGAGGAACGCGTTGAACACGCCGGCGCCGAGCAAAATGAGAAATATCATCGCCGACGTTATCGCAGTCTCCAAAAGTGCATCGTTGAAGCCACTGAGCCGCATTCCGCCGTAAAATATCGCAACCAGGAAAGTGCCCATGGCGCCAATGCCGGCGCCCTCCGTCGGGGTGAAGATGCCGGAATAAATCCCTCCCATCACGACGATGAAGATGATGGCTACCGTCCAAATGTCGCCCAGCGCGGCCCACCGCTCCGCCGAGGTCGCCCGTCTGCCGGCCGGCCCGGCCGCCGGGTCGATACGCACCACAATGAAGATGACGGTGAGATAGCCAGCGGTGGCAAGAATGCCCGGCACGAAGGCGCCCTGGAACAACTGAACGATGTTTCCTTCCACCATGATCGCGTAGATGATCAGCGGAATCGACGGTGGAATCAGGATGCCGAGCGTGCCGCCGGCGGCAAGGGCGCCGGTGGCAAAGCCACTTGCATACCTGTATCGGCGAAGCTCGGGCAGCGAGACTTGCCCCATCATTGCGGCGGTTGCGAGCGACGAGCCGCTGATCGTCCCGAACGCGGCGCATCCACCGATGGCCGCCATGGCGAGGCCGCCTCGGAAGTGCCCGATCCAGCTGCTGGCGGCGCGAAACAATGCTGCCGTTATGCCCGCGCGGTTCGCGAAGTTGCCCATCAGCAGGAACAGCGGGATGACCGAGAAATCGAACGAGCTGAATCGCCAGTACATCTCGGTCTTGAGAAAGCTCAGAAGCGATACGATGCCGGCGATGGATGCGTAGCCGACCATTCCGACCACAATCATGCCTACGCCGATCGGGATCCGCAGCGCAATAAGGACGAAGAGCACGCCAAATCCCACTGCGCCGAGGGCGAGATCGCTCATGGCGTCGCTCTCGGCTGGGGATTTGATCCGCCCCTCCCTGCATCGGCGAGGTCGTGGGCGAGCGTGTACATGATCGCGAGGATCAAAACGATCATGCAGACGATATCGAACGGGATCGTCCACCATCGGTAGAAATTGAACGCGGCAATCTGTTCCGATGATTGACGCATTTCGAGCGCGCCGTAGTACAGGCGCCAAGTGAACATGACCGCGACAGCAAGGTAGAGAAATGTACCCGCCGCATCGAGCGCCGCTTTGACTCGCGGCGGCGCACGGGTCGTGAAGAAATCGACGAGCACGTTGCCGCGCTTCAATTGGCAATAGGGCAGGAACGCGAAAATTGCGCAGCCGCACAGGATGCCGACGATGTCGTAGTCGCCGGGAACCGGCCAATTGAACAGATAGCGGCCAGTCACGCTCACCGTCACGATGACCGCCATGACGCAGCTCAACAGCCCACCGATGATCGCCAGCGCCACTGCGATCGAGAAAAGCGTCCGACCGATCGGACCGGTCGGTAGGGCTGCCTCGCCGGCGTTGTCGGTCATTGTACGGGTTAGGGCATCGAAGCCCGGGTTGGATCAAGTTCCGATCACTTGGAGTATTTATCCTCCAACGCTTCGACTTCCGCGAGCACTTTGGCGCCGTTATCTCCACCATCGTCCAGCAACTTCGTGAAGCGATCGAAGACAGGTTGGACCTTTTTCTTGAACTTCGCGGTTTCCTCGGCGCTGAGCTGGACGAACTTGTTCTTCGGCTTCGAGTGCATCACCTGCTCGCCATCTAGCTCGATCCGGTCCCAGATCTCGATGGCGAGTGGGGCTAGCTTACGGCCCGAATTGTCGTCGATCACATTCCTCAAATCAGGCGGCAGGCTCTCATACTTCTGCTTGTTCATGAGGAACGTGAAGATGGCCGTGCTCAGCCGCGGCTGCGGCGGTGCAAGCATTGTGAAATAGTTAGTGAGATCCTGCATCTTGACCGACGGCGCGATCTCGTACGGTAGGATCGAGCCGCTGACCGTGCCTTTGCTGAGCATCGGTGCAAGCTCGGGCAACGCCACTTGCAGCGGAGCAGCACCCAAGGCTTCAAGGATCCAGGCATTCGTGCGCGAATACGAACGCAGCTTCATGCCCTCGAAATCTTCGATCTTGTTGATCGGGTCCTTGGTCATGAACAGGGCGCCGGCGTGACAATGCACGAGCAGCACATGGTACGGCTGGAAATCCTTCTGCATGTATTTATCGACGTAGTCCTGCAGCGCCGTCACGGTCGCGTGAGTGCTTCGGTGCAGGAACGGCAATTCGAAAATCTCGAGCTTGGGCATCACACCGGGCGTGAAACCGGGCAGGGTCCAGGCCACGTCCACCACGCCATCGCGCACCTGGGTGAGCAGTTGTTCCGCTTTGCCGCCGAGCTGCATCGACGGGTAGACCTGGACCTTGATGCGTCCCTTCGAGTCCTTTTCGACCTTTTCGGCCCATGGGACCATGAAGTGCTTCACCGGATTGGCAACCGGCGGCAAAAAGCTGTGCAGCCGCAGGGTGACTTCCTGCGATCCAGCTGAATTTGGAGCCAGCGCGAGGCCCATAAAGGCCGCGAGCGCAAACACGATGCCTCTGTTCATTGTTCCCTCCCGTGTTTGTTGTCGACTATACAGGTCCGCTTGATGATTGCAGGAAGGTGGGTAAATGACAATTCGCGAAACCGGTAGCCAGCATCGTGGGTCACACACGACCGATGTTTTGCATTGCTTCCCAATTTTTGAATGCGGTTATCCGGAGTCGCTGTAGTCGGGGTGCTTCTTGACGGCAGCGCGAGTCGGCCACGTTGACAAATGGCTCGCGACGTTGGAGGAAAAATCCCGAGACGGGTTACTGGTAATCGCTCTCTCGGTTGAGACGACGCTGCAACTCGCTGGCGTATCGGCGTCCTATCTCCTCGCGTGACGCGCGCACCCAATCACTGAGCCTGGTGCTGCCGAGCGGGGGCGATTGCACGTACAGCTTTTCCTGCATTAGGCCGCTAACCTCATCGGACGTGTTGATCACATCCCCAACCATCCAGCCAAGCACGCGGACGGCTTGGTAAGCGAGCATCGGCGGCATCGATACGATCGGGGCGCGCGAGCCGATCTCGCGCCGCAATCATTTCCACCATCTCGCGGTAGGAGTAGGTCTCAGGCCCGATGGCGTCGATTATCTCGTTGACTGGTTGAGTTATGTGGTCGACGGCCGCCACGGCAAGGTCGTCGATATAGATCGGCTGCAGCCGGTATTGCCCACTGTCATAAATGCCGAACACGGGCAAACGCCCGCAGGGCCCAGGCAATATTGTTGATCAGGATGTCTTCCTTTCCGAATAGCACTGCAGGCCGGAGGATCGCGCATGAAATCCCGGTCCTTTTGAGGTAGTCCTCCAACTCTGCCTTGCCGCGGAAGTACGGAAGATGCGATTTGCGATCAGGATTAGTAATGCTGATGTGCACGACGCGACTGACGTCCGCCCGCTTTGCAGCGTCGAACAAAACTTTTGAGTTCGCGAGTGCCTGAGCAAAAGTAAAATGCGGCGGATTATCGAACCGTACCCAATAGGTGTTGATCAGAGCATCAATGCCGCGCAGCGATTTTTCTAGCTCATGCGGTTTGAAAAAATTGTATGGAAACGTCTTAATTGATCCACTAAACGGATTGGGTCGCTGCGGCGAATTCGTGAGTGTGATCACCTCGTGCTGGAGGGCGAGCAGCCGCCGGGCAATGTACTTGCCTGAGAAGCCAAACGCTCCTGTCACCGCGATCCGCACGCCGGCTTCCGATCAGGCCGACAGAACGTCATTTGCCCGCATTCGGCCTGCCATAGGAACGCTGAGAGCGTGCGGCTGTTCCCCTGCGAACCGCCCGCGTTTGCGCTGACAATGATGGGTACTGCGAATGTCCAGCCCCCCAAGGCAAAAGGCGCGCCTTTGTGAGATCAGGAGAGCGCACAGGCCCATTCTTTGCGCGGATCAGGTCGCGGAGCGGTGGCTGCGGCTTTCGCCTTAGCTTATGAGCACCGGTGTCTTATGTATAAAGGCGTCATTGTCGATCGCTGTTGATATGGCTCCGAGATTGGGCTGGCGAATATCAGCACACGTTCGCGGCGTCCTGCGGGATGACGCGGCTTGATCGGGGAACCGAGAGGCATCCTTGTTCGTTAGTGTCGCGACGAGCGGAACCGGATCATTCCGGCAGTTCGTCTCAAAGGCCACTCGGCTTAAGCTCCCGAGTGGCCTTTTGCTTATCCGTCCCCCTTCTCATCATGACGATACGGCATCCGTGCTGGCCAGATTACTGCAGCCCTGTTCCCAAAAAAATTGAAATCGCCGGTGTCTGCTTACACCGGAAGGGAAATGGAACTTTCCACGCTCGTCCCCGTTGTATCTATGCATCAAGTTTAAA
>DATFQX010000501.1:0-3117 GCA_035263865.1 Xanthobacteraceae bacterium
GGCATGGTCATGATCTCTCCGCAGATCGCCACCACGAACTCCGCTCCCGCCGAGAGGCGCACTTCCCGCACCGTGACAACATGATCGTCGGGCGCGCCCTTGGTATTGGCGTCGGTCGTGAAGCTGTATTGAGTCTTGGCAATGCAGACCGGGAAGTTGCCGTAGCCCATCTTCTCGAAAGACTCGAGCTGGTCACGCACGGGCTTCGGTACGTCGATGTCCTTCGCCCGGTAGATTTCGCGGGCAATCGTGCGGATCTTCTCGATGAGCGGCATCTCGTCGGGATAGAGGAATTTGAGCTTGCTCTTGCCGCCGTCCACGACCTTGAGGACGGCACGCGCCACATCCGCCGCGCCTTGGCCACCCTCGGCCCAGTGGTCGGCCATGATGGCCTCGACGCCGAGCTTCTTGCATGCCTCCTTCACCAGCGCGATCTCCGCGTCGGTGTCGGTGCTGAAACGATTGATGGACACGACCGGCACGATGCCGAACTTCTGCACGTTCTCGACATGGCGGGCGAGATTGGCCATCCCGGCGCCGAGGGCCTTGAGGTTCTCGGCCTTGAGGTCCTCTTTCTTGACGCCCCCATGCATCTTGAGCGCGCGCAGCGTGGCGACGAGCACCGCGCAATCCGGCGCAAGCCCGGTCTTGCGGCACTTGATGTCGATGAACTTTTCGCCGCCGAGGTCGGAGCCGAAGCCCGCCTCGGTCACCACGTAATCGCAGAGCTTGAGCGCTGTCGTGGTGGCGAGCACGGAATTGCAGCCGTGCGCAATGTTTGCGAACGGCCCGCCGTGGATAAAGGCGGGCGTGCCTTCGAGCGTCTGTACGAGATTGGGCGCGAGCGCCTGCTTGAGCAGCGCGGCCATCGGCCCGTGCCCCTTGAGTTCGCCGGCGCGCACCGGCTTGCGGTCGCGGGTATAGCCGATTACGATTTTCGACAGGCGCTGCTTGAGATCGTCGAGATCCTTGGCCAGGCAGAAGATCGCCATCACCTCGGAGGCGACCGTGATGTCGAAGCCGTCTTCGCGTGGAAAGCCGTTGGCCACACCGCCGAGCGAGGAGACGATCGAGCGCAGCGCCCGATCGTTCATGTCCATTACCCGCCGCCACGCCACACGCCGGCTGTCGATGCCGAGCGCATTGCCCCAATAGATGTGGTTGTCGACCAACGCCGCAAGTAAGTTGTGGGCGGTGCCGATGGCATGCAGGTCACCGGTGAAATGCAGGTTGATGTCCTCCATCGGCACGACCTGCGCATAGCCGCCGCCCGCGGCGCCGCCTTTGACGCCGAAGCAGGGTCCAAGCGAGGGCTCGCGAATGCACAGCATCGCTTTCTTGCCGAGATAGTTGAGGGCGTCGGTGAGGCCGACGGTGGTCGTGGTTTTCCCCTCGCCCGCCGGCGTCGGGGTAATGGCTGAAACCAGGATCAGTTTTCCGTTGGCACGATCTTTCAGCGACTTCACGAAGTCCATCGACACCTTGGCCTTGTAGTGGCCGTAAGGCTCGAGATTCTCCGGTCCGATGCCGAGCTTCTCGCGCGCGATATCGACGATCGGCCGCATTTTGGCAGCCTGCGCGATCTCGATATCGGAGCGCGGATTGGTGTGCTGCGAGGCGGTGATCGGAGCCTTGGCGACGGCAGCTTGGGTCGGCGTCATGCGAACCTCGTTCCAGTGGTGAGCTTGGCGTTGGCGGCGAATTCGCCGGCCGCGAGCTTGGGGCCATCGACGGTCTTCACGCGCAAAACCTTGATGCGCCCGTCGGCGCACACGACGGTGAAGCCGTCACCCGAGACCTCGATGATCTCGCCCATCTTGCCGCCGATCCCTTTGGGATCGCGCGCCGGCAGCGGCTTCGACTCGAAGATCTGCAGCGCCTTGCCGTCGAGCGCCGTCCACGCGCCCGGCGCCGGGTTGCAGCCGCGGATGAGATTATGAACCTGCCGCCACGGCTTGCCCCAGTCGATACGCGCGTTGTCGCGCCCGCAGCGGCCCTCGTAGGTCGCCTGCGCGTGATCCTGCTTGATGCGCGGCGCCTTGCCGGCCTTGACCAGATCGACTGCCTCCAGCGTTGCCTCGACGCCCATGGGAAACAGCCGGTCGAAATAGACCGAACCAAGCGAGTCGTCCGGGCCGATCTGGGTCTTCTTCTGCAGCAACACATCGCCGGTATCGAGCCCATTGTCGGGCCAGAAGATCGACAGCCCGGTCTCGGTGTCGCCCTGGATGATTGGCCAGTTGATCGCACTCGGCCCGCGATACTTCGGCAGCAGCGAGGGATGGTACTGGATGGACCCTTTAGTGGGGATGTTAAGGAACTCCTCCGGCACGAACAGGGTGACGAAGGCCATCACCTGCAGATCGGGCTTGAGCGCTCTGAACTCTTCCCACACCTCGGGCTTGCGGTAGGAGGCCGGCTGATAGACGGGAAGCTTCGCCGCGAGTGCGGCCTCCTTGAGCGGATCGGCCTTTGCGCCCTCCTTCTCCGGCGCGACATAGACGGCGATGACGTCCTCGCCGCGCTTGCGCAGCGCTTCCAAAACCGCCTTGCCGAAGGCCTGTTGGCCGTGCACCACAATACGCATAAAGCGCCCTTTCCGTCCTGCACGTCATCGCCGGGCTTGACCCGGCGAACCATCCAAAACGATTCATGCGTAGAGGATGGATGCCCGGGTCACAAGCGCGTTCACGCGCGTCTTCGACGCGCTTTCGCCCGGGCATGACGGGTCATTGATCACGCCGCCTCGGCGCGCGCACCTTTCTCCGGAGCGGTGATGGCGCCGGACGTCTTGATCTCGGCGATCTCCGCAGCACTGTAGCCGAGCTCCTTGGCAAGAATTTCCTCGGTGTGCTCGCCAAGCAGCGGCGCGCGTCGCACGTCGGTGATGGAATCCGACATCTTCACCGGGTTGCCGACCGTCAGATACTTGCCGCGCTTGGGGTGATCGACTTCGACCACGGTGCCGGTCTTGCGCAGCGACGGCTCCTCGGCGATCTCCTTCATCGACAGAATCGGCCCAACCGGAATGTCGACCGCGTTGCAGATGTCCATGACCTCGAACTTGGTCTTCGTCATGGTCCATTGCTCGATGGTGTTGAAGATGTGGCGCAGCCG
>DATFQX010000502.1:0-5314 GCA_035263865.1 Xanthobacteraceae bacterium
CTTCTGCACTTGCTCGGACGAGCGCTTGCCGTCGTCTTCGCTGATCTTGTGATCCTTTTCGAGCCTCTTGAGCACGTCAAGGCCGTCACGCCGCACGTGCCGCACGGCGACCCGCGCCGCCTCGGCATATTTATGCGCGACTTTGACCAAGTCCTTACGCCGCTCCTCGTTGAGTTCAGGGATGCGCAGCCGCAGCACTTGGCCTTCGGTTGAAGGAGTAAGACCGAGATTGGAGGCGGCGATAGCTTTTTCGACGGCATGGATCATCGATTTGTCCCACACCTGCACGGAAATGAGCCGGGGTTCGGGTACGCTCACGGTGGCGACTTGATTGAGCGGCATGTGGGTGCCGTAAGCCTCGACCTGCACCGGCTCGAGCAGGCTCGCCGAGGCGCGGCCGGTACGCAGCCCGCCCAACTCCTGCTTCAGCAGCTGGATTGCACCTTGCATGCGGCGCTTGAGCTCGTTGATGTCATGCGTCGGGTTTGCCATGGCGACCCCTCGAATAAATTAGTCGATCCCGCGTCGTTGCGTTTCGCGTGACGCGATGGGCGACAGCGCCTCACGTGCCGACGACGGTGGCGCGCCCTTTTCCGCGCAGCACCGCCGCGATCGCCTCCTTTTCGCGGATCGAGAACACGATGATAGGCATACGGTTTTCCCGGGCAAGCGCGAAGGCGGTGGTATCCATCACTTTCAGGTTGCGCTCGATCGCCTCCTGGTGGCTCAAGCGGTCATAGCGTTTGGCGTTCTGGTCCTTCTTCGGATCAGCGCTGTAGACTCCGTCGACGTCGGTCGCCTTGAGCACTGCCTCGGCGCCGATTTCGGCCGCCCGCAACACCGCAGTGGTATCCGTGGTGAAGAACGGATTGCCGGTTCCCCCCGCGAGCAGGACCATCCGCCCCCGCTCGAGATGGTGCAGCGCGCGACGCCGCTCATAGGGCTCGCAGACTTCGGGCATGGTGAGCGCCGACATGGTACGGGCCGCCAGTCCTCCCTTTTCGATCGCGCCCTCGAGCGCCAGCGCGTTCATGACGGTGGCGAGCATGCCCATCATGTCGCCGGTCGCGCGCGCAATGCCTTTCTCCGACACGTTCACGCCGCGAAAGATATTGCCGCCCCCAACCACAACGGCAATCGCCACGCCCAGCCGCTGGGAGGCGATGAGGTCGGCCGCGATCCGTTCCAACGTCGGCTGATGGATGCCGAAGCTGTCGGGGCCCATGAGGGCCTCGCCGGAAACCTTCACCACGACGCGCCGGTAGACGGGTTTTGTCATGGCAACTCCTGCGCTTGCCCGCCGGCGCGAGTGGCTCGATACGGCTACCGCATGGGTAGGGCGCTCGACACCGCTTGGACGACTCAGTTCGGTTTGATCAAGGCCGCAACCTCGCCGCCGAAATCGTCATCCGGCCGGTCGATGCCTTCGCCGAGCACGTAGCGCACAAACCCCGTAACCTTGATCGAAGCGCCGACCTTGCCCTCCGCGTCCTTGATCGCCTGCGAAACACTCTTGTCCGGATCGTGGATGAAGGCCTGATCGAGCAGGCACACCTCCTTGTAGAAGGTCTTGAGCCCTGATTCGACGATCTTGTCGATTACATTCGCGGGTTTCCCCTGCGCCTTGTACTTGTCTGCAAGCACCTCCTTCTCCCGCCGGACCACGTCCGGGTCGAGGCCGGAGGGATCGATCGCCTGCGGATTGGACGCCGCAACGTGCATCGCAAGCATGCGGCCGAAGCGCTTGAGCTCGTCGCCCTTGCCGGTCGATTCCAGCGCCACGAGGACCCCGATCTTGCCGAGGCCTTGGTCGACGGAATTGTGCACGTAGCTGCCGATGACGCCGTTTGCGGCCGACAAGGAGGACGCTCGTCGCAGCGACATGTTCTCACCGATCTTGGCGATGGCGTCGGCAATGCCCTCGGCCATGGTGATGTTGCCCAGCTTCGCCTCCTTGATCTTCTCGACGTCGGCGCCGACGGTGAGCGCGACATTCGCGATCATTTTCACCAGGCCCTGGAACAACTCATTGCGGGCGACGAAATCGGTCTCGGAATTGACCTCGACCACGACGCCCTGCGAACCTTCCACGGCGAGGCCGATGAGGCCTTCGGCGGCGATGCGGCCGGCTTTCTTGGCGGCCTTGGCGAGCCCGCGCTTGCGCAACAAATCGACGGCCTGCTCCATCTCGCCGCCGGTTTCCTGCAACGCCGCCTTGCAGTCCATCATGCCTGCGCCGGTGCGTTCGCGCAGCTCCTTCACCATTTGCGCCGTGATGTTGGCCATGCCTATGATTCCTCTGTTCGTCCCGGCCGGCTTGTCGCCATAAACGGCACTTCATGAAGGGGCTCGCACGCGCCCAAGCTCCGGTGCGTCCCACGTCTTTCGTTCAGCGTGGCGAAGACATGGATGCCCAAACTCAAGCCGGCATGACGACGGTGCTACTCTGAGGTCAACTCTTTCGACTGCGTAATCCAGCCTTCCACGCGGCCGGGAAGTCCAACCTCCTCGCCGATCGTGTGGGCGGCGTCGGGTCCGAGTCCCGCGATTTGCCAATAGTGGAAGATCCCGAGATCGTTGAGCTTCTTTTCGATCGCCGGCGAGACATGGTGGAGCTTCTTGAGATCGTCGGCGACGCCACGCGGGCCTGAAAGTACCTCGTAGCTCGGCGCTTCGGGAGGCGCCGGCAGCTCTTCCGCGATCGGTTCGGCCGCCGCCCCGGTATCGACCCCGAGTTCACCTTGGGCTCGTGAAATGCCATCGATGGCGGCCTTCGCCACGAGATCGCAGTAGAGCGTGATGGCACGGCTGGCATCGTCATTGCCGGGCACCACATAGGTGATGCCGTCGGGGTCGCAATTGGTATCGACGACGGCGGCGACGGGCAGGCCGAGGCGCCGCGCCTCCTTGATGGCGATATCCTCCTTGTTGGTATCGATCACGAACAGGAGGTCGGGAAGCCCGCCCATATCTTTGATGCCGCCGAGCGATCGGTCGAGCTTGTCACGCTCGCGCTGGAGCGTGAGGCGCTCCTTCTTGGTGTAGCCCTGGGACGCGCCCGAGGAGAGCATCTCCTCGAGCTTGCGCAGCCGCGAGATCGACTGCGAGATGGTCTTCCAGTTGGTGAGCGTGCCGCCAAGCCAGCGCGAATTGACGTAGTACTGCGCCGACTTCTTGGCCGCCTCCGCGATGGCATCCTGGGCCTGGCGTTTGGTGCCCACGAACAGGATGCGCCCGCCATTGGCGACCGTGTCGCTCACCGCCTGCAGCGCGCGGTGCAGCATCGGCACGGATTGGGCGAGGTCGATGATGTGGATGTTGTTGCGCGCGCCGAAGATGTATTCCGACATCTTCGGATTCCAACGATGGGCCTGATGGCCGAAGTGAACGCCAGCCTCCAGCAGCTGGCGCATGGAGAAGTCCGGAAGCGCCATATTTTTGTTCTCCGGTTGAGCCGCCGCGGACCCGTGAGCTCCTCTTGACCTTGCGGTCGGAACGAGCCACCGGACGGCCGTGAAGCCAAGGTCCGCGTGTGAGATGACCCGGGCTTATATAGGCATGAATCGGCCGACGCAAGGATCCGCCGACGGCGAAGCCGCCGGCCTTTGCCCCTAGTTCTGGAGGTCGATCCGGCGAAACTTCTGCACGCGTTGCCCGGTATTGACCTCCGAGGTGAAAATATTTCCTTGGCGGTCGACGGCGATGTTATGCAGCGCCGTAAATTGCCCGATCTGCCGCCCCGGCCGGCCGAAGCGCCCCAGCGTCTCCTTCGAGGCGCGGTCCACGATGCGCACCTCGCCGTTCATGCCATCGATCATGTAGATGAATTTTTGATCCTGGTCGGGCGAGAACACGAGGTCGTAGACCGAGCCGGTGCCGCGCGTGGCCTTCTCGTAGATGTGCTCGGCGACGAAAGTGCCATCCTTGCGGAACACCTGCAGGCGGTTGTTGCTGCGGTCGCAGACGTAGACGAGGCCGTTCGTGTCGATGCGGATGCAATGCACCGGGTTGCCGAACTGCTGCGAGGGTGGCTTTGCGGGATCGTAGGGCGGCGTCTTTTCGTCGCTCGGCGGTTTGCCGTAGGCGCCCCAGTGGCGCTTGTAGTGGCCGGTTTCGGAATCGAACACTACGGCGCGCCGGTTGGCGTAGCCGTCCGCGGCAAACACCTCCTTCGCCGCGACGTCGACCGCAACGTCCGCCGGAGAGCCGAGTCGCGTGGTCGAGTTGCTGTCGTTGCCTTCGCCTTGCTTGCCGATCTGCAGCACGAACTTGCCGTCCATGGTGAACTTGAGGAGTTGTCCGTCGTTCTTGCCGTTGCCGGCGAGCCAGACGAAATCGTTGTTGTCGATGAAAATCCCGTGCTCGCTCTGCGGCCACTGAAAGCCCTCGCCGGCGCCGCCCCAGTGGCGGAGCAGGTTGCCGGACTGGTCGAATACCAGCACCGGCGGCGCAGCCACGCAGCACTTGGCTTCGGGTGGGTTCTGCTCGGCCGCACGCTCGCGTAGCGTGAGCGAGGCCGGCCGGTGCACGACCCAGATGCGGTCATAGCGGTCGGTCGCGATGCCGGAGACCTGCCCCAGGATCCATTTGTTGGGCAGCGGTTTCGGCCAGAACGCATCGACCTCAAACTGCGGCACCGTGGGAGCACCGTCCTCGGCATGTGCGGGGCTAGCGAGGAGCGCCATCGTGGTGGTGAACCACACGATCATGGTTTTCATATTGTCCTCCCGAGCGCGACGAGGTCATTACCTTTGCCGCCCAGCGCGAGGGTAGCCCGGCTGCCGATCGATTACACCGCCTCGACCGCCACCACCCCGGGCACCGCCTTGATGGCGCCGGCGATCTGCGGCGAGACCTTGAAGCGGCCAGGAAGCTTCACCTCGACCTCGGTGCCTTCGCCCAGCATCAGCACGAGCGCGACCTCGCCATTGTCCGGCGCCGCGCGGCCCGACGCCGGGCCTTCGAGCCGCTTGGCCACGCTTTCGATCGGCGTCTCGTCGCGCAGGAAGACGCGCAGCCCCTTGGCGAGCTTGGCCGCTGCCCGATCGAGCGGCTCGACCATCTGGATGCGCGCACGCACATCGTCGCCTTGGAGTTCCGCCGAGAGCGTCAGCAGCACCGCGGCGCCGGGCTCGAGCAGGTCGCGGAATTGCGCCAGCCCCTCGGAGAAGACGACCGCCTCGTAATGTCCGGTCGGGTCGGAGAGCTCGATGATGCCCATCTTGCTCCCGGTGCGCGTGCGCCGTTCGATACGCGCCACCACGGTGCCGGCGACGCGGCCGGCGCTGGCGCCCGCGCGCACGGCGCGCGCAAA
>DATFQX010000503.1:0-2474 GCA_035263865.1 Xanthobacteraceae bacterium
TCGGTGGAAGGTCGAAACGATCGACTGCCGGCGCTTGCAGCCGAGTTGGTCCATCGTCAGGTGGCCGTGATCGTAGCGGCCGGCGGCAGCCCTTCGGCAGTGGCGGCCAAGGCGGCGACTGCGACCATTCCGATCGTCTTCGCGGTAGCGGTTGACCCGGTGGAGGTTGGGCTCGTCGTCAGCCTGACCCAGCCCGGCGGCAACCTGACGGGCGTGTCCAACCTAAACGTAGAGGTAGGGCCGAAGCGGTTGGAGCTTCTGCACGAATTGGTGCCCACGGCGACCATCATCGCCGTGCTCGAGAACCCAACCAGTCCGACTGCTGAACCCTTTTCGCGCGCCCTCCAGCCGGCCGCCCGCGCTCTCGGGCTACAGCTCCATGTCCTGCATGCGAGTACGGATCGCGATTTCGATACGGTCTTTGCGACCTTGGTCCAACTGCGGGCGGGCGCGCTCGTGATCAGCCCCGATACATTCTTCAATACTCGAAGCGAGCAGCTTGCCGCGCTGGCGCTCCAGCACGCGGTGCCGGCAATCTACCAGTATCGGCCGTTCGCTGCGGCCGGTGGCCTGATGAGCTATGGAAGCGATCAAACGGAGTACTACCGTTTAGTCGGCATCTATACCGGAAAAATTCTCAAGGGGGAGAAACCAGCCAGCCTACCGGTCGTGCAATCTACGAAAGTCGAGCTGATCATCAACCTCAAGACCGCCAGAGCCCTCGGCCTCACTGTCCCGCTGCCGCTGCTCGGCCGCGCCGACGAGGTGATTGAGTGATGGGACGGCGCGAGTTCATGACGCTTCTCGGTAGCGCCGCGGCGGCGTGGCCGCTGGCGGCGCGGGCGCAGCAGCCCGGAAGTCGCACACGAGCCGAGCGAAAGGACACGCAATGGCCAAGAACACGATTTGCTTATGGTACGACAAAGACGCCGAGGCAGCTGCGCGCTTCTATGCCGAGACCTTTCCCGAAAGCGCGGTAGGCGCCGTTCACCGTGCACCCAGCGACTACGCATCTGGCAAGCAAGGCGACGTGTTGACGGTCGAGTTCACGGTCGCGGGCATCCCCTGTATCGGCCTCAACGGCGGTCCCGCGTTCAAGCACAACGAAGCGTTCTCGTTCCAGATCGCCACCGACGATCAGCAAGAGACCGATCGCTACTGGAACGCCATCGTCGGTAATGGCGGCCAAGAGAGCGCATGCGGTTGGTGCAAAGACAAGTGGGGCGTCTCCTGGCAAATCACGCCGCGCGTGAGGTTGCGCTCTCCGGTGCGCCACCACAGCTAACGAGATGTCAGGATTTGGCACGAACGCGACGAAGAAGCCGCGCTGAATTATTTATGCTTATCCAGGCAAAGCGGACTCAATCCCGACATTGCTCTTAGTCGCTAGATGACCTCAGCTCGACACAGGCCGGGTCGAAATCCCGCAGCGCAGCAGACTCCTGCCTCGCAGAGGTATGCTATTCTTTCTGTCGGAAGCACGGGAGCCTTCGGTTTGAAACGTCGCGATTTCATCATGCTGCTCGGCGGCGCGGCTGCGTGGCCACTCGCGGCGCGCGCGCAGCAGGCGGCAATGCTGGTAATCGGGAAAACATCATGAGTAACGGCAGTTCGCTTTCGCTCTCCGAACTCGAAGACCGCATCGCGATTATTCGTGACAACATCCGGCAGCTCGTTGAACAAGCCGCTGCATTCTCAGGCGCCGAGGATGAAGCTCGAAACGCAGATCGGATCGCGCGACAAACTGAAGAGCTTGAAAGGTTGGTTAAGCAACGAGATGCACTGCTAAAGAAATAAAGTATCCAACATAAATCCCGCTTTTGCACGCTTCTGCGCGGCCATCGCCGCGTTGCTCAAGTTTTCGGAGTTGATGTTCGCGCCGCGTCAGCAACCGCGTCTGCTCGTCGCGTCGCGCGGCGAGCTCCTGGAGACGTGCGCCGAGGGCCTGCGATTTCCGCCGTCTGTGCCACGAGCTGGCGATCGAGTTCGGCGACACGGTTTGCGAGATCGTCCGCGCGGGCGCGCTCCTCAGCAAGCTGCCGGCCCGATGTCTCGAGTTCGGTGGTCTTGCTCTTGAGGTGATCCCACAGCGCCTTGGTTTCCTTCTCGTAACTTTCGACTTGACCCTTTAATGCGTCGGCCTAAATCCTCAGGCTTGACTCAAGATTCAGCCCCCTGGGCCATCGTAGGGATCAAAATCGTCCGTTGGATCCGTCACTGGGACGAGAAACATCAGCCAATCACTTTGCCGTTAATAGAAGCGTGGCTACTCGCAAGGCTTCTGGCAAAGAAAATCAAGAAGCGCCAGGCCGAACGTTGAAAATCACGCGCTAAACTTTAGTGGCCGCGGCCCTTCTTCCAAAAACTAAGGCTGTCCGAAATAGTCCCTATCGATTTCCTGGCATCTTGTAGCAAAACTGCGTATCCCATCATCTCACGTTGCACGCGCGCGGCCTCATTCTGCAGCTTGCCTC
>DATFQX010000504.1:0-3234 GCA_035263865.1 Xanthobacteraceae bacterium
AACTCCCGGAACTCGCGTTCGACGAACTGCGGCAGGCCCGCGCCGTCGCCGGCCTCCGCCACCGCGCGCAAGAAGGCCTCCAGGTGCTCGGCGATGACCTGGTGGAGCACGGCGTGCTCGGCGTCGCGGGGCCGGTAGACCCCTCGCTGGAGGGCCATGGCCCCCAGGTGGGGTCAAGGCGCCGACTGGGACAATGCTGAGAGAGTGATACACCGAACAGAGTGGGGACGGCGGCGGCCGGACCGGTGCCGGCGGTGCGTCGGCGTTCCCAACACAGATTTTAGATCAGGATCTCGAAGAGCAACTCCCCCGCGTCATCGCACAGCAGCCAGTCCTCGCCAAGCTCGTGGTGAGTCGCCTGAATGGCGCCAGGTCCCGCTTCGCGTAGCGACGGCTTTGGCTGACCCTCGCTCCACGACCAGGTGTTGCGGAACCACAGCGTCGGCAGCACCCGAAGGCGCGCCGCTTCGGGCCCGCGATTGTGCACCGTGATGCGGACGAGGACGTCTTCCGGGCCCTCCTTCGCGTACTCCACGAACACGTCAAGAGGATAGCCAACATCAACGCCCTCCGGCGGCGGTGCCCCCGTCCGTGGCCCCGGTCCCCGCGACATAACCTCCCGGACTCGGACGCCGGCCACCCCCGGAGCCGACGGCACAGCCAGCCCATGTCGCTCACGTCATCGGCGGCACGGCGTGCCCGTGCGCAGCACGAAGAAAATGCCGTTGAGCACTTTGCGATCGTCGGGCCGAGGGCGCCCATCATAAGCTTTGAGGCCGGCGAATGAGAATGATCCCCGCTGAGGCGAGCTGGATCGCCGCGACGAGCGCGAACGACCAGATATAGCCGGTCGCGATGTCGCGGACGGCACCGAGCACAAAGGGAGCAAAAGCAAACACCACTTGGTTGATCGCCACTGTAAGCGCCACCGCATTGGTGACATCTTCCGCAGCGAATTCCTTCTGAATGATGAGCGGCGCCAGCGATACCACATTGCCGACGCCGAGCCCGAACAGGACGCAGCCGCACACCAGCGCCAGCGGGCCGTCGGCAAAGGTCAGGAGCGCAGTGCCGCAAGTCTGCATCAGGAAATTGAGCGCGGCGACTTGGCGGCGGTTGTCATCGTTGAGCAGTCGCCGGGACAGCGACCGGCCGAGGACCGCGCAGACCGTCACCAAGCTCACCGCCAGCGCAGCGCTATCGGCGCCGACGACCGGTGCGAGGCGCGTCACGAGATGGGCAAACAACCCGACTTGGGCAAAGAGCCCGAGCGTAAAGGCCGCGGATATGGCGAGAAAGCTCCGGTCGCGCAGCAGCGCTATTTTTGTCAGCGACGACGTGGATAACGCGGTCGAATGGGCCGGCGGTGGCCGTAGATAGCGCACCGATACCGGCAACAAGACGACCATTGTCGCGACGCCCACTAAGACTGCGGCGTTCCCGAAACCAAACTTCCCAATTGCTACCGCCCAGAGCGGCGTAAAGATCAGGCCGCCAACGCTCGCGCCGTTGTACGCTTGGCTTAGCGCCTTTGGCAGCTCCCTATCGAACCAAGGGGCGACGATCGCGTTAATCGCCGCACTTGTGGTTGCCGCTGAGCCGGCGCCACTGACGACCGCGATCGGAAACAATTGCCACGTGGAAGTCGCGTTACCCCACAGCATCGCACCGATCGCTGTGCAGAGGATACCGACTTGCGTCACCCGCGCGAAGCCCCACTGTGTATAGGCCTCGGGCAAATAGGCGACGAAGAGAGCGCTGAACAGAAAATGCGCAGTGATAGCGGCCGAGATGGTGGCGATCGTCCAACCGTGCTGGTCATGCAAGGTGCGCAAGAACACCGAGGGTCCAAAAAACCCAATGCCCCAACCGAAAACCGCCAGCACGAAGGCCGCGCCCACGACTCTCCATCCGAAGTAGCTTTCCGCGGTTTCCGCGAATTCACCTGAGATCATAGGGCGCTCCGATTGTTGTGAACGTGGTATCACCGGATGCAAGGAAGACGATTCTCTTCGCGATCTCACAGGGTATCCTCGTGCGGCGGATCTATCAGGCACCTGCCGAAGGGATTCCTTCTCTCACTCGCCTGGCTTCATAAGTCTTCAAATGCAGATACGCGATCCGCAAGAGCGACGGAGAGCTGACAGCCGACTCAGACTGGCGGTGCAGTAGGTCGCCGAGGACATGATCAGCTTCAATCTTAGTGCCCCGCTCAACATCGCGCAGCATGGAGGCGGTAGCCTTCGAACCGGCCCCAGTTAGCAGCCCGCGGATGCGCTGCAAGACATCTGGCCGGATCATTTGGCCCTGCGATGCCGCGATCTGGCGACATTCCTCCAATAAGGCTTCCGTCAAACCTGTCGCTCCCGCCGCTACTATGTCACCTACGGCACCACGCATCAGGCACGTCATGCCGGCGAAGGTCGCCAGAAGGACCCATTTTTCCCACATCTCAAGCAGGATCATATTGCTCGCCTGCACGGCAAAGCCCGCCTCCTGCATCGTCGTCGCGATGGCGTCTGTGCGTTTCGAAGAGGCACCGTTCAGCTCGCCGAAGGTCAGCGTTGCCGCGGGTCCAAGGAGCACGGCGTGACCGCGCTCATCCAGGGTCGCACTAATAAGGCACTGACCGCCCAGGACCCGCGAAGCACCAAACCGCTCGGACAAGAGGTCGAGGTGACGTAAGCCATTGAGAAGCGGCAGGATCGTTGTCTCCGGACCAACCGCCGGAGCAAATCCGTCCATGGCGCTCTCAAGATCGTAAGCTTTGCAGCTTACCAGCACCAAATCGTAGGGAGCCTCGATCTGCTCCCTGACGATGGCGCGCACGGCAAGTTCGGCAGGGCGCTGATCCGCCACGCGAACTGCAAAACCATTCTTTCTAATTTGCTCGGCGCGTCCAGGACGTACCAGAAAGGTTACGTCACGTCCGGCCTGCAGCAGTCGGCCGCCGAAATACCCACCGACAGCGCCTGCACCAACGACGAGTACTCGCATCTCAAATCCTCCTCTGGCAAACAGTCAGCGAGGTACTGTTGCCAGCGTTGACAAACTCGGCAACAACGCGGGTAACGGCTTCGGGCTGCTCCAACGGCAGAAAGTGTCCCGCACGAGGCAGGTCGATAACCCGGACGCGCTCGCCGAATTGCTCGCGGAGCGCGTGGCCATTGCCCGGCGGAGCCGCTTCATCATCGAGCCCCTGGATCACGAGAAGCGGGGCTGTTCCGGCACCCC
>DATFQX010000505.1:0-12888 GCA_035263865.1 Xanthobacteraceae bacterium
TGCTCGGCAAGGGGATCAGCGAGCCGAGCGCGGGCTCCGACAACCGGCTGCCGCCGGACGACCCTAAGGCCGGCCTCAAGCTCAAAGCGGAACGCCACGGCGACGAATGGATCCTCAATGGCGAGAAATGCTTCATCGCCAATGCCAGCGTCGGCAAGCTGTTCTTCATCGACGCGCGCACCGACCCGAACGCGCCGCTCAAGCAGGGCACCACCATGTTCCTGGTGCCGCGCGACACGCCCGGCTTCCGCATCGGCAAGGTGTTCAACAAGAACGGCTGGCGCTTCTATCAGAACGGCGAGATGATCTTCGAGAACGCGCGCGTGCCGCATGCCAATGTCGTGGGCGCGGTGAGCGGCTCCGACATGAAGACCCAGCAGGCCGGCGACCGTACGGGCGGAGACCTGTTCGGCGACCTCGAGCTCGCGGCGAACGCGCTCGGGGTATGCGACGACGCCTGCGCCATGGCGCTCGCGCTTGCGCGCGCGAAGCGTCAGGGCGGCCGCGCGCTCTTTGAGCAACAAGTGATCCAGCTTAAGCTCAACAAGATGCACCTCTTAACCGAGGCGCTGCGATCGTTCGTGATGCGGGTCGCCTGGGAGCACGACCACAAGGTGCGCTCGGCGAATGCGGGACTATGCATGAATTTCTCGACCGAGGTGATCCAGGAGGTGACCGAAATCAACCTTGACTTGTACGCCAACGCGGGCGTTCTCGATCGGCGCGCCGAGAAGCTCGTGCGCGACGCCATCATCTGGAGCCATCTCGCCGGTGACAGCGTGCAGCGAATGAAGGCGACGCGGCGGCTTGCGAACTAGAACAAGATCTTTCGATAAGGGGGATAGATTGATTCATCCTGCCCGCTTGACGACCGCAGCCGTCGCTTTGCTTCTGACTGCCGTGCTTGCTTCCGCATTCGCGCAGACAGCGAGCCCTGTCGATCCCGCTCTCATCGAGGACCTTGTTGCAGCCAATCGTATCCTTGCGGAGGAGGGCGTACTCGACGCCTATGGGCACGTCAGCATCCGCCATCCGAACGATCCCAACCGTTATCTGTTGTCCCGCTCGCGCGCGCCGATCCTGGTCACATCGAGCGACATCATGGAGTACGACCTCGAATCCAATCCGATTGATCCGCAAAACCGCCGAAGCGTCATCGAGCGGTTCATCCATGGTGAAATCTATAAAGCGCGGCCGGACGTGAAGGCGGTGATCCACAGCCATTCCCCAGCAGTGATCCCGTTCGGCATCACCCAAGTACCGATGCGGCCTGTCATTCACGCAGCATCTTTTCTCTGGGTCGGAGTGCCAGTTTGGGACAGTCGCAACGCGCATGACCCGGCGAGCGCGAGCATGCTGGTACGAAATGGCGCCCTTGGTAAATCCCTCGCCTCCACGCTTGGCGATAAGCGGGTGGCGCTAATGCGCGGGCACGGAAATGTCGTGGCAGGGCCAGACGTCCGGACAGCGGTGAGGTACGCGATCTACACCGAGATGAACGCGCGCTTGCAATCCGCCGCAATCGCAATCGGCGGTCCGATCAACTACATCTCCCCGGAAGAAGGAGCAGCCAGAGACACGGCGCCCTCAGATTTTGCACGCGCCTGGGAGCTTTGGAAAAATAAGGCGCTGGGAAGATAATCCCAATCTCGAAGGAGCATCTGGCTTCGCGCAGCCATGGATTTCGCTGCGCTCAAGCGACCTACGCCATTATCCCCGCAACATCGCCAGACCATTGCTGAGCACGATGTCGTTGCGCGCGGCGACGCGGCATTGAAACGACACCTGTTCGCCCTTGCGCCAGATTTCGGTGCGGATGGTATCGCCGGGAAAGACCGGCCGCGAGAACCGCGCCTCGATGCTTTTGAGCCGCTCTGGCCGATACTCGGCGCAGGTGCGCAGGATTGCCCGCGCTGCAACTCCGAAGCTTGCCGCGCCATGCAAGATGGGCCGATCGAAGCCAGCCGCCTTGGCGCGTTGCGGGTCGGCGTGTAGCGGATTCTCATCGCCGTTGAGACGATACAATAGCGCAAGATTGGGCGGTGTCGGCAGATCGCAAATCAGCTCGGGCGCGCTCTCAGGCACCGCGGGCGGCGCCGGCGTCTCTTTCGCCTTGCCGCCGAAGCCGCCGTGCTTACGCGCAAAGGTGCTGCTGTCTATGGTCGCCACCGGCGCGCCATCCTCGCCCACGAGCTCGCGCGTGTTCTGGATGATGGCGGCGTTGCCCGGGCCCTTGTCGACGACTTCTTTGACGCGGGGGCGGCTCACAAGCATGGCCTGCGCTGCTAAAGGTCGATGCAGCGTCACCTTGAGGTCGCCCGCAACAACCAAGCGCTCATCGATACCGAACGCTGGATCCGTCATGCGGCCCGGCCAGCCCAGCACCACTGCCATGGTCGGAAAGGCTTTGAGCCCCGCCCGCTCGTAGACGAACTGGAGTTCGCCCGCATCGAGCGGGTCCATGCCCATGCCGATGCCGAGCGCATAGATGATACACTCTCGCTCGTCGTAGCTCACGCGGATATCGGCCGGCCGGTAGGCCATGATCCGTTCGTAGTTGAGGTTGGGCTCTGGCAATTTTCCTCTCCCACGGTCGCAAGTCGCCAACCCTACGACAGTTCTCGCGGCGATGGACAGTTGATTAGTCCTGTTTTCGGGCTGCGAGAAATGGGACAATCTGTAAATTCCGCTTGGAAAGACGACATGGGCGAATCTCCCGTTCTGATCGCCAAGGACGCGCGCGGCGTGGCGACGGTCACTATCAACCGGCCGAACGTGCGCAATGCCATCGACGACACCGTAATCCGGTTGCTGACCGACGCGTTCACGGCGCTGAGCGGCGATAGCGGAACGAGGATCGCCGTGCTGACCGGCAGCGGCTCGGCATTTTGCGCCGGCGCCGATCTCGAATGGATGCGGCGCATGGCGGCTGCCAGCGAAGCGGAAAATTTAACTAGCGCAAAGACCATCAGCGCCATGCTGCGTAGCCTCAACGAGCTTGCAAAGCCGACTGTCGCGAGGGTCAACGGAGCGGCCTATGCTGCGGGTACCGGGCTTATCGCAGCTTGCGATATTGCCATCGCCTCCGAAGCCGCGGTGTTTTCAATCTCCGAAGTGCGCATCGGCCTCACGCCATCGACGATCAGCCCCTATGTGATCGCGGCGATCGGCGCCAGAGCCGCTCGCCGGTACTTTTTGACTGGCGAGCCGTTCTCGGCAGCCGACGCATGCCGGCTGGGATTGGTGCACCAGGTCGTTCCCGAGACTGGTCTCGACGGCGCTCTCGAGAGCCTGATTGCTGGGTTGCTCGCAGGAGGCCCGCAATCGCAATCGCGTGCGAAACGACTCATTGCCGAAGTCGCCCTTCGCCCGGTCGATGACGCGCTGGAGGCATTGACCGCGCGCAGCATCGCAGACGCCCGCGCCTCGCCCGAAGGCCGCGAAGGTATTCAGGCGTTTCTCGAAAGGCGAAAGCCCGCGTGGCGCTGAGGCCTCAGGGTGACGGCACTTCAAGAGCCTTGGCGCAGGTGAGGAGCCGCGACCAAGTGCCTCGCGGTAGGGGAATGCCGTGGCGCACACGTTCGCGCAAGATGCTATCGCCGCGTTCTCCCGGAAGATAGATGCGCTCGACGCCGTCAGCGGGTGCAAGCCCGGCAATGAGCCGCGCCAAGCGATCGGATTCGCCGAGGATGCGCTCGCGATCGCCGAACGCCGCCAGATCGACGGCAATGGCGATGCCGTTGAGATATGGCGCATCGAGCTTGCCTCCGGAGGCGAGCGCGGGCGCGATGATGGGGTTGCCGATCATGAGGCTGCAGAGACACTCGATCATGAACGAGAGACCGGATCCTTTCGGGCCGCCGAGTGGCAACAACGTCGCAAGTTTTTTGGGATCGGTGGTGTCGCGTCCATCCGCGTCGAGTCCCCAGCCGAGCGGAATCTTCTGGCCGGCATCCCGCGCGCTCATCACCTTTCCCATGGCAACCGTGGAGGTGGACATGTCCAGCAGCAGCGGCGGCCGGTTCGCCGCGGGAAACGCGATCGCCAGTGGATTGGTCGAGACGCCCGAAACGCTAGCGCCGTAATAGGCCATCATCGGGCCCGATGCCGACATGACGATGCCGGCCATGCCGGCGTTCGCGGCCTGCAGCGCGAAATAGCCAACGGCGCCCGCATGGGTGATGTTGCGCGCTGCGCACCAACCGACATACGCCTCGCGCGCGCGCGCGATCGCTTCCGCCATTGCTGCCGCCATTGCGACCGCTCCCGGCGCGCGATCTGCTTCCAATACGGCGATCGCACCCGCCCGCTTTTCTATCTGCATGGCCGGCGCCGGATTGATGTCCTTGCTTTTCAGCCGCTCGATATAACCCGGGATGCGCAATACGCCGTGCGAGTCCACACCGCGCAGATTGGCCCACACCAGCGACCTCGCCCATTCCTCCGCCATGGCCTGCGCAACGCCCGCCGCCGCAAAGAGCGCGCTCGCGAAGCGCTGGAGATCGGCGCTGGAAATTACGTGCAATTCAGTTTTCGACGTCATGCCAGAAGCCTGCAGCAAATCCGACGAATGAGTATCGCAGACGATCTCTATAGAACGGGCTGCCCCGCAACAATCCTGCTGTCGTGCGCACGGTTTGTGCAATGTCGGCTTGTCTATTCGCAGGGGCCACGGCACTATGCTTTTGCGCGCGCGAGCGCGTCAAAACCGCGTCAAAGATGCCGCAAGGGGGGTGAGCAGATGCAGCAGAGAAAGACTTTGGCGCTGGCGGGCCTGATTGCCGTCTCCTTCGCCTGCACGAATGCGGCGGCGCAGGAGATCAAGCTAACTGCTCGCGGACCAGAATTCGCCGACCGGCTGGGGGCCCTCGCACGCGTTGCAGCCGTGGGTCAAGCAGGTCGAGGAGACGACGAAGGGCCGCGTGAAAATCGAGGTCTATCCGTCGCAGACGCTCATCAAGGGCGTGGGCATGTGGAAAGGCGTGCGCGGCGGCATCGCCGATATCGGCTGGTGCGTGCAAGGATATTGGCCGGAGCAGACGCCACTATCCGACGTCATATCGCTGCCGTTCCTGCCGGTCAGTTCGGCCGAGAAGGGAAGCGAAGCGCTGTGGAAGCTGTACGAGAAATTCCCATCCGTGCAGAGGGGAATACAGCGAGATCGAACCGCTCCTCCTCTATACCAGCTCATCCAATCCCCTGGTCTCCAAGCGACAGGTGAAGACGATCGATGAATTCAAGGGACTGAAATTCCGCGTCCTGGGCGGGCCGCCGACTGAAATGGCCAAGGCGCTGGGCGCGGTGCCGACCTTGATCCCGATGCCCGACGTCTATCAGTCTCTCGACAAAGGTTTGGTCGACGGCGCAGCCGCCCCGTGGGAGGCGGTGCAGGCTTTCCGCCTTTATGAGCTGGCGAAGAACTACACCATCGCTCCGTTTTATGTCGCGTATTTCTCGCTGTGCGCCAACAAGCAAAAATGGCACGGTTTTGCCGGAGCGAAGTTCTGGGGGCGTAATTTACCTGATGGTGGCAGCGATCTATCTGGGGCTCTCCTTTGCCTATCGCGGGGGCGTGTTCATCCGCGTCACGTTCTTGGTCGATCGCTTGCCTTCCGTCCCGAGGCTCGTGGCCAATTATGCCGCCCATCTCATATCGCTGCTGTTCTGCTTGATCACCCTCATTGCCACAAGCCAGCAGGCGCTGCGGGCGTTGCGGGATGAGACCACGCTGAGTGCACTGCCGCTATTGGTTGGGCCCGCCTACGCGCTTGTTCCGCTCGGATTCTTCGCGCTGACCCTCATCGTGTTGGTCGATCTGATCGTGTTGGTCGATCTGACGCGCATCCGCAGCGGGCGATCGTACCTGTTCAGGGAAGAGGCACCGCCGGGATAGCCGGCAACATTGCCGATGATCGCCCTCCCCCTTTTCGTGCTCGTCGTTGCGCTCGTTCTCGGCGCGACTGGCTGATGTCCGCGGTCAGCTATCAGGGCATCTCGGACCACGTAGCCTATAGCTACATGGTAAAGCACGGGCGGGCGACGTGGTGCGGCATCAAGCGCGGCCTGGATCGCGGTGCCAGTTGTCCGAAGCTCAAGAGCTACTGGCATTTCCATGACTGCCGGTACGACAAGATCAGTCGGACGTGTGCCGAACCCGAGCACATCCGGCGCTGTCCTTTGCCGAAATTTATTCTGCGAAACGGGAGACTGAACCAGACCGCCTATTCGCTTTTTCTGTTCATTCGTGACGTTGCCGAGGGGGATCTGATCGGCTGGATCGACCGGCAGCTGCAGGACGGAAATCATCCAGTCGGTCTAGATGGGTTGGCGAGAATGCGAGAGAACCTGATTGAACCGTTGCGCGAGGTCTATGGCGTTTCAGATAAGGTTCTCACGATGGCCTTGTCTTCCATTCTGCTCGGTGCACCGAAAAGGATGAGCCTCTGGATCGAGGTCGGCGGCAGCATGATTGCCATCGACACGCTGGTTCACAACTTTCTGCACCGCACCGGCATCCTACGCCGGTTCGAGGCAGAACACGGCTATGGTGCCGCTTGTTACGGGCCCGGTGGCTGCGCAGAGATCATTCAAGCCGTGGCCGACCGGATCGATGCTCGACAGTTCAACCCGGCTTTTCCGCAACCCCTTCCCCGGTTCGTTCAACACGCGATTTGGCGATATTGCAATCAGAACGGCCTCGATGTCTGCAACGGCAACCGCATTGATGACAGCAAAAGATGCGCCAACAGCGATTGCCGAATGCGACCCATGTGCGACCGCGTGGCGCTGCGCAGAACTTCTAAAAACACGCCAGCTCAGATCACATGAAACCTGGGTTGCGGGGCAGATACTGGCGCCAATTTCCAAAATCGGACGTCGCCATGAGCACCATGGGAATTGTAATGCGCATCCCGTGTTCCAGGGCTATGCGTGGAGCCTCGCTTGTGCCCGTTATAAATGCTGATACCTGAGGAGAACCGCTCTCTAGGGCTAAATTCAACGCCGTCCTGAATGCCGCATCCATGGCGTTTGGCTGCGTGACCGCGAGGGGCCCAATATGGCCGTCCGAACTAACGTAGACATAGCCTTTGCAATCATCTCTGGAATAAAGAGCGACGCCTTTCACCGCGTCGTTGTTGATCAGGAACCTATGATGCTTCTCGCGCGATAGCGCTAATGCTTGAGCATCAATCTGAGCCAGAATGCGTAAGTGCGAAGCTGTGTTCTGAAGGGCTACGCAGCGCAGCCCGCAGCTTTGCAATCGAGGCATAAGGGCCTCGCGCTCGATTTTAAAAAAGTAAATCGGGAACCGTGGTAACAGTCCGTGCCGAATGTACAGTGCTTGCGATACCGTATTGAACGTAAAGGTGATTAGCGCCTTAGTGGCGGCTCCGGCTTTCTGAGCATGTTGCAATGTTCGTTTCAGCAATTCGTTGCCGATCCCGCGTCCTTGATTTCCAGGGGACACGAATAATTCGGCAAGAAACCACAAGTCGCCGCAGACCCAACTGAAGGCGAAGCCAAGCATTTGACCGGCATCTTCAGCCACCCAGAGCCCGTCAGGGTCATCATTCAAGGAAAACAATTGAAATTGCGGAGGTCGCAAGCTGGCCATTGACCCGAAGCCGTGACGTTCTGTGAGGTCGTTAATACTGCGAACGACAAGCTCTTCGGCTCGCTCTATCTCCTCTGCGCGGGCAGGTCGGTATGCGACGGTCATTATGAAGGAATCCTGACGTGAGCCTATAGCGGGCTTCAGGGTCGAGTAATAGTCTCGCGGTTTTTTCCGTAGACCTGTTTTTGCCAGAGCGGACTCGATGTCTGCAATCGCACCAATGACCGTCGGCGTTGTGATAACAACGATTGCCGAGTTCGCCTAATGTGTGATCAAGTGGTTCTGAGACGAAGAAAGCAGTAGGGACGTGTGACACCTAGAAAAGGAAAGACTTCTAAACGCTGTTCTTCAGATCCAGCGGCTGACCCTCTGCTTGTAATTGATGTAGGCGCCACCAAAACGCCTTTCCAAAAATGCCTCCTCTGGCTCAATTGCCAAACGCTGTATGATCGCTAATACAACGGGCAAAAGGACAAGCGCCCAAACCGACTGATCGGCTACCGCAATACCAAGGTAGACGAATGCCAGCCCGAGATACATCGGGTTGCGAGTAATCTTGTACGGACCTGCGGTCACAAGCGAACTAGCCGCGCGGTCAGGTCGAACTGTGGTGCGTGCATCCTTGAATTTCAACGCTGCAGAGCCCGTCAGAACGACACCGCAAGCTACGAGAATGCCTCCAACCGTCCACGCTAGCGAATAGGGAACGACCTTGGCCGGCATCCAGATGCTGGCGAGAAGCCCGATTACGATGCCCGCCAGATAAACCAGCGGAGGAATAATTTTCACGTCAGGAGCATCAGCATTGTTGCCGATCATCGCGTGCCTTCGTGCTACACCGTCGATCCGGCAAGTGAACTCGCGTCAATTCAGTGACGGAGGAGCCGCCATCGCTAATTTAGCTCAATAAACGGTTGTGCGTAATTTTTCGGATCAACTCAGCCGCAGCCGAGTCAAGACACGCCCTTTGTTGCTCCTTGGTCAGGTGCTGCCGGTTCTTGCTGCTCCGTGGTGCGAGCTTCTGACATTTTTGTTGCCATTTTTGTGAAAGCCACGAAACGACCAGGGCAAATCCAGGCGTATCCCATATCTGCGGATCGTAGACTGCTTCTGGGTCGTCAATTGTTTCTGAGATGTATTCCTTCGCGTCTGGCACTATTCTTTCGGCTGACACTTCCTCTCCATTCATACCAGGCACGCAGCCTGTTTCTTCGAACATCCCGCTGGCTTCTTTTAGAAGTGCCAGACACTGTTTAGGTATTGCTTTGCTCATGGTCAGATGGTGAGGCGCGGTCAATCATGTCTTCTTTTGTGCTTCATGCAGCCCCCCTCCGGCAGCTAACGCGAAGTCACGCTTTGCCTTGCGCCTTATCCAAATCATGTAATGCGTAGGCAAGAAGACGCGCGACATGATCGCCCCCTCTATCTGCCAATAACCGTTCGACGGTCTGCCAATATGGCTCAGGCGGATCGGCGATCTTGTCACCGGTCCGAGCGATCCGCATTTCGTAACTTTGGGCTGATGTGATGCTCATTCTTCCTCCCTCCTTGGGGCATCGCTTGCGTCCAACCCATTCCTCTAACTCCCATTCCTCGATTTCGTTCACGATCCCTTCGGTTACCCCAATTGTCGCAGGACGAGAAATGCGAGTTGTGGGGAGTAACAAAATAAATATCTTTTATCGCGTGAAATGCGCGTTCAACACATGATCCAAGGACACATCGTAACTGAGTTGGAAAATCGGGCGAATGTCACGGACTACTACAACGCGGAATATGGACGGGAGCATTCACCTTTCTTGGACATACAAAAGCAGTGGGAAACAAAGATCGATTTCTACCTCCGATGATTAAGCGCGCGGGTGTGCGTGTTCCGGCAGACAACCATATCCACTACATCATGGAAGACTTGCGGCGCGATTAGTGGCTTCTTCTGGGGAGGCGCTCCTTCCACCAAAACGGAAGCAAGACGATTTAGGAGGGACGCGATTTATTTTTTTGCCCGCCGTTTATTGTTGCCAACGGCAGGAGACTTCTCAATCAAAAAATCTTCAACCTTCTTTCCCGTCTCTTTCTCTGCTGCGACTAACCAACGCGGCTTAGCACCCCTTCCCCCCTTCCTGCCCAATGTTCACCACGCGGACCGCGGTACTTCGGGGCAACCTTCCTACCCTTCAACGCACTAACGCCGCGCGTCAGCCGAGTTTTATCTGCTCGTGCACGCCAGAATTTTTGCACGAAATTCGTGAGTCAAATCAAGTGTTTATACGCAGTAAGAGCTTGATTTTAAAGCGGTTTTCTGTATAATTCATTTGTCAGCGGCAACGACACTGGCAGAGGAAATTAGCGGGCGAAATCTACTAAGTAACGCCTAGCATCCAGCGGGTCTGACTCCGCCGACACTCTAGCTATCCATCAACCTTTGCCACAGGGCCCCTCTTCGGGGCCCTTCGGCTTTTCAGGAGAACCCAAATGACGAAGCGAAAGAGTAAGTCTCATAAATCCATCGTGAAGGCGACCGCTGCAAAGGGTTCGGTCAAGAGATCCTCCACCGCCCAAGCCCCAGCGACGCCGCTGATTGTGCTTGGCTTTGATGAGCAGCACAAACCGCGGGGCGCCAGGTTTGTCGATGCCAAGCCGGACCTCGTGACAAAGACCGCCGACCTGATGGGCTTCAAAGTGTACCAAGCCAGCCTGCCAGACGTGGCCGAGGTCGCCAAAAAACTGCCGGTGGGACGGCTTTACGCCAACGGCCGGGGGTTTGTGCCCAACATCCGGCAAAGCCTCTATACCGACGTTGTTGCGGCGCTGGCTCTCGAACCGCAGACCGCACTGAGCAAGAACGCCGCGCGTGGCCTGCCCCGGTCCTGGGACGAGATCGCGGCTGGCCATCTTGTGATTGCTCACGAGTCGCGCTTGAATGCGGGTGGTATGAGGCAATCGTCCTCGACCGGAAGAGCGACAACCTTCATCCTGCAGTACCGGGATTTCCCGCACCTGCCCAGGTTCGCCCGGCAGCGCACCGGCGTTGCGCTGATGTGCTCGGCGGACAACGAGCAATCCTGGAACGAGATCGCGCCAGGTCATCTGGTGATCGCTCAGGAGTCCGCCGAAGATGGCTGGTGGGAAGCAATCGTGATCGACCGCAAAGCCGATACGCTCACGTTGCAGTTCCGCGATTACTCCCAGCCCAAGATTGTTCGGCATCGGTCTGCCATTGCGCTGATGTACCGGGCGAACGAAAGACCAGACGGCTCGGCTGGCTCTGCACGTGCCCCTTGGGCCAAAGAACGCCTCAATCGAAGCCGGACAGGTTGAAACGATCTGCAACGCATTCGCCGCTGCCGGTGGGCCCCAGGTTGCTGGCGGCTTACGGCCTTCAGGCAATTCTTCGCCAACATCGGCAACCATACTGGTAGAGCGCGGCAGCCGTAGCAGCTATCGAGAAAGTCAGCGTCCGGAAGACCGAGCGCAGGGCCTCTGGCACCTTGCGCACTCCCTCCTATAACGAACGAGCGCGCATTTTCCGGTCAGCCCAGCTCTTGAGATCAGCAACCGTTAAGCGTTCCAAGAAGGGGTTCGCCTTAATGAGCTTCTCGCGGCTGGTTCGGCCACTTGCGTCGGCGCTAGCCATGATCGATGCAGCATCGGCCTGCTCATCCGCTGAAAGGATCGCGACAGCTCCCGCACCACCAGCGAAATGGGCCAAGTAGAGCGTTCCTGGCGTGACTGGCAGCCCACGTCTCCGGAGCATTTCGGCGTTTCCTTCAGTAAATCGCTCTGCGATCTCACGGGCAAGGTCAGCATCACGCCGTAGCTGCAGAATCTCGCTCTCGCTGTGCGCCACAACCAAATCGGGCCGATGAGCCCGAATCAAACGAATCCAGGTTTCTTCCAGGAATTGGGCAAGGCCCATGGCGCTAGACCGTTTATTTTTCGCGTCGGGGTCGCCGTCGGATTCGACTTTGATGATCTGCTCGACGACAGTTCTGATGTCTAGCGCGTCGGTAGTTTGATGTGGTCGCCCGACATCTGGCCGCTCGACATCTTCCAGCGACCAACGTGCGGCAAAGCCGCCGCACCACCCCAAGAGAAAGGCGCCCAGAAGCAATCTGCCAACGAAAAGACGCCCCGACGGTTGCTGCCCCACGACGCCTCCATCATTATCATGATGGCGGATGCTGGCGCGAAGTGGTTACGAAGCGATTTAGAGGCGTGGCAGGCCGCCTAGTTCGAGGCGCGTTAGGTTAATGTCAAGCGACAGGCTACCAGCGTCCCCTGTCGCTGCGGAGATGTGGATTCGACGGCACGCCTGTTTGCTCGACTGCCTGGGACTGTTTCTGACCCCGCGCGAGGCTGCTACCGCGATCACGACGACGCGCGGAGCGCTCCGGCAAAAGGCACACGACCTTGGCTTGCCGCTCGGCCATCGACGCTGACTTAGAGCCAACCGGTCTTTCGCGGAGATGCGCGAACCTCGATCTAGGCAGGTTCGATAACGGCAAGCGAACAGCTCCGGAACTTAAGTCCAGTCCCATGATCTTTCAGAATTCCAACCGGCGCCAGACGCTCGCCAACCAGAGCTGTCGTTCGCACGACACGCCAGCGGGGCGATAATAGTGACTCAGCTCAACAAACCCGGCGACTGACATATAGCGGCGCCAGGCGTCAAGATCATGATACGCGCCGTAGCGCCCCTGGCTCCAGCCTTCCTCGTTATGGCCACGCGGATTCGAGCTGAAGAGAACACCGCCAGGTTTCAGACTTGCTTTCAGTTCCAGCAGTACGCGCGGCAGCTCCCGGCTCGGTACATGAAACAGTGCGGCGTTGGCGAAAACGCCATCGAAATGGTTATCTGGTAGATGGAGCTTGAGGAAATCCTGCTGCCACACTTCGCAGCCGCTGTGGGCACGTGCCATTATGGCGAGGTGCACGGCGCCCTCCAAACCAATCGCGATGTGACCGAGTTCGGCGAACGTCTTGAGGTCGCGCCCTGGCCCACAGCCAAAATCGAGGATTTTGAAAGGCGGTTCATTCCGAATGCATTGCAATAGTGCCGCGATGTTCTGGCTGACGTCGTGATCGCGTGTTCCTTGCCAGAACTCTTCCGCATACTGGTTGTAATGTTCCAGCGTGAGGTGGGCGATTTCTTCCAGATCCTGAGTATTTCGTTTCATGTCCGATGTAGTCACTTGCCCAGAAAGCACATTTTGATTCAATCTACGCGAAAAGCGGCGCTGTCCACACTGCCGGCGCGGGTCTCCCAGATACGG
>DATFQX010000506.1:0-5990 GCA_035263865.1 Xanthobacteraceae bacterium
CGACGGCGGCGCGTATTGTCCCGATGCTCTTTATGTAATCGATGACCTCGTAGGCAATCGTCGGCGAATCGGCGGGCGGCAGGATCGGCTTGGCATCTCGGAAACTGAAGTAATCGTCGCCGCCGCGCGCCATGAAATCGATGGTCGCGACTGAATAGGTCCTGTTGGCATCGATCGGCGTATCGCCGACCTTGATCGATAGCACGCGGTTGCCAGCGGGGCGGTTGGGATCGGCCTCGATTTTGAGACCTGCGACCTGGGGAAAGCGACCGCTAGGAGCGGGCAATCGCGAAAGGCCGTTTTCGATAGCGGCCTCGAGGATGCTGCCGCGGACGTCGATGGTCACCAGACGGTTGTCGAAAGGCAATTCGGCCAGAACCTCGCGCCGTGTGATTGTCGTGCCCGGAGGATAGATCTTGTCGCCGCGGATGCTGCCGGCGTTAATCACCGCTACCTCGGTTTGCGCCGACCACCGCATCGCATCGGCGATGAGGTTCCCGATGGCGGCCTCGCGCGTGCGTACCGTAGCAGCGCGGCTGTCGAGCTCGACCGCGGTCGTTCCGATCCGCGCGTCGAGTTCCTTGCTCAGCTCGTCCTCGAATTTCGCGACGACTGCCGCGACATCGGAGTCGGGCGTCGCCATCGCCGTGTCGATAACGCGGAATTGCGGCCACCACCTTACGCGACGGCGTCCGCTTTCTTCACTGACATCGATGATGATGTCGATCACGGTGACATAGTGGGCGTCGTAGCTCGATTCCACCATGGCGGTGCGGCCGCTATACTCGATGAACAGATCGTGGGTGTGGCCAGTAAGAAGGAGATCGACTGCGCCGCCACGAAAGATCTGGTAGCCCTGTTCGCGGGTGACGTGGGCCACGGCGACAATGAAATCGGCGCCTTCGCGACGCAGCGCCGCAGCCTGCTCATTCAAGGTGGCGACCGTCGGAAGGAATCGCAGGTCTCCCGGGTCAGACGCGCGGACACTGTCGTCATAAGTCGCGCCGGTGAGCCCGATGCGCACGCCGTCGAAACTCACGATGGAGCGATCCTTGAAGTTCGGCGGCGGCTGCCCATCCGGGCTGCGCAGGTTGGCGGCATAAAGCGGAAACTTGGCCTCGGCCATCCGCTGCAGGAATGTGGTCTTGCCGAAATCGAATTCGTGGTTGCCCGGTACGAAGATGTCCGGATGGATCAGATTGGTCAGCGTCATGATGTGCGCACCATGTTCGATGCCCGACATCAGCGAGGGTGAAAGGGTATCGCCGCCGTGCGCGAAGATAGTGTGGCCGCCGGTGGCGCTTGCCCTGGCGCGCTCGGCCTTGACCACAGCCGCAAGCCGGGCGAACCCGCCCCGGCGCTGCCCGTCGGGCATGAGCTCGTCCGCCATCAGGTAGATGTCATTGACCAGAATGAACGTGATGCGTGCGGTCGCGTCCGACGCTGCACCGGCAAGGCGGATGCCACCGATTGGAATAAGCAAAAGGCCAGTGGCAAGACGGCGGGTTATGAGGAGCATGGTGGATGGTGCTAGTGCCCCGATCTGAAGTTGGCAAACCCTTGCGGTGGTATGGCTGACGGTGTGGACTACAGATTGTCGAGGAAGGCCACCATCCGATTGCGTTGATCCGAATCTGGCAGGCGGCCGCGCATTGCACCGAGATTGTCGGCCATGTGCGCTGGGTTCGACGTACCGGGAATAACTGCTGTCACCCGTTCATCTCCGAGCAGGTACTTGAGAAAAAACTGCGCCCAGCTGCCGGCGAAGTCCTTAGCCCAATCAGGCACTGTTCTACCGCGCACGGCGCGGAAGAGGCGACCGCTACCGAAAGGCTGGGCGGTCAGCACGCCGGCCTTGATCTCGGCCGCCAGTGGCAGAATGCGCTTTTGCGCTTCCCGGTCGCCGAGTGAATAGTCGATCTGCACGAAATCTGGCTGCTCACGCGCGATCACCGCTTCCATCGCCCGAAAATCGCCGTGGAAGGTTGAGGTCACACCGACGTACCGGCAGACGCCCTGCGCCTTCCACGCCTTGAACCGTGCCAGTGATTGCCGCCGATTGCGTACGTTGTGGAGTTGAAGCAGGTCGAGCTTCGCGGTCTTAAGCCGTGACAGCGACCGCTTGAGCTCCGCCGCGTCGGGAGCTTCCAGCTTGGTGGCAATAAAAAGCTTGTCACGAAAACCCTCGTTACCAACCACGCTGCCGAGCACACTCTCGGCGTCGCCATAGGTAGACGCCGTATCAATCAGCTTGCCACCGGATTCGATGAGTGTTCGGACGACCAGCGTCGCGGCACGCCGGGTTTGCTCGTCGTTGCGGTCGAACCCGAAGGCGGTACCGAGGCCGACCGCCGGTATGCGCTCTCCGGTGCGCAGGATAGAGCGAATGATAGGAGGGGCCTCGTTGCTTTGGGCTAATGCGGCCCGCGCCATCAACGCGGTGGTCGCTAGCATTGCCAAATCGCGCCGGGTGATGTGGATCATCGCAAGTCTCCATGCGCTGTCGCGGCCCGGCGTTCCTGCGTTCGTCCCAACGCAGCCGATAGCACGAGCCATCCAGCCACCACCGGTAGCGCACACAGCGCGATGCCCCCAAGCTTGAGTCCCACCGCCTGCAAGAGGTCAAAAACCCACCCATACAACGCGTCGGAGCCTCGATAGATCACCACGTCGATCAGGTTCTTCGCCTTGTATTTCTCCTCGCGTTCGACAACTGTGAAAAAGACTTGACGCGCCGGATTGGCGATCGCGAAGTTCATCCAGCGCTGCGCCACCTGGAATATCACAACAGCTGTAACACTAGTCACGAGGCCCAGTGCCGCGAAACCAATAACGTAGACTGATGGTAGTGCACCTGCTGCCATGCCAGTACCGAACCGCTTGAGCAGCCACCCAGTGGCAAAGACTTGCGTCGCCAAGGTAAGGAGTCCGACTGCAAGGTCGATGCTTGCGAAGATGCGCGTCTGCGCCCCGGCATCATGGACGGTCGCCGCTACGATATGTGCCTGTTGGAAATAGAGAATGGTCGCACCAAACGACAGTAGGCTGACCCATACCGCGACACCGAGCAGATAGGGCGAATAAATCAGCTCAGACGCGGCCGCGAAGGCGCTACCACCGATGCGCTGGTCGTTGGGACGCGAAGGTTCCCTCGCATTTCCGCTACGCTCAAGCTGGTGAACGCACAACACCGCTAGTTCGAGAAAGACGATCGCTGCGATTAGCAGGTTGGTCGGGCCGAGCGGTACCGAAAGGCCAATCGTGACCGCTGGACCCGCCAACGAACCGGCCGTCCCCCCGGCGCCGATGAATCCGAACAGGCGCTTGCCTTGCTCGCTGGTGAAGAGATCGGCCATGAACGACCAAAACACCGCGACGGCAAACAGGTTGAACACGCTGACCCAAACAAAGAAGACGCGCGCCACGATAACCGTCGCGACGCCCGCGGTCAGCAGTAGCCAGAATAGGACGAGGTTGGCGACGAAAAAGTGGTAAACTACCGGAATGAAGCGTGCCCGCGTCACTCTCGACACCAGCGCACCGTAGAGCGGCTGCGCCACGAGCAGCGTCACGAAGGTAGCAGTGAACATCCATGGCAGGGCTCTGACACCGCCGGCGATGCCCATCTGATCGCGCAGCGGTCGTAGCACGTAATAGCCCGCTAGGAGTGTGAAGAAGTAACCGAAGGACCATAACGCGGCTGCGCGCTCCTGCGGTGTGGCGGGCACCGCCTTGGTTAGCCAGCGCTGGAGTGATTTCACGGGGTCAACGATAGCTTTTGCCTAAGCTCGGCCGCGGTCACCGACTGACCGTAACCGGGCGCCCCACGTTGGAACCGACGCGCATCCACAAGCTTGCCCACAACGACCGGTTCGAAACCGGCGTCGCGCACCAGTCCCGCAGCAACCGCCAGCGCCTCGCCATCGTCGGCAGCAATCGGAATCGCAAGCTTTGGATCAGGACGGTTGGCCTCGCGTACAAAGATCGTATAGGAAAGCGTGTTGAACGCGCGCACGAGGCGTGTTCCGGATAGATATTTCTGCGACGTGATACCAATACCTTCGCGCTCCACCTCCTCGGCGATAACTCCGTCGCGCGCTGGTACTGCATTGCAGGCGTCGAGCACGACCTTGCTTTGAAGCGCGCCGCCGTAATCTCGACCGAGCTGCGGCAAGGCGCCATACGGAACGGCTAAAAAGAGTGCATCGCCGAAGGCAACCGCCTGTGACACCGTACCATTCTGGGCGAGTGGACCGAGCCCGGCCACCAAGTCCTTGAGCTCCTCAGGATGGCGCGACGAGAACAGCACGGGATGGCCGGCCTTAACCCATAACCCGCCAATCGCGCCACCGATATGGCCCGAGCCGATGATGCCGATGCGCAGCTTGCCGCCACCTGCCTGCGCGAAGATACGCCGCGGCTGCAACAGTGCGAGCGAGGCCAATGCGCCGCTTGCGCCGAGCAGCGCACGGCGAGAGTACTCAAAGCACTCCTGCTTCCGCATCGAGAACCCTCGTTTCTCGTCCTCGCAATACATCGATCCGCTAGTTTCACAACGCCCGCCAGATCACGGTTGTGTGAACTGCAACTCGCCATTTGATGGCAGTTTTCAAGCGGACCTTCTCTCGCAACCATCGCCGCAGTCAAGCTCGCGATGATGTCCTCAGCGCCGATCAGGAATGAAAGCGTAAACTCGGCGGCGCAATCCTCCAATCATCGCTGATCGACCCCATGTTGTGTGCACGTCATGTAGTGCAGCACCGGAGTGACCGACCCTGGAGGTGATGAGCGTTTCTCCTTGGCCCGGTTGGGTTGCAGCGCTAAGGCGAGCACTCTTAAATCCGCGCCACAACCGGGCTAATGCATGGCCTGGCTATTCGATCACCTCGTCGGCACGAAGCAGGAACGGCTCGGGGATCGTCAGCCCGAGCGCCTTGGCGGTCGTGAGATTGATGACGAGATCAAATTTTGTCGGCTGCTCGACCGGGATATCGCCGGGTTTCGACCCGCGCAGAATCTTGTCCACCAACCCGGCGGTGCGCCGGAACAGGTCCGGGAAATTTGCTGCATAGGACATAAGACCCCCGGCTTCGACGAACTCCCGAAGACCGTGCATCGTCGGCAATCGCGTACCCAGCGCTAAACTGGCAATAGGAAGCCGGTTGCTATTGATGAGCGGGTCGGGGACGACGAAAAGCGCGCCGGCGCGGCGTTTGAACGCCTCGAAAGCGGGCGCGATATCCGCCGCTCTCCAGATTCCCGATGGGACGACGTCGAGTCCGAACGTACGTGCGGCTGCCTGAACCTCACCCATCTCCAGCACGACGAGGGGATTGCCGACATTGCCCATGATTGCCAATCGGCGAAGACCGGGGACAACCTCGTGCAAAAGCTCGATCCGCTTGCCTACAAGATCAGTCGCCACGAGTGACAAGTCCGTGACGTTACCGCCAGGTCGCGCCAGACTCGCGACTAGGCTGGTGGCAACCGGGTCTCCCGCCGCTGCAAAGACGATCGGGATGGCCGACGTTGCCTGCTTGGTCACAACTACATTTGCGGTTCCCGTCGTGACAATGACGTCAACCTTCATTCGGACAAACTCAGCAGCGATCTCAGCGGAGCGCTCGGCGCGTCCTTCCGTCGAGCGATACTCGATTGCGACGGTGCGACCTTCGATCCAACCGAGTTCGCGCAGTTGCTGCACAAAAGTAGCGACCCATCGGCTCTCGACCAAAGGGGTAGTCCCGCCCAAGTATCCGATGGTCGACAATTTGCCCGGCTGCTGTGCGCGCGCCGCGAACGGCCATGCCGCTGTGCCGCCGCCGAGCAGCGATATGACCTCGCGGCGGTCATGTGTGGATGGCCCCCGCCTGGCAAGAGAAAATGTAACGTGCCGCACAGAAGTCGCTTGCAGTCATGTGTCCGGCCTGTTCACGCAGTCCGGATGGACTGCTGGCCCTGATGGAGTCCGCGAACCGAGGCCTCATCAC
>DATFQX010000507.1:0-2790 GCA_035263865.1 Xanthobacteraceae bacterium
CGGGCCGAACATCGTGGAGATCGAAGCCTCCCCGCTCGAGGGAGAGCTTACCGCCGTCAACAATCGCGCGGTCGTCTCCATCGACGGCGTGCGCGACAAGCTGCGTGTCCTGCTCGTGTCCGGCGAGCCGCATGCGGGCGAGCGCACGTGGCGCAATCTGCTCAAGTCCGATGCCAGCGTCGATCTCGTGCATTTCACCATTCTGCGCCCGCCGGAGAAGCAGGATGGCACCCCGATCAACGAATTGTCGCTGATCGCCTTCCCCACCCGCGAGCTGTTCCAGCAGAAGATCAACGAGTTCCAGCTCATCATCTTCGACCGCTACGCGCGGCAGGGCGTGCTGCCGGTCATCTATTTCGACAATATCGCGCGCTATGTGCGCCAGGGCGGCGCGGTGCTGGTTGCTGCCGGGCCCGATTACGCGAGTCCCACCAGCATCTGGCGCACGCCGCTCGACATCATCCTGCCCGCCGAACCGAACGGCCGCACCACCGACGGCGCGTTTCATGCGCGGCTCACCGAATTGGGCAAGCGCCATCCGGTGACGCGCGGGCTTGAGGGCGCCGAACAAGATCCGCCGCACTGGAGCCGCTGGTTCCGCCTCGTCGACAGCCGCGCCGCCAAAGGCACCACGGTGATGCAGGGCCCGGAGAACAAGCCGTTGCTGCTGCTCTCGCGCGAAGGCGAAGGCCGCGTCGCGCTGCTTCTTTCCGACCACATCTGGCTGTGGGCGCGCGGCTATGAGGGCGGCGGGCCGCACCTCGACCTGCTGCGGCGGCTCTCGCATTGGCTGATGAAGCAACCGGACCTCGAGGAGGAAGCCTTGCGGCTCATCGTGCGCGGGCGCGACCTCACGGTGCAGCGGCAGACGATGTCGGACAGCGTCAGCGATGTCACGTTGACGACCCCCTCGGGCAAGACGCGCACGGTACCGCTCTCGCCCGCCGAGCCGGGGGTGTGGCGTTCGACCATCGAGGCGAATGAGCTTGGGCTGTGGCGCGCGAGCGACGGCACTCTCACGGCGCTCGCCAATGTGGGTCCCGCCAATCCGCGCGAATTCACCGAGGTGACCTCGACCACCGAGGTTCTCGCCCCGCTTGCCAACGCGACCGGCGGCGGCGTTATGCGGGTCGAGGCCGCAAGCGGCGTTCATCTGCCGCGCATTGTCGGCGTGCGCTCGAGCGACACCTACCACGGCGACGACTGGTTGGGTCTGCGCACGCGCGAGGCGACCGTGGTGCGCGGCATCGGCGTGTTTCCGGTCTTCGCCGGATTGATCGGGCTTCTGCTCCTCGTTGGCGCGCTCGCTGCGACCTGGATGCGCGAAGGCCGTTGAGGCGCGGCTCGACACGTCCGTTGTGAGGCGGACACGCGTCGGCTGCCCCGTTCAATGTAAAGAACAAGCAGCCCTTCCTCGGTGACGATGGCGCGCGCGGTCAGCGAAGCGCGCGGCGCCAGGACCTCGCGGCCCACCCTTGCCGCAGGCACGCCCCCAATGGAGATCGCCACACCCACTGAAAAGATTGGCTATTTTGGCTTCGTTCTGCCAAAATCCAATGAATTCAACTCACAGTTGTTGACGGTATTTTTGCAACCAATTACGGTCTGTTGGCTTTCGTCCGATTAAACTCGCTATTCGCTACGCTGGCCGGATTGGTTTGCCGCATCAAAAGCGCGAATGGCAAACTTGCGCCGCGACAACGCGCGGCGTTCGTAGCGATCCATGGCTAGCAATCGTTTGGCCTCTTGAGAAAGAATCAAAGCGAGCTCGTGCGGCTCTTGAGGCGTCGAGGTTAGAAATTTCTCCAGCGTTTCGATCGAAATCTCTGGCCCCTTGCCTTGCAAAAGGCGGCCTATGAATTTGAGCTTCATCCGCGCGTTTGCGTGAGACTCGTAATACTGGTCGCTCAAGCAACCGGAAAGGAAGTGATGGCGCGCATACCGCACGCGGCGCACATCGATTTCAGCTTCAGCGATTTGACGCGCGAGCTCCCGGATTTCCGCAGTCGCATCAGCCCCGGCAATTTCGCGCGCAAGCGCTTCCACTTCCTCTGATAATGCTGGATTGGAAGAAGCGGGAAGGCTCAAGCCATGGCGAAAAGCGTTTCTCGCCACGCGCGCGCGGCCATGAGCGGTTTGCGGGCCAGTGCTGGCCCGCGCATTCGCTCGATTCGCCTTAATCTTCCGCTCACTCGTCAAGCTGCGTTTTTTCGTTTGGCTGGCGTCGTCTCGATCAATTTAAACTCGTCTTCCTCGATCTCTACGACTCTCCGTCGCAGCATTTCGCCGAGGACTGCCCGATGCCGCTCGATCTCGTGCAAGCTGGCATTGCGACGACTCTCGGCCGTGGTGGTTAGGCGGTCGAGCCGCTCGATGTAGTGCAATTTCTCGGGTTGGTCGAATTTCTCGACGAGTGCATTCGCCAGAAGGGCGTCCCTGCTGATGCCGGCGTCGGTGAGAAGCTCATCGGTGAGCGACACCGCGTCCGGTTCGCGCTGCTCATACTCTCGCACTAGTTCCTCCGCCCAGCAGCCCTGCGCATCACCCAGGACCCTGCTTCTGTCTAGCCCGATGCTGTGGAGGATCTTATCGAGCTTGTTATCAGCGGCCGCGGTATTCGGGGCACATTCGGCGGCGAGCAACTCCGCAGATTCCACCTGATCTTCCGGGAGATTATTTCGGAAAACTTCCGCCAAGTAATGCTTAAAGTGTTCCTTGTGGAGAGCGTAATCCGACTCGAGCTGTTTTACCAAAAAATTTTTTAGAGCTTTACGCCGGGTCTCCTGCATC
>DATFQX010000508.1:0-7168 GCA_035263865.1 Xanthobacteraceae bacterium
CAGTATCCGGCATGACGACCGCCGATCTCGCGCGCGATGGAATGTTGACGGTGACCACAAATCATCGATTTGGTTCAGCACGACTGACGGAGCGCGGGAATTGGTTTGCGCGGACGTTGCTTTGTCAGGGAACCACTGCGAGCTCAGAAAGCGTCCGTTTTGGAAGTTGCTCGCCCGTGCCGACGCGGTGATCGACCACTCTGCGCCTCACGCAACTTGCGAATGTCTCGACGGACCGTCAGCAAGCTCGCGCGCTGCGGCTCGAAGGCGTTGCGCCCAAAAGATCGTAGTGAGGAACGCGAGAGCGCCACCGAGCGTGGCGCCGAGAATTGCGCGATTCATTGTCGTTTCCTCCCTAGACCAGTTTTGGTGCCGGCATCTTAGCGCACTGCCCGCGAGGCGTCGTTGGGGCCGCGGTCTCCTGGTCGCGGTCAAGGTGAAGCTTGCGTGCGCAGCAGGCGGGGAAAGTGCCGATCATCGGGTACTTGGGCTCGGGCAACTCTTGTTCGTGCGCGGGCGGCGCAGGCAACGCAAAAACGCAATTGTCGCCGCTGCAGGTCCTCAGAAAGCCATGATACAATAGCCGGTAATTGTACTGCGTCGGGCGGCGCAGGCCCGGGAGGATGCCAATGTCAGCGCTCCAAAGGTCGTCAGCAACGTCACCAATCAACCCGGCGCTCAAGACCGGCCTTTGCATCGCGGCGACTCTCCTCCTCATCGTTCCGCTGCTCATGGTCGAAGCCGATGCGCGCATGGGTGGTGGTGGTGGTCGAGGCTTTAGCGGAGGCGGGTTCGGCGGCGGGCGAGGCTTTGGTGGCGGCGGATTTGGCGGCGGGCGCAGCTTCGGCGGCATGGGGCACGTCGGCGGCGTGAGCCGAGGATTCGGCGGAATGGGTGTCGCGCACGGTGGCATGGGCCACATCGGCGGCGTGAGCCGAGGATTCGGCGCAATGGGTATCACGCGCGGCAGCGGATTCACGGGTCGCTCTTTCAGCGGCGCTCAAATCAGCCGTGGCGGCGGTATGGCAGTTCGCTCGTTCGGCGGCCGCGTCGCCGGGCCTTCGTTTACCGGTTCCCGCATCGCCTCTGCGCGGATCTCCCATGGCGGCGCGATCCATGGTGCCGCCACCCATCGTGTAGCCGCAACCGGGACCCGAACGGGCGCGGTGGGCGCTCTGCACGCGGGTGGCCTTGCTCGCACTGGCAACATCGCCCGCGCCGGCAACGTCGCGCGCGCACAGGCGGTCTTCGGTCAACGTGCCATCAGCAACGTGGCGTGGCGTTCGCACTTCGGATCGGCCCGATTCCACGGCGGGTTCTGTTGCTCGCTCTGGCCTTGGTGGAGCGGCGGCATCGTGATCGGCTGGTTCGGGCCGCTGTTCTGGCCGTACGCCTATTACGACTTCTTCGATTACGTTTTCTGGCCGTACGCCTACGACGACTTCTGGCCGTATGCGTACAACGACATCTACTACGGCATTTACGGACCTTACGCCTACTCCGGCTACGCGCTGGCCGATCCCGGTCCCGGCCCCGGCGTGAGGTCGGGCTCGGCCCGGCGCGTCGTGTCGAGAACGCCCGACGGAACACAGCGCGCCGCCGCCGATATTTGCACCAGCCAAGCGTCGGAGCTCACCGACTGGCCGATGGAGCGCATTACCGAGGTCGTGCAGCCGACCGACGCGCAGCACGCGTTGCTCGACGAGCTTAAGGTTGCCAACGCCAAGGCCATCGGCATTCTCCAGGACGCGTGCCCGAATGACCTGCCGAGCATCCCGACCGGACGGCTGGCTGCGATGGAGAACCGGCTGCAAGTCATGCTTGCCGCCGTGCAGACCGTGCGTCCCGCGCTCGATCGCCTCTATCAATCGCTTAGCGACGAACAGAAGGCCCGCTTCAACGCCGTCGGGCCGGCAAGCGATGCTGCAGCCGGACAAGACCAGCGCAACCTCACGACACTTTGTAACCAGCGCACGCCGGGGGTGACCGATCTGCAGATCGATCGCATCGCGCAGACGGTGCGGCCGACGGCGGCACAGCAGGCTTCCCTCGATGAGTTGAAGGACGCTTCGCTGAAGGCGGCGAATGACATCAAAGCCAATTGCCCGAGCTATCAGGCGCTCACTCCGACCGGTCGGGTCGAGGCGATGGAAAAGCGGCTCGATGCCATGTTGGCGGCGGCGAAGACCGTGCAGCCCGCGCTGACCCAGTTCTACGGCGGGCTGAGCGACGAGCAGAAGGCGCGCTTCAATTCGCTGCGTTCGACCTCCCGCCCGGCGGGTTGAAGAACCATCGTTCACCGTGTACGGGCTGACCGCAAATGTGTGGACTTCGGGCAAGCCCAAGGGCTCGCTTCAAACTCGTCACCATTGCGCAGCCTGGCCGTGCGGCGTGCCGCTGCAACGTGATACTTTTGCGCCAGCTCATTTCGGCAAAAGGCCAGTTACGCCATTTTGAGAAATGGCAACCACGTTCCTGCCGCGACAAAAACAATGCCGGAACCGCCCCCCTGGCGCATCCCTGGCCAGATGCACGCTTCGCCGTCAGACACCCGAGGTGGGAGCCGTATGCTCGAATTGGGCACGTACGGATCTGAGCGGGGGGCGCGAGGCAACTCGCGTCCCTACCGCGATCATTGGACGCGCGTCGCGGTCATGTCGACCGGGGAACGATTGACCCGACTCGGACATAGGCCATTCAAGATTTTTGCGGCGCGCACCGCCGCACCGCCGCGGTTTCGCTTGGGTTACTCCCTGCAAGCGTTAATACGCCGCGCAACGCGCGTGTTCGGTTCCGGGTACGGAACTTTGGGCCCGCACAACGCCAGGCAGCACATTCACTAAGCGCCGCATGGCGGCCGGTGCGGTGTCTTGCCATTTGAAAGCCAGCACGCGTCTCGGCTAAAAATCAATCGAGCCCGACTCGCATCTTTGCTGCCTGTTTTGGGCATATTGCCGGTCGGCCTCGAGCGAGGAAAGGTGCCTTCTGTTGCCGCTTCCGCACACAAAGAGACGCGAGCGGCGTCACCGCAACGCGTGCCGCGCAAGCGGCGACGGCAACGATTCCGATCGTGTTCCACACCGGCGGCGACCCGGTCAGGCTCGGGTTGGTCGCCAGCCTCGCCAAACCGGGCGGCAATCTGACCGGCGTCGCGACCTTTGGCAAAGTTTTGGTCGGGAAACAATTAGAGTTGCTGAACGAGTTTGTTTCTGCCACCGAGCCGGTCGCCTTTCTTATCAATCCGAACAATGCAGTGGCACATACGGAGATCGACAACGCGCGCACAGCCGCTGGTGCCCTTGGGCGCAAGCTGCTCGTCGTAGAGGCCGGCAGTGAGGGCGATTTCGAGGCGGTCTTCGCTAGCGTTGGGCAAGAACGTGCCGGGGCGTTGCTCTTGCAAGCCGATCCGTTTCTCAGCAGCAGGCGCGATCAGATCGTCGCATTGGCTGAACGCCACGGGGTTCCCACGATCTCGCCTTATCTGGACTATGCTGCTGCTGGCGGCCTGATGAGCTATGGATCGAGCCTCAGCGATGCGCTTCGCTTGGTCGGCAACTACACGGGCCGACTTCTCAAGGGTGAGCGGCCGGCCGACCTGCCGGTTCAACAGGCCGTCAAAATCGAGCTGATCATCAATCTCAAAACCGCGAAAATGCTCGGCGTGACATTGCCGACGGAGATCCTACTGCGCGCGGACGAAGTTATCGAATGATCCGCCGCGATTTCATCACGCTCCTCGGCGGCGCTGCGGCGTGGCCACTCGCGGCGCGCGCGCAGCAGCTAGGTAAGCCGCCCACCATCGGATTTATGGGCTCGACGACGCCTCCGGTCGCAGCCCAATGGGTCGGCTCCTTCGTGCAAAGGCTCCGAGAACTTGGTTGGCTTGAGGGTCGCGATGTCGCGATCGAGTACCGCTGGGCGGAAGGACGTCCTGAGCGCTACGCCGAGATCGCGGCTGAGTTCGTCCGTCTGAAGGTCGATGTTATTCTCACGCATAACACCCCGACGGTCCTCGCAGCAAAGCAGGCCACGTCGGTGATCCCGATCGTGTTCGCGACGGCGGGCGATCCGATCGGCAGCGGCCTCGTCGCGACCCTGGCGCGGCCGGGCGGCAACGTTACCGGCATATCGAGTCAGGGGTCCGATGCTGCCGGGAAGCGACTCGAGCTCTTGCGCGAGGTTGTTCCGGGTTTGCGCCGATTTGCTATCCTTGCCAATCTCGCGAGTTCCTTTCCTGCGCTGGAGCTGGGCGAGGTCCAGGCGGCATCCCGCACACTCGGCCTCGAAGTCTTCCCGTTCGACATCCGGCGGGATCAAGACATCGCGCTCGCCTTCGAGGCCCTGAAGGGTCAAGCGGAGGCGCTTTATGTCGCCGCCGACCCGCTTGCCAGCACCAATCGAATTCGCATCAACACCTTGGCGCTGGGCGCGCGACTGCCAACTATGCACGGTGTCCGGGAATTTGTCGAAGCGGGGGGCCTGATGTCCTATGGATCAAATTGGCCAAGCCAATTTCGGCGCGCTGCCGATTTTGTCGACAAGATTTTGCGTGGGGCTAAGCCTGCGGACCTGCCAGTCGAGCAGCCGACCAAGTTCGATCTTGTCATCAATCTCACGACCGCGAAGGCGCTCGGCATCGAGGTGCCTCCGACGCTGCTCGCCCGCGCCGACGAGGTGATCGAGTAGCCGACATGGACGCGCGGCTCGATCTGGGCCGCACGGCCGCTGAGTAAGACTTAGGCCGCTACCTCTGCCGGGGGGGCGCGCCGCGCAGAGGCGCCGCTTTTTATTGCGATGCAGCGCCACTGACGCAGGTCGTGCTGGCGTGCTATCCTCGGGGCCGGCCCGGTAGGTTCAACGCTGTCGCGCTCTAACTTCGGGCTTGCCAAGTTCTTGCTTCGGACCAGAGGGCTGATCTTATGCCTTTCATCGATGGGCGCACGATTCCGGAAGTTTTGATGCGGCCCGGTATCCACGGACGATTTCTCGCGCACAAGGGCCTCGGCGCAAGCAGGGTTAGCTTGCTCATGAACAGGGCTGAGCCTGGCGCTGCAGTGCCTCTCCATATGCACGAAGTGGAAGAAACCGTCGTAATGTTTGAAGGCAGGATCTGGGTGCAGCTCGGCGAAGAACGCCGTGTCATTGGCTCTAACGACACCGTCATCATTCCACCGCTCACGCCGCACGCCTGGGGCACTGAGGGAACGGAAGAGGCCCGGATGATGTGGGTGTATGGCGGGCCCGATCCCTTTGCCGATTCCACCTACTTCGAAGGCGAGCCGCCTACGCAGCACGTTTGAGCGAATTATTCTGCGCAACTGAGCGAGTGGCCGATGACCATCGGGCTCATGATCCCCGAGGCGTTGCTGCCGCACGCCGACGAGGTGATCGAGTGAAACGCCGCGACTTCATCACGCTCATCGGTGGCGCGGCGGCGGCGTGGCCGCTCGTGGCGCGGGCGTGAGCGGGCTGAGATCGAGAAAGCCAAAGAGGCCGATCGTGCGATGGCTGACGTGGCCTATGACCCCGCCGCTTCCATCTGCGGCGGCGTTCGGATGTCTTTCAATACTTGTTCGCAGAGCACATCGGGATTGCGTTCACCGGCCTTGGCAAGGGCAATGATCTTGTTGGCAATGGCCTGCTTGACGTCGTCAGCGCAATCCCCAGTTCGCAGACCCAAGCAAGTCATCTCTAGGGCCACGCCCATGACGCGCGTCGTCTCCAAGTCAAAGTTCTCGTCGTTGAGGAATGGGGTGATCGGCATGGCGCGCTCTCCCTGGTTCGGCGGGAGCGCGACTGGTCTCTCAGCCACCGACGCCCGAGTGCCACTGCCGGTGATACAGCACCTCTAATCCAAATGCCGTCTGTGTCTGTGCGATACTCGACACAGCGTGCAAAAAAAGCTCGGCCCGCCCCCCGAGCCGAAGTCCAGTGTCGATGGCAAATGAGCCGGAAGATCGGCGGCGTGATCGGCATGGCTCGCATGACGAAACTAGTGCTGACGTTCCCAGACAGCCAAACGGCGCAGCAGTTCAGTGGCTGGCTCTATCTAGAGGGCTACCCCGACCGCGTCCTGGAACAAAACGGTGCCATACGACGAACGCGAGAACAGCAGACTTGGAGACCCTGCGCGATGCGACGACGCCATTGCGACTTTCGGCTTCCTCGATATGATCCAGGCGAAGACAACGTTGCTGGCCACGTTCCAGCGTACGCCTGCGACCTTGCGGGCCGCGCCTACCCCGACAATGGCGCCCGTTATGGTATGCGTGGTGGAGACCGGCACGCCGAAAAAGGTCGCCAGGAAGAGCGTCATCGAGCCGCCTGCTTCGGCGCAGAAACCCTGCACGGGATGCAGTCGCGTAATCCGCGAGCCCATGGTGCGCACGATGCGCCAGCCACCAACCAGCGTCCCGAGGGCCATCGCAGCCTGGCAGATCAGGACGACCCAGAATGGGATGTGAAAAGTCGCGCCGAGGAGACCCTGGGAATAGAGCACCCATGGTCTTCTGCGCATCGTTGCCGCCGTGCGGCAACATCACCGGATTCTCCAGCTATGATTTCGGCCGTACCCTTATCGATTTTTCACGGCCAACGGCGGCCTGATCTTCCTATGGCAGCGATAATCTGGTCGAGTGGCGGCAGGCCGCGTCCTATGTGGATCGCATCCTCAAGGGCGAGAAGCCGGCCGACCTGCCAGTGCAGGCGCCAACTAAGTACGAGTTGGTGATCAACCTCAAGACTGCGAAGGCGCTCGGACTCACCGTACCGGATAGCTTGCTCGCCCGCGCCGACGAGGTGATCGAGTGAAGCGGCGCGAGTTCGTTACGCTGCTCGGCGGCGCGGCTGCGTGGCCGCTCGCAGCGTGAGAGCTTGTGCTACAGTGTCGTGGCGCCCACCGGAGATCCCGGAAGCAATCAGTCCAATGATGGGGCGCCGGGGCCGAGCGCATGCCCGCGACAACGATACGGGAGGAAGGCGATGATCGATTCAAGCCGACGCACTGTCCTGACAACAGGCGCCGCGACAGCGGCGACGGCAGCCGCACCGCAGGTGTTTGCCCAGGCGCCGCAGACAAGCGCCCCGCAAGGCGCGCCGGCGGGCGCCAAGACCGGCTACTACGAGAAGGGCAACGTCCGCATCCGCTACACCGAGATCGGCACGGGCT
>DATFQX010000509.1:0-71129 GCA_035263865.1 Xanthobacteraceae bacterium
GGTCGAGGACGGCGTGGTTGACGATGTGGCCGAGGAAATGCGGCCCCGAGAGCTGCCATCCCCGGCGCGCCGCGTCGCCCTTCATCACGAAGAGCCCTTTGCGCGTGCCGACGAGGAGCAACAGCCCCGGCGCGGAGCGCACCTTGCGCGGGGAGGGCGGTTTGCGCGGCATCGTCAGCTCCTGCAGATATACTTAACCATTCGGTTGAGTATCGGCCGAGCGGCCGCTCGCTGTCAAGTGAGCACGGCCGCTCAGCCGCGCGCCTTCAGATACCAATCGAGAATCTGCTCGCCGTTCCAGTGCAGCGCGTCGGGATGGCGGTTGACGTACTCGTAGACCTGCTCGAGGTACTTGATGCGGAACGGCTGGCCGCTGATGTACGGATGGATCGCGATCGCCATGATCTTCGCGCGCTTGGCGCCCTCGGCGTAGTAGCGATCGAACGCGTCGATGCACTTCTGCGTCCAGTACGCGCCCTCGTGGTGCTGCACGATCATCACCGGGATGTCGTTGCACTCGACGGTGTAGGGCAGCGTGACCAGCGGTCCGTGCGCGGTCCGGATCTCGGTCGGCTCGTCGTCGTAGACCCAGTCGCCGATGTACTTGATGCCGGCCGCGGCCAGATGGTCGGGCGTGTCGTAGGTCTGGGTGAGGCCTGGCCCGAGCCAGCCAACCGGGCGCCTGCCGGTGAACCGCTCGATCGTGTCGAGTGACCGCTTGATCATCCCCGTCTGGTCTTCCTCCTTGTGGATCGGGCCCTGCTGGTAGCTGTGTCCCATGAATTCCCAGCCTAGGCGCTTGGCCTCCTCCGCGACCCGGACGTAGTCCTCGGAGGTGCGCGCATTGACCGCGAGCGTCGGCCTGATGCCGAGCCGCTCGTAGAGCTCGAAGAAGCGCCAGGCGCCGACCCGCATGCCGTATTCGTGCCAGCTCCAGTGCGGCACGTCCGGAAGTAGCGGCGCGCCGGTCGGCGCAGGCAGGACCTGGCGCGGCATTGGCCGCCCAATGTCCCACACTTCGTAGTTCACGATGGTCCAAAACACGAGCCGTGCGTCGCCGGGCAATTTGAGCGGCGGCCGATCGACGATTGCCGAAAAATCGCAGCGTTCTCGCGGCAGCATTGGGGTGGCGGTCATCGATTGGGCGCTCCATTGCGTTATTACGCTATGATAGGGCTCTGCGGCGTCACGATCCACCGCACGCCTTTCATCCATTGTGGTGCGACATCGTCGCGGCCCGCAGGCGCGGGTGGAGCGGCTATGCTGCGCCAAAGCTCGGAGGCGGAACAGGCATGGAGCTGGGCAAGGAGCCGGCGGCATCGGCGGCCGGCGATCACAGCCCGTGGTGGTATGAGGGATTGGCGCGCGGGTCGAACAAGGCTCGCGCAATGCGGTTGCCTGCGGCCGCCCGGCGAGCCCTCGTCTCGACCGGGCGCATTCCACTTGCACTCACGCTCGCGATCTTGACGCTCGCATTCCTGTTCCCCGCTTGGCCGTGGCTTTCCGGTAAGGTCACGATCCCATGGGACGCGAAATCTCAATTCTTTCCACAGGTGCAATTCCTCACGAGCTCCTTCGCGCGCGGCGAATGGCCGTGGTGGTCGCCCAACGTATTCGCCGGCTGGGCGCAGATTTCCGATCCGCAATCGCTTCTGTTTTCGCCGCTCCATGTTCTGCTCGCCGTCACCCGCGCTGGTATCAGCCTGCGCGGCTTCGACGCCGTCACCTTCGCTTATCTGTTCCTCGGCGCCGTCGGGATAATTCTGTTCTTTCACGATCGCGGCTGGCACGCGGGCGGCGCGCTCGTCGCGGCGATTGCATTCGCGTTCGGCGGATCGGCCAGTGCGCGCATTCAGCACACCAGCCAAATCATCAGCCTGGCATACCTGCCGCTGGCGCTCTGGATTCTGGCGCGCGCACTCGAGCGATCGTCCTGGCGGACGGGGCTGGCAGCCGGCGTCCTTGGCGGACTGATTGCGATCGGCCGCGATCAGGTCGCGCTGCTGTCGCTCTATGTTCTGGCGGGGTTCGTGCTGGCGCATTGGATCGGGGGTGGACAGCCGCTCGCGCGCCTGCGCGCGAGCATCAAACCGTTGACTGCGGCCGTGGTGAGCGCCTCGGTCATCGCCGCCCTACCGATTATAATGACGACCCTGCTGGCCGCTCGCTCGAACCGCCCGGAGATCAGCTTCGCGGCGGCTGCGGGCGGCTCGATTCACCCCGTGCATCTGTTGCAATTCGCTTTTGCCGATCTCTTCGGCGCGATGGATCCGGACATCGAGTACTGGGCGCCGCAAAGTCCGATCTGGGACGCAGCGTGGGGCCAGCCCGGTCTATATCTCTCCCAGAACATGGGCCTCCTTTACGCCGGCGCGCTGGTCGTAGTCGCCGTCGTGTCATTCGGCCTCATTCGCGGTCTCGCCTGGGCGCGCGAGATTCGATTCTTCAGCCTCGCCGCAGCACTAGTGCTGCTCTACGCGCTCGGCGCCTATACGCCCGCGTTCCAGCTGATGTACGACCTACTCCCCGCCGTGGCCCTATATCGCCGTCCGGCCGATGCCACGTTCGTGCTGGTCGCGTTGATTGCGGTAATGGCCGGCTATTTCGTGCATTGCTGGCTCGCCGGCAAGGTACCCCCGGCAACGCGCCTGCAGCGCACCCTCGAGATTGGTTGCGCCATCTGCTTGATCGCCGGCGCGCTAGCGCTCGCCCATTCCGTCGTCGGCTTCGGCCCGGCGCTGGTTCCAGTGAGCATCGCGGTTGTCTTCACGGCCGCGGCGGTCGCGGTGCTTTTCTTCGCCCGCCGGATCGATGCACGCTGGCCGGCCGGCGCCGTCGGTGTCATCGCCGCGTTCATGGCATTCGATCTTGCCTGGAACAATGCGCCCCATGAGTCAACGGCGCTGCCGCCCGAGCAATTCGAGGCGTTGCGGCCCAACACCAGTAACGAGACGGTGCGGCTCATCAAAGCGCGGCTCGCACGCGCCACCGCGCCCGACCGCCGCGACCGGGTGGAACTCGTCGGGATCGCGTACCACTGGCCGAACCTCTCGCTCGCCCAAGGCTTCGATCACGTGTTCGGTCACAATCCACTGCGGCTGCACTCGTTTCAGGAGGCAACCCACGTGGGCGACACGGTCGCCATCCCAAGCCAGCGTGTATTTTCGCCGCTTTATCCGTCCTACCACTCGGCCTTCGCCGATCTTTTCGGCGTTCGCGTCATCGCCACCGGCGTGCCGGTGGAAGAGATCGACTCCTCCCTCAAATCCGGCGATCTCACTTTCGTTGCACGTACCAAGGATGCCTACGTCTATGAGAACCCACGCGCCTTGCCGCGCGTGATGCTGTTGACGGACTGGCGCGTTGCCAATTTCGAAGAGCTCTTGCGCAGCGGCTGGCCTCCGGTCGATCCCCGCCGGACCGTGCTGCTGGAAAAGGCGCCGAGCGACGCCTCGCCCAGCGCCTCGGGCGAGGGCAGCGCGCGCTTACTGCGCTACGCCAACACGGAAGTGGCGGTCGCAGTCAACGCACCCGCCGGCGGAATCCTCCTGCTCAACGATACCTGGCAGCCATGGTGGCGCGCGAGCATCGACGGAAAAGAGGCCGAAATCCTCAAAGCCAACGTGATCTTTCGCGCGGTGGTCTGCCCGCGCGGACAGCACGAAATCCGTTTCAGCTTCCATCCTTTTGCTGGCGCTTTTGCCGAAATGATCGGGAAGCTGACACACGCGCCTGGAAGCGACATTGATCGTTGAGCCGGTCATCCCCTGGCCCATCCTGCGCGGATCGCATAAAGTCGCCCGCCGTTCGACGCAGCGCGCTGTTTTCCGACTCGACCACCGATCATGACGATATTGCAGCGCGTTTCATCGCTCGTCGCTTTAGCGATGCTGTCGCTGGCAGCGGCGGCCCCGTCCAGGGCGCAGGACTATCCGTCTCATCCGGTCAAGATGATCGTCCCGTTCGGCGCCGGCGGTCCAACCGACATTTTTACTCGCTTGCTCGCGGAGGAGCTACGCAAAGCTCTCAAGGAGCCGTTTGTGATGGAGAACCGGCCGGGCGCCGGCACCATCATCGGAACCGAGGCCGCCGCAAAATCTCCGCCGGACGGCTACACGCTGCTGATGATCTCCGCGACGCAGACGACAACCGAAACGCTCGTGCCCAACAAGTCCTTCAAGTTGATGCGCGACTTTGTACCCGTTGCCTCACTGCTCAATTCCGAACTGGTCATGGTCGTGCATCCGTCGGTGTCGGTGAACACCGTCAAGGACTTCATCGCCCTCGCCAAGTCAAAGCCGGGCGCCCTCAATTATGCCTCCTCCGGAGTCGGCTCGAACTATCACATGGCGGGCGAGCTTTTTAAGAATCTTACCGGCACGGACATCCTGCATGTGCCATACAAGGGCAGCTCTGGGGCGCGCAACGATATCATCAGCGGCCAGATCGAAATGATGTTCGATTCGGTGCCGAGCATGGCGCCGATGATTCAAGCCGGGCGAGTCAAGGCGCTCGGCACGACCGGCAAGGTGCGCTCCGCAATTCTTCCGGACATACCGACGCTCTCCGAGGATGGAGTTCCCGGCTACGAGGCGACGATTTGGATCGGCGTGATGGCACCGGCGGGGACACCGCAGCCGATCGTCACCTTGCTTAGCAGCGAGATCAATAAAATCCTCGCGCGCGCGGATGTCATCGAGGCGTGGAGGAAGCAGGGCGCAACTGCAATGTCGATGACGCCAGACCAATTCGGAGAATATGTGCAGTCGGAAATCGACAAATGGGCGCGAGTCATCAAAGCCAACGGGATAAAACCTGAATGAGCGGGATGCACGACCCTACAAATCGCGGCTTGCGCCGACGCGGGATGAGTCGAGGAGTTGCAGGATGAACAAGCCAGTTTCAGCTGCCGCCACAGCCGCCCGCGGCGAAGAGCACTGGACGCAAAAAGGCACCGATGTTCGCTTGTTTCTCTGGAACAAGCACAACGGTGACCCTTCCGGACCGGCGGGACGAATTCTGTTCGTGCATGGCTCGTCCATGGCGTCCCAGCCGACGTTCGACCTACACGTCCCCGGACGCGCAGACTCTTCGGCCATGGATTTCTTCGCCGCGCGCGGCTACGACACCTGGTGCATCGACATGGAGGGGTATGGCCGCTCCACGAAGACCCGCGACAACAACGCGCCGATCACCTATGGCGCCGACGACTGCTTGGCGGCCGCAACCTATATCCAGAAGCTGCGCGGCGATCGCCCGCTCCTCGTTTACGGTATTTCCTCCGGCGCCTTGCGCGGCGCTTTATTCGCGCAACGCCACCCGAAGATGGTCGCCCGCCTTGCACTCGATGCCATGGTGTGGACGGGCGAAGGCTCGCCCACACTCGCCGAGCGCCGTAAACGGCTATCCGAGTTCCGAACCAACAAGCGGCGCCCAATTGACCGCAAATTCGTGCGCTCGATCTTCGAGCGCGACCATCCCGGCACTGCCGACGACGCCGTCATCGAAGCCTTTGCCGACGCGATCCTGGCGCTCGACGACTCGGTGCCGACCGGCACCTATGTCGATATGTGCGCCAATTTACCAGTTTGCGATCCCACGAAAATTAGCGTGCCAACCCTGATCATGCGTGGCGAATACGACGGCATCGCGAGCTTTGCGGACCTTGTGAAGTTCTTCGAGTTGCTGCCAAACCCCGACAAGCAGTTCACGGTGATGCCGGGAATAGCGCACGCCTCGTTCCACCAGAAGAACTACGCGATCTGCTATCACATCCTGGAAAGCTTCTTCTCGCAGCCCGCGCCGATCTATCGCGGCGGGCATTGACCGCCATAGCATCTCCATCGTTCCGCCATTCTGTGGGCGCAGCATCGGCTGGATAGGGGAAGCGGGGTACCAGCATCATGTTTCGATTCTCGCACCTGCGCTTTGGCGCGGGCGTCTGCGCGGTCGCGGCGACGGCGCTCCTTTGCGCCTGCGCGGGCGAGCGTGATCTGCCGACAGGCGAGCCGAGCTTCTATCGCAGCCTTGCGACCAAGGACGCGCAGGTCGATGCGGCTACAGCGGCCTCGATGATTTCCGGGTATCGCAAGAATAACGGACTCACAGCGGTCAGCATCGATCCCGAACTGATGAAGCTTGCCGAGACGCAGGCGCAGGCGATGGCGGGCCACGACACACTCAGTCATGATATCGCGCGCAGCTTCCATGATCGCCTCAAAGGCGGCGGCTACCGCGCCCATACCGCGGCGGAGAACGTGGGCGCCGGCTACCATACCTTGGCGCAGGCCTTCTCCGGCTGGCGTGACTCACCGCCCCACCGCGCCAACATGCTGCTCAAGGGCGCAACCCGCATGGGCATTGCCGCGGCCTATGCCCCGAAATCGAAATACAAGGTGTTCTGGGCGTTGATACTGGCCGAGCCCGAGGAACGGCGCGGGTAAGAGGCGTGGCGCCGCTCACGGCGCGCCGACCGCCGTCAAATCGAACAGTACCGGCCCGAAGGTTGCCCGCGCCTCCTTGATGAGAGGCATGACCGCGGCGGCGAAGACATCGCGCTCCGTGGCGGTCAGCTCGGCGACCTCGCAGCCCTGTGCCTCGATGGCTTTGCGTGCCTCCTCTTCCTCTTGGACGTGTAGATCGCGCTGAAACGCAACGGCGTCCCGAACGGCCGTTTGCATCGCGCGCCGAAGATCGGCAGGCCAGACATCAAACGCGGTGCGGTGGAGAAAGATCGGTCGTGACACGTAGAAATGGTTACTCAGCGTATGGAAGCGATGAAATCTGTGCACGCCATAGGTCACTGTATTCGAGAGCGGATTCTCCTGCGCGTCGATGCTGCCGGCGGTAATCATTGCAATCGCCTGGGTGAGATCCATCGGCATCGCCACCGCGCCTAAGAGTTCGAACGTCCGTGCCTGCACCTTGCTCGGCAGAACGCGAATTCTCTGTCCGGCCAGATGCGCTGGCGCGCGCACTTCTCGTAGGCGGTTCGAGATATGCCTAAATCCATTCTCGAACCAGCCGAGTACTCGAAAATTCACGCGCTCCTCAATCTTGCGGGCGAGCACGTCGCCGAGCGCGCCGTCCATGGCGGCGCGCGCGGCCTGCAGCCGTGAGAACAGGAACGGCAGGTCGACGATCCCGAGCTCCGGCACCCGATCGGTCAGGTAGCTCGAGGACTGATAACCCAGCGTCAGCAAGCCATGCTCGACCAACCACAGGATATCCTCGGCACGATAACCGAGGTCCATGATGTTCCAGACGTATTTAATCTCCACACGGTCGCCGAACTCGGCCTCAAGTAGGTCGCCGATGCGCTTGAGCGCGCGGCTAAAACCGGTGGTTGGAGGGCCGTAGCCTCCCATGCGGATTGTGATCGGGTCTGCCATGCGCGCGCTGTCTCGTAAGGGGATCTGCGTCAGGACCTCGGCCTGCTTGCCGCGACCGCTATTCCGGAGACGGCGAGACCAATGCCGAGCGCAAGCAGGATGCCCGCGACGCCGGTCGCGGCGGCAAGAAAGCCGGCGAGCGCGGGAAAAATGATCTGCCCGACGCGATTGCCGGTCATCCGCAGTGTCAATGCGGTGCCACAGACCTCAGGCGGCGAAAGATACATGACGCCCGAGAGGGTCAGCGTCGAGGCGATGCCCATTGCGAATCCCAAGCAGATGAGAACTGCGTAAATGACCGGCAGCGGGAGCGGCAGTGCGAGGACCACAAACCCTGCGGCGCTGCAGAGCATGCTCGTCAAGGTGAGTGGCATTCGGCCGGCGGCAAAAATCAGCCGCGCGTAGAACACCCTCGACACGAGTGAGGCGAGCGAGCGGACCGTCAACAGCAGCCCGATGTGGTTGGCATCGATCTGACGTTCCGCACCCAGCGCGGGAAGATAAATGACCAGGAGATCCAGCGCGGTGATGGTCACCACGCTCGACACCATGACGGGGACAAAGCCGCGCAGCGCGAGCAGTCGGCCGATCGGGATGAAATCGCCTGGATCGTGATGAGGCGTTTTGGCGACGACGGGCCTGATCAAGATCGCCACGATGACGCCCGCGGCGGCGATGGCGAGGCTGATGGCGAACAACAAGCCGGTGGGGGGCAGCGCCGCCGCGCCGCCGAGCCAGCCGACCACAAACGGCCCGAGCCCCTGCCCGATCGAGGCTGCGACCATGTAATAGCCGAGCGCGGTTTCACGGCTACGCTCGCCGCCCGAGCGCACCGCCAACATTTGATGGCCCGCCATGCAGAACATATGGCCAAAGCCCAACAGGACGGAGAAGCCCAGCAGATGCATGGCCGAGCGCGGCCACGCCCAGAACCCGATGCAGGCGGTGAACACGACCACGGAGCCAAGCCACGTCGCTCGCGCGTCGTTGCCGCGATCGATCCAGCGCCCGACCTGCAGGGCCGTGAAGACCGGGATGATCGCGAATCCAGTGGCGATGATGCCGAGCCAGAGGACGGGAAGGCCGAGCTCAATCGCCCGGTACGAGGTCGTGATCCGGATGATGAGGATCAGCGTCTGCATCAACGTGACGTGGGCGAGGAATGGGACGAGCAGCCGGTGATCGATGTCGCCCTTCGGGGCGCCGCGCGCGCTCGGCTCCTCAGTCATGGGCGAATCGGGTGTCGCGGTGGAGGAAGTGCGTTGCAGCCCGCATGCGCAGCCTTTTTTAGCGGCGTCGCGCGCGTGAGCAAAGCCTGCGGGTTGGGTTTTTCAGTTTCAGCGCAATGGGGATCATTCTCGACCGTGCCTGCGCCCAAGCAATTTTGGAAGTTGATGTACGAAGCGTTAACACGCGAGGATCGCACAAGGGTCGCCGCCAATTGGTCCCGCCCGGGTCAATTTTTTTCCTTATTTCTCGATTCAACTTGCGCCGTTTGGGGATCATTCCTGGGGGCGGGGATCACTCGCTTTCGTCCGGCTTGGAAAGTTGCGGGCGTGACGCCGTTGTCGCCCTGGGAAGGGGCTGCGCGCACGCCATGACAGCGGGACGTGTCCGCCCGGAGTGATCGGGAGGGGGGAGCTTCGCTTTGGCGGGACAGTTTGTCGCCGTAATGCGGCATTCGCGCGCCGTTGTGCCAGCGCGCCGCACTCCAGTACGACTGCCTCCGCCGCCGCGCCGGCCGGGCGTCGCACCGACGTTGTACCGACCGGCGGTGACGCTGACGCTGCGCCGGCGAGTGATTGCACGGGCGCTGCGCCCGCCGACGGTTGCGTTCAGAGTGCTTCTGTCTCACGCGATGTTCGGTGGCAAGCTTGCCGCCGGTGCCGCGGCCGCCGCAATGGTGGCGCTGGCGATCATGAATTACCAGGACGGCGAGCCTACCGGGTCCGGGCACGAAAGCGCCAACAACGAGACCATCGTTTATCGTCGGGCGGCGCCGGCGCGGTTGCAAAGCGCCGACCCTGCCGACCAAGGGGGTGAAACCAGTTCGCAATACCCGCGTGCGGTTCAAACGATTCGCTTCGTCAATCCCGATCCGCCTCTCTCCCTTACCGCGGCGGCGCGAGAAATGATCAAGCGCGCGCTGACAAAGGTTGGCGCTTTCGTCGCTTTCCCATCAAGGCAATCGGCTGAGCCGGAAAGCACCGATATGCGCCGCAAACGCGGCACCATCGTCCTCGACGAAATCGACGACTACCTGTGGGACGTCTATCAGCGCTCGCCGATCAAGAAGGATTCCTCCGGCGACTTCACGTGGAAGGACCCCGCAGCCGCCAACCGCATGGGCCTATCCTTGCAGGACTACGTGATCGGCGGTATGGACCCTGGTTTCCGGGAACAGCTGTTTAACGCCGGACGCGCGATGGACGCTGAAGGCATACACTGGTCGATCCTCAGCGCATTCCGCGACGACTATCGCCAGCGTCTCGCCGCGGGCTTCAAGGCGCGCGTGGGCAACTCGCTGCATGGCGGAAGCCGCCGGACCGGGGGCTACGGTCGCGGCCGCGCGGTCGACGTCACCGCGGCAGAGGGGACCAATCCGGAAGATGTCTGGAAATGGATAGACGCCCATGGCGCGAAATATGGACTGAGCCGCCCGATGCCCGGCAATGATCCCGCGCATATCCAGCAACGGGGCGACTCGAGTAACGTCGCGTCGACCTTTCGCCACAGCCGCGTTCGCGTTGCCGATTCCGGCCGGCGCCGACACAAAGGCAGAATAAGACTGGCTCACGCCAAGTGATGCGCGGCTGTGCTGCAGCGGCGCGCTATAGACCTCCTGGACTTGCATCACTAGCTTGCGCTTGCGATGTACGCGCTCCACGTGCTTCCCCCTGTGCGCGAATACGGCGCGCTCTATCGCTCGTTCCGCTGGCAAATCCCGGCGTTCTACAATATCGGCGTTGACGTCTGCGACCGTTGGGCAAGGGTCGATCCGGCGCGAACTGCCATCTTTAATCTGCGCGCGGACGGGACGGTGGAGGAGGTCAGTTACGGCGCGCTGCGCGACGCCTCTAATCGACTGGCCAACGCTCTCGCTGCGCGTGGGATTGCCAAGGGCAATCGCGTCGCGATCCTCTTGCCACAGGGGCCAGCCGTCGCAGTCAGCCACGTCGCAATCTACAAACTCGGCGCCATCGCGCTGCCGTTGGCGATGCTGTTCGGGGTCGAGGCGATCTCGTACCGGCTAAAGGATTCCGGCGCACGGGCGCTGATCACGAACGGGCAGGGGCTTGCAAAGCTCGGAGCCGTCCGCGACGTCGCGCCTGCCGTCGAATTGGTGTGGTCTACCGACGGAGCAACGGACGCTGCCGAGGACTTCACCGCGGTGCTCTCTCGCGCCGCCTCCGACTTCACGCCGGCCGCGACAGCGGCCGATGATCCAGCGCTGATGGTCTACACGTCCGGCACGACCGGACCGCCCAAAGGCGCGCTGCATGCGCATCGCGTCCTGCTCGGGCATCTGCCCGGCATCGAGATGCCGCACGAATTTCTACCGCAGCCGGGCGATCGGTTCTGGACGCCGGCGGACTGGGCCTGGGCCGGCGGGCTGCTCGACGCGCTGCTGCCAGCCTTGCATTACGGCGTACCGGTGGTGGCGCAAAAATTCGAGAAGTTCGATCCGGAAGCGGCCTTCGCGCTGATGGCCAAGATGCGCGTGCGCAACGCGTTCATCCCGCCGACAGCGCTGCGCATGTTGCGCTCGGCGCCACGGCCGAAGGCGAAACTGGAGCTGCGCTCGGTCGGCTCGGGCGGCGAGGCGCTCGGCCCGGAAACCTATGAATGGGGCAAGACGACGCTCGGCATCGCCATCAACGAGTTTTATGGGCAAACCGAGTGCAATCTGGTGGTGTCCTCCTGCGCAGCTATCGGTATTTCACGACCCGGCAGCATGGGCAGACCGGTACCCGGTCATAGCGTCGCCATCATCCGGCCCGACGGCTCACGCTGCTCGCCCGGCGAACTCGGCCAGATTGCGGTCAAGCGGCCGGATCCGGTGATGTTTTTGCAATATTGGGGCAAGCCCGATGCAACGCGCGAAAAATTCGTCGCCGATTGGATGACGACCGGCGATCAAGGTATCGCCGACGCGGACGGCTATTTCCAATTCGTCGGCCGGGACGACGACGTCATCACCTCGTCGGGCTACCGCATCGGCCCGACCGAAATCGAGGATTGCCTCATTCGCCATCCCGCGGTCGCGCTGGCGGCGGTGGTGGGAAAGCCGGATGCGCTGCGCACCGAGATCGTCAAGGCGTTCATCGTGCTGAAATCGGGACATGCAGCTTCCGACGCGCTCGCCGCCGATATCCAAGGCTTCGTGAAGAGGCGACTCTCGGCGCATGAATATCCGCGCGAGGTCGCATTCATCGATGAAATGCCGATGACTACGACCGGCAAAGTGATCCGCAGACTGCTGCGGCAGCGGGTGTGACCGCCTTTCACGTTATTTAGTTCGTATCTGCTTTTGGGAGGTACGGCACCAAGTCGAGCTACGGTTTTGATGTCCGCGAGCCTGGAAATGGTCCCAGACCACGCTATCAGAGCATGGTAACGTTATTGCCGAGACCCGCCGATATTCGTCGTATGTGTGATGGTTCCCGAAACGCGATACGCGAGGAGCGGCAACCTTCATATCGCCTATCAGGTCGTCGGCGACGGACCTGTCGATCTCGTTTTTGTCCACGGCTGGATTTCCCATATCGAGCACCTGTGGGAAGAACCAAGTCTTGCCCGGTTTCTTACTCGCCTCGCATCCTTTAGCCGTCTCATTCTGCTGGACAAACGCGGCACGGGTCTCTCCGATCCTGTCCCACTCGACAAGCTACCCACACTCGAAGAAAGGATGGATGACCTACGCGCTGTGATGGACGCAGCCGGCTCGGGGCGCGCCGCTCTGCTCGGAACATCTGAGGCAGGGGCACTCAATCTGCTGTTCTCGGCAACGCACCCCGATCGTGCTGCCGCGCTTATCCTGCTGAATTCCTATGCTCGGTTGACTTGGGCCGAGGATTATTCGTGCGGCATTCGCCCGAACGAGGCCGAAGGGCTGCTCGATGCAATCGAGAGTGGCTGGTTCGGCAACGGTGCGTGATCTCGTTGCCGGGTCGGGGCTACAATTCGAGGAAAGGGGCCCCCATACGCTCAAGGGGGTGCCTGGGACCTGGCCGCTCTATGCAGTATCGCGCGGTCGGCGAGTTTGACGGCGCATTGCTTGAGACGCCTAGTAATGTCACACCGCGACCTTTGTTGCAGCGCCTATCAGTCAATCCCAATCGGAGCGAAGCGGACCGTAAATTTCGTGAAGGTACGCTGGGCGCTGCGAGGTTGCGGGCTGGAGCGCGACCCCTCTGGACTCTTCGCCGGTCGCACCCGAGTCTAAGCTGCCTTTTGTTTGTGGGCGCCGTCGAACGCCGGGGCGACCTCCTCCATGAAGCGAGTCATCTCGTCCGTCACCTGCTGGTGCGGCTTCAGGCCCACGTTGAAATAAAGAATCACCTCGGAGAATCCGGCGGCCTCGACCTTCTTCAGCGTATCCATGATCCGCTGCGGCGAGCCCAGCAGCACCGAGTTCTCGGTGAGGTCTTCTGGTTTGACCGTCTGCAGGCGCGCGACCATGTCGACGAAGTAGCGGTAGCTCGGTGGGGCGGTTTTCGGATCTCCGGGCAGCGCCGGGATTACACATTCGCGGTAATAGCGGATCTGGCGGGCGCGCTGCGCGTCCTCCTGCGCGCCGTTATCGGCAAAATGGGTGAAATAGCTGCACATCAGCCGGCCGGGCTTGGTGCCGTATTTGGCGCAGCTGTCGCGATAGACATCCGCGACCTGCTTCAAACCGCCGAAGGTCATGGCGGCGGCGAAGGGCGCGACAATGACGCCGCAATTAAGCCGCGCCGCGAGCTCGATCGACGGCTTGGAGAAGGAGCCGACATAAGCGGGTATCGGCCTTTGCACCGGCTTGGGCGTAATGCGCACGTCGTCAAAAGAATAGTGTTTGCCGTGATGGGAGATGCGTCCGTCCGCCGCCCATAACTTGCGCACGACTTCGAGCCCTTCGTCGAAAATCGACTGATTGTCCTCGAACGAAACATGGAAGGGCAGGTATTCGCGGCGGTCGTAGCCGCGTCCGGCCGCGAAATCCACACGGCCATTGCTCAAGAGGTCGAGCGTGGCCCATTGCTCGGCGACGCGGATCGGATTGTGCAGCGGCAGCACGCATACGGCCGGGGCGAGCCGAATGCGCTTTGTTCGTGCGGCGATATAGGCAAGCACCATATCCGGGCAAGACAGCACGCCCAGCGAGTTGAAATGGTGCTCGCCGATCCAGGCCGAGTGCATCCCGAGCTTGTCGGCATGGAGGGCTTCCTCGGCAATGTCGGCGACGAACTCGTTCGCCGTCCGCGCGTTATTCTCGTAGTGATTGTCGCTCAGCGTGAAATAGCCGAATTCCACAGCGCTCCTCCCGTTGGTTCACTGGGCCGCGGTTGGCCGGATCATAGATGCATTTGCAATTGTTGTAAATGCAATTAATCGCTGGTAAGCTCGACAAATCAGACGCGGCCGGCGCAAGCGCGGCTGAAGAATTTGCAAGGGATTACAAGCCCGTGAGCAATCGCACACGGCTCAAATTCAGCGACTACCTTCCCTATCTGATCAACCGGGTGGGGTGGCTGCTGGTGACCGACTTTGGGCAGAATACGCTCGCCCGGCACCAACTGAGCATACCGACCTGGCGCGTTCTTGCGGCGCTTGCCGAGCACGATGGGCAACGCCAGATCGACCTCGCCGGGACCACCAGCATCGATGTCTCGACGTTGTCCCGCGTCATCACTCGCATGGTGAAAATGGCGCTCGTGACCCGGACCCGCTCCGCGACCAACAACCGGGAAGTGACCGTGTGTCTGACGCCAAACGGCGCCGCGGTCCTGGCCCGCGTGATCCCGCATGCCATCGAGCTAGAGGCAAAGACGATTTCGGGTGTATCAGCAAAAGACCTGAACGTCGTCAGGCGCAGCTTGCGGCAGATGTACCAGAATTTGGCCGCGCCGGGGCGGATCAGCAGAACAACCGGCGCGCCGCCCTTGCGCAAGAGCGCGGCTTCAGCCGTTTCCGCACCGCGTCGCCAACAAGGGAGGCGAACACCGCGCTGAGGCGCGTCGACGCAAAGCAGCGCGTTCGGGCTACCCCGTCTTCGCCGCTGGCGGCGGCAGATCGGCGAGTTCTTGCGCATAGGCCTGATCCATGCGCGGCGTGAGGCCATGCTTGGCCAGTTCCTCAGTGAATGTCTTGCGGATCATCGGCATCTCGTCGGCGTAGTCGATCTGATCGCCGCCGAGCCGCCGGCTGATCCAGGCCCTTGGCACACCCTGCGTGTTGCGAATGGCAACGCCCTCGTGCTTGAAGGCAAGATAGCGCGCCGGCGCGGTCCCGGTGTTGAAGTGCTGATGGAACCACATGTTCGGCGGCACTATCAGCGTGCCCACTTCCCAATCATATCGCTTGGGTGCGTCGCCCTCCGGCCACATCAGCGAGTAGCCCTCGCCTGAGAGGATGATCACGTGCGCGCCGGGGCCGTGGGCATGGCCTTTCTTATAGGTGCCAATCGGAAACTGGGAGATGTGGCTGTTCATCGAACCCTTGGCCATGTTGAAGCGGATATGGCCGCCGCCGGCGCCGCGCTCCTTGGCGCTAATCAGCGGCAGATTGACCGCATCGGCCACGAAATTGGTGACGAGGAGGAGACCCTCCTGCTCGCCCTTGGCGCTGAAATAGTCGGGCTCGCCGTTGAACCGGCTCTTGAAGTCATGCCTGGTGTTGAAGACGAATTCCACGTCTTCGTAAAGATTGATCACCGGCGGCGCGTTGGTGACGGCGACGTAGCGCGCCGGCGCCTGCCCAGAGCCGTTGAAGTGCTGGTGCCAGCAGTTGAGCGGGATCGCGAACATCGACCCCGCCTTCCACTCGAAGGTGATGCGGCGGCCCTCGTCGTTCCACACCGTGGTTGAACCGCGGCCGTCGAGCACCAGGATCATCTCCTCGAACAATTGCCGCTGCGGTTCGAGCTTCTTACCGGGCGGAATCTCGCAGACGTAACAGTCGTTGGAGGTGCGCGAGGCCTCATGATTGATGTAGACGCCGCGCCCGCCGCGCCGGACCCACGGCTTGAGCTCGACCGTGCGCAAATTGCGCACGTAGTGCGCGCTGATGATATCGAGACCTTCGCTGCGAACCCAGCGCAGATAGGGCGTATCCTTTTCGGTGGAAAACTTCTTCGCCAGCTCGTCCGAAACGACAGCATCTTTGGCCATGCCTTCCTCCAGAAATCGATAATCCTGGATCAGCGATCAGGAAGCGGCCGTGGCCGCCTGATTCCCGATTACTGGTCACTGGCTGCTGATAGCCACGCATTTGTCCGCCTTCATGCGCACATAGATGGAGTCGCCGGTTGGCGTGCGCAGTGATGGATGCGCCTTCGCCAACAAGACAACATCGCCGACCTTGACGTGAAAATCCAGGTAATCGCCCAGGAAATCCTTGGCCTCAATCGTGCCCTTGCAGACGTTGTCGCCATCGCTAGCTATTGGCTGCGTTTCCGACAACTCCACGTCCTCCGGTCGCACCGATACGACCACCCTCGCGTTCTTGTCGACGCCCTCGCTCGCATGCGCCTTGATCTCGCCCATCGCCGAACTCACGACGCAGCACCCGTCACCGAGCGCGGTGACCATCCCACCGATGAAATTGGTGGTGCCGACAAAGTCGGCGACGAACTTGTCGGTCGGCTGCTCGTAGATCTGGCGCGGCGTACCGACCTGCACGACTCGACCCTCGTTCATCACCGCGATCTCATGCGAGAGCGCGAGCGCCTCGGTCTGGTCGTGGGTGACATACACGGTCGTGAGGCCGAGATCTCGCTGCAGCCGCTTCAGTTCGGTCCGCATGCGGTCGCGCAGCTTTGCGTCGAGATTGGAGAGTGGCTCGTCGAGCAGCAGGAGCTGCGGCTCCATAACCAAGGCGCGCGCGAGAGCGAGGCGCTGTTGCTGCCCGCCCGAAAGCTTGGTGGCCTCGCGATCCGCCAGGTCTTCGAGCGCTACGGTGTGCAGCACTCGCATGACCCTTTCGCGGATATCCTTTTTGGGCAACCTTCGCACCTCCAGCGGGAAGGCGGCGTTCTGAAATACGTTCATGTGCGGCCAGATGGCATAGGACTGGAACACCATGCCGAAGTTGCGCCTGCTGGGCGCGACGAAGATGCGCTTCTCCGACGAGTAAACCAACCGACCGTCGGCTTCGATCTCGCCCGCAGTCGGCTTCTCCAGCCCCGCGATCGAGCGCAGCGTCGTGGTCTTGCCGCAACCCGAGGGCCCGAGCAGCGTAAACAGCTTGCCCTCCGGCACCTCGAACGAGACGTTTTGCACGGCTTTGACCGCGCCGCCCCCTTCGTTGGCATATTCGGTGAAAAGCGACCGCACGCTGAGCACGCCGCACCCGTGCCTTGTTTCAAGTTTCGGCAATTCCGAACCGTCTGCCGGCGAGCTGCGCCAGCACGACGAGCAGGAACAGAGCGAGGATCAGCATCACTCCGAGCGCCGAAAGCTCCACATACTGCCCATTCTGCCACAGCTCCCAGATCATGATCGATACCACCTCGGTGCCCGGCGAATAGAGCAGGATCGAACTCGATAACTCCCGGATCGAGACGATCATCACGTAGATAAAGCCGGCGAGCAGTCCTGGTTTCAACAGCGGCAGGACCACGCGGCCAAACGTCATGCTCCACGACGCGCCGCTCATCGCCGCCGATTCCTCGAGCTCCTTATGAATCTGCAGCATTGAGGCCGAATTGTACCGCATGCCGTAGGGTAGAAATCGCGTCACATAAGCGATGAAGATGATCCACAGCGTGCCATAGACCCCGATATCCAGGTAGAGATAGCAAACCATGATCGCGAGCCCGAGTACCAAGCCGGGAAAAACCAGCGGCAGCGAGGCCAGATTGTCGAGCATCCAGCGCCCCGGCATCCGCGTGCGCACGACGATCCATGCGATCACCGCCGAGACCAGCATGACCGTGCTTGCGCTGCCGATCGCGAGTACGACGCTGTTCCAAACCGTATTTGCGAATTGCGGATAATCGAGCACCGCCCGGTAAGAATCGAGACTGACGCGGCTCAGCGCCGCCCAAGACGGGGCGCTATAGAATTTCTGCAACGACGACCAAACCAACACCAGGAACGGCAACAGCACTATGACGAGGAAATACAGCATGAAGATCGTCGCGGTGAGGTAGCGCCAACCGCCGAGATCGATCGTGCGCGGGCGAAAGCCCTTGCCCGTGATGGTCGAAAATCGCGCGCCTTGGCTCGAGAGCCGCGACTGCGCATAGATTCCGAGCGAGGTGACGAGCAGAAGCGTCACGGCATAGGCGGCAGCGAGCCCGATCTGGCTCGGATACTGATGGATCGCCTGGTAGATCGATGACGTATACACGTGAATGCCCACGGGTAGCCCGAGCAGCGCCGGAACTTCGAACGATTCGATCGCGCGCACGAACAGGATCAGAAGCGCGCCGAGCGCCGCCGGCCACACCAGCGGCAACGTGATCCGTCGCGCAATCTCCGGCACGGAGGCTCCGCTCATGGCGGCCTGCTCCTCGAGCGCCGGGTCCATGGAACGGAAGGCGGCCGTCATCAAGAGGAACGCCATGGGCGAGTAGTGCAACCCATCTACCCATATCATGCCGACCATGGTGTAGACGTTTACGAAGACCGCGTCGGTATCGAACAGCTTTTGCAGGGCAAGATTGATCAGCCCGATCTTCGGGCTTCCCAGCATGATCCACGCCACGGTGAAGAGGATGCCTGGGATCACCAGTGGGATGATCGCCAGCGCGAAGAACAGGGTCTTCAACGGCGTGTTGGTGCGTTCGTTCATCCAGGCGAGGCCGGTGCCGATCACGAGCGAGAGCATCGCTGCGCCGACGGCGAACTGAAGCGAATTGGCAAAAAGCCTGGCATTGTCGCTGCTCAGATAGGCGGTGCGGAAGTTCTCGAGCGTGTATTGCGCTGGCAGCGCCGCAGTCTGCGGTGTCAGAAAACTTTGCCACAGCAGAAAAACCAGCGGCACAAGGGCGAGCCAAGCAACGAGCGCCACCGGCGCGCCGATCACCAACCATTTGGGATCGAACCGCGGCGCAGCGGCGGGCAAGGCAGCGAGGCGTCCGACCGCGTCGGTCACCGGAGCGCTCCGCTCGACCGCTCACATGCGGGGCGGATCTGGACTCGATTGAGCAGGCCTCGTCCCCAACTCTGGCCTGCAAGCAGGGGAGCGAGCGCACCGGGTTCGCGGCTGGCCCCTTCAATCATGGTGATGGTGATGACCATGGTGGTGATGATGGCCATGGCCATGATCATGCTCATGGGCATGATCGTGATGATGGATGCGCTGCGGCGGGCGGCCGCGGCGGGGATCTTCGCTGAACAGAAGCGATTTGATTGTTACCGGCACCGTGAATGAGGGCATGCGGATGCGTCCGAGGTCGATGTAATCGAAATCGCGCAGCACCAACCCGTCGATCGCCAAGATCTCGCTCTCGACGAGCAGTTCTTCGCGCAAGATGGCGCCCAAGGTCTGCGCGATGTCGCCGTCCAGCATGAGGTAGAGCGGCTTCTTGCGCTCGATCGTGGTGGCAAGGCCGCGGCGAATCCCCTCGGCGAAAGCGAGGATCCGCTCGTATGACGGGGCACCTTGCCAGCGCAAAGCGAGTGCGACTTCGCCCTCGCCCTCGATGAGATCGAAAGCCGTGAAATGGGCGCGGATCGCGTTCGCGAGCCTGTCTGCATCGATCATCTCGTCACAGACACAGGAGGGTTGCAGAACCTGCAGGTTCCGTCGCGGCAGAAGCTCGCCCGGTTTGGTGATGTAGCTGGTGTTGCCGCTGAGCTGCACGCTATATTCGGAGGCCCCGAGGGCGGTAGCACGGATGCATTCGCCGGGCGGCAGGAGCGGCCATGGCAGCGCACCGGAATCGATCCGTGCCCGAATGGCGCGGCCGAGCCGGCGGCCCATATCGCCGAAGTCGCGCTCCTCGCGACCATAGACGTACTCGCCGACCCCGCCGGAAAACATCAGCCCGTCGATGCGATCGAAGTCACGGATCGGGTCAGTCAAGTAGAGGTGCTCGACCGCGGGCGGCAGCGGACGCTGCGTCAGCGCGGCCACCAGCAACTCCGCCATATTCGTAGCGATCTTGTCGAGTTGCTCAGCCGAGAGCACATCGCCGCGCGAGTAAGAAAAGCCTGCCTGGCGGGCGTGAAACTTTCCGGCCGGATCGAGCCGCACGATCCGCCCAATCTCGTCCATCACTTGTAGCCGGCCTCCGATATGCAGCGCCGCGGTGGCAATCACGTTGCCCTTCTCGACGAGGCCGAGCTTGGTGGTGCCGCCGCCGATATCAACGTTGAGAATGCGTTTGTCTTGCTCGTACGAAAGCTTCGACGCGCCTGAGCCGTAGGCCGCGAGCATCGATTCCATGTGATGCCCGGCCGCCGCGGTGACGAAGTCCCCGCGCTGCTCGGCGAGCAGAGCGGCAATCGCTTCGGCATTCTCCCGGCGCAACGCCTCGCCAGTGAGGATGACCACACCTGTGTCGATGTCCTGTACCTGTACGCCCGCTATTTTGTAAGCATCGTCGATGATGGCACCGAGCGCGGCGTCGTCGATGCGCTCGTCGCTCGAATAAGGAGTCAGCGCCACCGGCGACTGGAACAAGGTTTCCCGCGACACGACATAGTACCGGCTGGTGAGATCCTCGCCGTAGCGGCGCAGGTTAATGCGGGAGAAGATGACCTGGGTACCGGAGGAGCCGATGTCGATGCCGACTGTCAGCAGCGTGACATGGTCCTGGATCCAGATGGGGTTTTCTTCCAGCCGCTCGTCGGCATCGACCTCGAAATGATCATGGTCGTGATCGGCTTCCCCGTCATGCGCGTGCGCCACGTCCTGGCCGAGCACATGGTCGGCGAGCGTGTGATTGCGCTTCTCGTCCTCGGCCATGGAAATATGTTCTTTCAGCCTGCCGGTGAGCACCGCTACCTGCACCTGCATCCGTTATCGCATGGGGCCTCGCGCATGGTCAAAAGGCGAGCCGTCTTTACAGGATCGCTACGCCGTGGGTCCTTTCGCAAGCAGGCAGCGGCCGTTTCATGCCGGAAAGAACCGGCTTCGGCTGGAAAGGAGGCTTCCACCAACAGCGCGCGGGCATGACAACCTCAATGAGGCGTGGCAAAACATTGCCAAAGAGAGCCGAAAGGAAACGCCGTGCTGGAGAAAACCCAAGGCTCGCAGCCCGAAACCTTTAACGCCTACGAGCGACCGCATCGGGACTTGCGCGAATTCATTGCGCGGGCGGAACGCGCGAGCGAGATCGTGCGCATCAAAGGAGCCGAGTGGAAGCTCGAAATGGGCACGTTGGCCGAGATCGTGAACCACGCCCGGCCGGAGCCGCCGGCGATCCTCTTCGAGGACGTACCGGGCTATCCCAAGGGCATGCGACTCCTCTCCGGCGCAACGAATTCATCGAAGCGGCTCGCGATTGCGCTCGGGCTGCCAGTTCCCGACCACCCGCTCGATGTCGTACGCGCCTACCGCGAGCGGATGAAACGCCACCAGCCAATTGCGCCCACGACCGTCACGAAGGGTCCTGTGCTCGAGAATGTCGACCGCGACGACAAGGTGGATGTGTTGAAATTTCCGGTGCCGCTCCTGCACGAACACGACGGTGGCCGCTATATCGGTACCGACGACCTCGTGATCATGCGCGATCCGGACGCAGACTGGGTCAACGGCGGGTCCTACCGCGCCATGGTGCAGGACAAGAACCACATCTCGCTGTGGATCTCGCCAGGCAAGCACGGCCGCCAAATCCGAGAGAAATATTTCCGCGCCGGCAAACCTTGTCCCGTGCTGATCTCGTGCGGACACGATCCGCTGCTGTTCCTTGCTGGCGGCAACGAGCTTAGATTTGGCCTGTGCGAATACGACTATGCCGGTGGCCATCGCGGCGACCCGTATGAGATCGTGCTCAGTGAGCTTTATGGCCTGCCGATGCCGGCCCATGCGGAGATCGTGCTCGAAGGGGAGATGGTCGAGAACGTCAAGGCGCGGGAGGGGCCTTTCGGCGAGTTCACCGGATATTACGCCTCGAGTCCGAGCCAGCAGCCGCTGATCGAAGTGAAGCGCGTCTATTACCGCGACGATCCAATCCTCGGCATCGCCTCGCCCATGCGCCCACCGTCTGATTTCTCCTTCAGCAAATGCGTGATGAAAGCCGGCATGATCTGGGACGAGGTCGAGCGCGCGGGCCTCTCCGGGGTCGCGGGCGTGTGGGTGCATGAATTCGGCGGCGCGCGCATGTTCAACGTGGTCGCCATCAAGCAGGCCTATCCGGGCCATGCCCGGCAGGCCGGCCTGCTCGCGGCCGGCTGCCAATCCGGCTCCTATCTCGGGCGCTTCGTCGCCGTGGTCGACGAGGACGTCGATCCGAGCGACCTGTTCGACGTGATGTGGGCCATCTGCACGCGCTGCGATCCCGCAAGCGATATCGAATTCGTGCGCCGCGCTTGGAGCGGGCCGCTCGACCCGCTGCTCGATGCGGCGAGCTCAACCAATTCCCGCGCAATCATAGACGCCTGCCGGCCGTACGAGCGGCTTGCGGATTTTCCCATGATCGCCCGCGCCAGCCCCAAGCTGCGAGAGAAGGTCAAGGAAAAGTTTGCCGGCCTCCTCGCCACCATCGGATGCGGTTGAACGGCGACCAGCGAACAGCGATCGGCGAATGGTGAGGAATTCCATTCGCTATTCGCTACTGCTACGCGCTTTTCACTTCGCTTGTATCCCTGACAGAGAGACCAAAGCCATGCCCGACGCATTCGCGCAATTGCGCCACGAGCTCGCCGTTGCCAATCGCATCCTCGCCAACGAAGGCATCATCGATGCGTTTGGGCACATCAGCGTGCGCAATCCCAACGATCCAGGTCGCTATTTTATTTCGCGGCATCGTGCCTCGGAGCTCGTCGAACCATCTGACATTCTGGAAATGACGCTCGATTCCAAACCGGTCGTACCGACCGACGTACGTCTCTACAGCGAGATGGTGATCCACGGCGAAATCTACAAAGTCCGGCTCGACGTGAATTCCGTCTGTCACCATCACGCTCCTTCGGTGCTGCCCTTCTGCGCGACGGGCGTGGAGCTCATGCCGCTCTTTCACCTCGGCGGCACGTTGGGAGCCAAGGTGCCGTTCTGGGACAGCCGGGATGAATTCGGCGATACGAATCTGCTGGTGAGCACGCCGGAGCAGGGCGCGTCGCACGCCCGCGCGCTCGGCCCGCACTATATGCTGCTGCTGCGCCGTCATGGGGCGTCGCTTGCCGGCAAATCGCTGCGCGAATGCGTGTTCCGTTCGATCTACACCACCCGCAACGCCGAGCTACAGCTGCGGGCAATGACGATCGGAACGCCGGGGCCGCTCACACCGGGAGAGGTGGAGAAATGCGGCGGCCATAATCTTGGTTCGCGCGGTGTCGAGCGCGCCTGGGAGTACTGGGTGACGCGCCTGCAAAAGGCGGAAGCGATGTGGGCCGCTGCCGGTTTGCCGCGACTGAAGGACCTTGCCGCGGTGGCGCGGCCGCAAACTGCCGGTCTCGTGCCGGCGCGATCCGCGACCCACCGCGCGAGCAGCCAGAGCGGCGCGAAAAGGCGGTGATCACTTCGCTCGCGTTAACGAACCGTAAAAGAGTACCGGAGCTAGAGTCGCGCGGTCGACAGAGGGCCGCTGCGCCTGCATAGCCGTAATGCGAAAGCGGCAAGCGCGGCTTGAGAGTCACAATAGTTGGCGCGTGACGCCCGATTGTCGCCAAAAACGATTTGTACCCGCACCGCCCATGAAGCATCGGGGGCAGAAGATGCAAACAAAGCGAACTTACCAGGTGCAACATTGGCCGAACGGGCACTGGAATCCCGAGCACAACTGGCGCAAGGTCGAAGCTGGTAGCGAAAAAGAGGCGGCGGAGAAGGTCTGCGGCCTCCCACTGACCGAACACGGCACGCTCGCGCAACTGCGCGCTCGGGTCCTCACATTCGGCGATTTCAAACAGCGCACCGCTACATCTTTTTATGCAGCGGTATAGATGACCGGGCGCGTTCCTGCGCGGCGGGCCCATCCACGGTAGGATCGTAACAATCCCCTCTTCATCCCTCATTTGATGCCCGCGTTGGCGCCGTCGGCATCTCACGCCGCGAGTGCTCGCTCATGCCGGATGGCCGGGACTGCTTGTCGCGTCGAAACAGCGACGGGCGCGCGCGAGCGTTGCGCGCCTTCCCATTATCCCGTAATGACAGCATTCCCTCACAAACGCACGCAACGAGGGGCAGCGCAGGCCTGCCCTCGCGGAGCCAACAAGGAGGCGCCGGAATGACGGGAATGTACGACCAGGTGCGGCCGGGCATCGGGCACAATCAGCCCGACGAATATGCCGAGGAAAAGAAGCACCAGAAGTGGGAGCGCTGGGCCAAGAAGCGCACCTTCGTGCGCGCGCTCGAAGGCACCTACAGCCACCTCTATAAGGCGTTGCTCGAGGAGAAGCGCGTCTATTCGTCCCGTGACGTACCGTGGAAGGGAGGGCCCGGCCAGTTCGGCAAGAGCGTGATCAGCCCCCAAGCCACCACCATCATCCAGTCGATGGAATCGCATATCGAGGCGTATGCGCCGGGGGCGTACGGCCAGAAGCACGGCCACCTCAACAGCGCGGTGTTCTACGTGCTCAAAGGACGCGGCCACGACGTGCACGATGGTCGACACATCCCCTGGAAGGCCGGCGACGTGATGATCGTAGAGAACGGTTGCGTCCACCAGCACTTCAACGACGATCCCGGGAACGAAGCCATTCTCCTGGTGTTCAAGGCAAAGCCGCTGTTCCTTTTCATGCATCTCCTGTTTCAGAAAATCGTCGAATGGCCGCCGGACAAACCGCCGCCGGGTCAAGAGTCCTACAAACCACCGGCTGATATTTGAGGGGGCGCGAAAAATGTCTTTCGAAGACAAAGGCCCGGCATGGTCCGGCTCGGCTCGTTCTACATTTCACGCCGATGACGTCGCGGCCTCGCAGAATTTCCGCAAGCAGTACGAAACGCGGCCTAACGTCGTCAAAGCCGAGGACATGCCCTGGGAGCGTTCCGCCGACGGCTTGATCAAGCATCTCGTCCACCACCGCCTGAACACGCGCGAATGCTGCGTCGAGGCCTATATGCAGTTCCTCAAGCCCGGCGAGCGCTCGGGCAAGCACCGGCACATGTGGGAGGAGATCGTCTTCGTCGTCGAAGGATCGGGCTACGACCTCCACTGGGACATGAGGTTCGACTGCCTCGACGCCTTCAAGTGGGAGTGGGCCGAGGTGCCGAAGAAGTTCGAGTGGAAAGAGGGCGACTACATATACATCCCGCCGTTCACCACGCATCAGCACTTCGCGACCGCGGAGACGCGGCTCATCATGATGAGCAACCGCATGGTCAAGGAGATGGGCTACGACTGGTTCGACCAGGTGGAGAACGCGCCGGGATTCGACCCGAGCAATCAGTCGGCGCCGTGATAGCGACGGAGCGCGCCGATGCAGGATGAACCGGGGCGACGGCTAGCCACGAATTACCGCGGCTGGCAGTCCGATGTGATCGTCGACCTGATCAAGCGCTACGGCTTCCCGCATATCACGCTCAATCCCGGCGCAAGCTTTCGCGGCCTGCACGATTCGCTCGTAAACTACGGCGGCAACGAGCCGCCGATGATGCTGTGCCAACACGAAGAGATCGCGGTGCAGATCGCGCATGGCTATGCCAAGGCGACCGGCAGGCCGATGGCAGTCATCCTGCACGATCTCGTTGGCCTCCTGCACGCCTGCATGGCGATCTATTACGCCTACATCGACCGGGTGCCGATCTTCATCATCGGTGCGACTGGTCCAATGGACGAGGGCAAGCGCCGCCCGCACATCGACTGGACGCACTCGGCGCTCGTTCAGGGCAATGCGGTGCGCGACTACGTCAAATGGGATTACCAGCCGACCTCGATCGATGGCGTTCCGGAAAGCTTTGCGCGCGCCTATTCGATCATGACGACGGAACCGCAGGGCCCGGTCTATATGTGCTACGACGCCGCGCTTCAAGAGGCGCCGCTGACCTCGAACGTGCAGTCGCCCCCCGCAGACGCAGCGGCGACGCCGGCGCCGATGGCGCCTGACCTGCAGGCGATCGAAGCGATCGCCGACAAGCTGATGGCGGCCGAGCATCCCATGCTGCTTGCCGAATATGCCGGCCGGCGCGCCGGCGGCTTCGAGAGCATCATCGAGCTGGCCGAGACAGCCGGCGCTGCAGTGTGGGACGTCAACAACGCGCTCAATTTTCCCAACAAGCATCCGCTGTGTCTGAGCATGGACCAGACATCGCTTCGAGGCACCGATCTGATCGTCGGGCTCGACGTGAAGGACTGGGAGAAGCAGCTCACCGAGCTCAACAACGCCATGCGCACGCGCGAACCGCTCACCCCGCCGTCGTGCGATTTTGTCGAGATCGGCTTCGGCGAGATCAATATCAGCAAGTGGGCATTCGATTATTGCCGCATGCAGCCCTGCTCAATCCGCGCACTGGGCGATACCATTCTCGGCATTCCGGCGCTCACCCGACTGTGCAAGAAGCGCCTTGCCGACGACAGCAAGCTCAGATCGCGTATCGCGGAGCGCAAGGCCGCGATCGGCAAGCGCCACGACCAAGTGTGGACAAAATGGCAGGAGGACGCCCGGCGCAATTGGGACGCCTCCCCGATCACCTTCGCGCGGCTGGCGCTCGAAATCTGGGAGGTGATCAAGACCGAGGACTGGGTGCTTACTGCTAACACGCTCAAGCAGCAGGTGCGCAAGCTGTGGGATTTCGACAAGCCCTACCGGCATCCCGGCGTCGAACTCGGCACCTCGACCCAGATCGGCATCTCACTCGGAGTGGCGCTGGCGCACAAGGGCACGGGCCGCATCGTGGTCGATATCCAGCCCGACGGCGATCTGATGTTCGACGCCGGCGCGCTGTGGATCGCCGCGAAATACGAAATTCCAATGCTGGTCGTCATGCACAACAACCGCGCCTATTACAACGACTGGGAGCACCAGATCCGCATGGCCAAGCTACGCGGCACGGATGAGGCCAAGGCGCATATCGGTATGGACCTGTTCGCTCCGGAGCCGGACTTCGGTGCGCTTGCCCGCGCCATGGGGTGCTACGGAGAGGGACCGATCGACAAGCCGCAGGATATCCGTCCTGCGCTGTTACGCGCGCTCGCCGAGGTCAAAAAGGGGCGACTTGCGCTCGTCGATACCATCACGCAGCACAGGTGATCGCGCTGCGCTTGCTCTCACACGGCCTCCAAGCCTTTCTGCTTGAGCAAGCGCGGGGACTCGGTCGCAACAAATTTCAGGAGCACCGCGGTGAGGCTCGACTCCTTGGCGGCCCTGAGCACGCCGCCCGAGAAAGTGGTGATCTTTTGCAGCGGCTCCGGGAGCGGCCCGACGATCTCGATGCCGGCAACGGGCAGAAGCTCGCTGATCTGCTGGATGCCGATCTCGGCCTCGCCCTTGGCGACTACCTCCCCGACCGGAGTCCCGGGATCGGGTATCACGATCTTCGATTTGATCGCACCGGCGATACCGAGGCGCGCGAGCACGGTGGGAAAATAGAGGCCGCTTAGGCCCGTCTTGGAATGGGCGACCGAGGTTGCCGCAATGAGCGCCCGTTTGAGCGCCTCCGGCGAGGCGATGTCAGGGTGCTTGGCACCCTTGCGCACGGCAATGCCAATGCGGGAGCGAGCGAGATCGACGCGGCTGCCGGCAACTGCCTTGCCCTGAGCGATGAGCTCGTCGATGGCCTCGGCAGTCAGAACGGCGACGTCCCCGCCGGCGCCGCCTTTGATCTCGTTCAGAAGGGCGTTCGTGGAGCCCCAGGTGACAGCAATTTTCGTGCTGTGGGCGCGCTCGAACGCAGGCACAAGCTCGAGCATCACCGATTTCACGCCATTGGTGCAGAGGATATCCATGCCCGCGATCCCTTCCCGTTCTCATCGTTGACGCCAGCCGGGCGAAGATGCCAGTTCTAGCGCCATAGCGGGAGAGCCTAGCGCCGTATCTGGAAGCGACACGCGGAGACGACCATGGATAGCGAAAGCGCACGCATGAGCTCAGCCGCGGAGGCCCGGTTTCGGGTGGATTATCCCAACTCCAAACCGCGTGCCGTCAAGGTGGTCGCGCTCGATGCGGCGAGTCAACGCGTGGTCAAGCGCCTGGCAGAGCGGAGCTGGCATCGCGCGACGTTTTTCACGTCGATCAAGTTCGAAGGCGCGCCCCGCAGCGGGGAGAGTTGGTCCGCTTGGCTCAGCGACCTCGCCGGGCGCACCAAGGCGCTGATCGAAGAGGTGTCGGGGGCCGACCTGGTCGTCATGGTGTCGAGCGCAGGCACCAGCGCGCAAGCTGCCGCCGTGATCGGGGAAGCCTGCTCCGCGCGAAAGGTGATGACAATGGCGCTGATCATCGGCGGCAAACAGCAGTCGGACGAAGAGCTGTCGAAAACACTAGCGACGCTGCGGCCCTACGCATCGATGCTCGTCGTCGCCAGCAGCGAGGACTACATCGAGGAGATGCTGTCCGCGCTTAGAGCGTAGAGGCCAACTGATTCCGCGCGGACGAAGGCGGGCATGAGTAGCGGGCGCAGAATCGTTATTGTCGGAGGCGGGCCGGCAGGTGTGGCCGCCGGGCTCGCGGCAAAACAACAGGACGCCGCCGCACAAGTGCTCGTGCTCACCGATGAGCGCCAGGAGCCGTACGAGAAGCCGCCGCTGTCGAAGGCCGTACTCACGGGCAAGGCGATGCCTCATGACGCGCCGATCGCCGGGCCGAAGGGCGTTTGCGGGCATGGTGTGCGCCTCGAACTCGGCACCGTGGTTAAGGCGCTGGATCGCGGCGCGCACACGGTGGTCACGAATACGGGCGAGCGCATCGTATACGACGCGCTCCTGCTCGCGACCGGCTCGACAAATCGGGTGCTGCCGACGTTCCCGTGCGGACGCAGAGGCGTTCATTATTTGCGCACCGAAGCAGAGGCACGCGCGCTGAAGGCGCGCCTCGAACAGAGCCGTTCGCTCCTTGTCGTCGGGGGCGGACTGATCGGGCTGGAAGTTGCCGCCTCCGCCGCAGAACTCGGCATCAAAACGAGCGTGATGGAAATCGCGCCGTGCATCCTCGCGCGGGTCGCCAACGCAGAACTGTCCGCGCTGATCCACGAGCGCCACCGCACGCGCGGGGTCGATATTCGAGTAAGCGCCGCGCCGACGGCTGTCCGCGATCTGCCGGATGGCTGCCTCGCCGTGGATACCGAGACCGGCGATACGGTCGCCGCGGATTTAATCGTGGTGGGCGCCGGCGTCGCGCCCGATGATCGGCTCGCGCGCGAGGCGGGCCTCGCAGTGAGCGACGGTATCATGGTCGATCGGCATGGCCGAACCAGCGATCCGGCCATTTTCGCGGCCGGCGACTGCGCGCGCTTTCCCGGACCGCGCGGACCGGTACGGCTGGAGAACTGGCGTCATGCCCAGGAGCACGGCGCGATCGCGGGACGCAACGCCGCCGGCGGCAACGTCGCCTATGACGTCGTACCCTCGTTTTGGTCAGAACAACATGACATGTATATCCAAGGCGTGGGCTGGCCCGTCGCGCAACCGAGCGTCTGCGTGCGCCGGCCGGTCGGTGCGGGTGGCTTGCTCTTCTTCGAGTTCGAAGGGCCGCGTCTCGCTTACGTGTCGGGCATCAATGCGCAGCGCGATATTGCGATAGCGCGCCGCCTGATCGAACGCAACATCCCGGTTGACGCCAGCGAGGTTGCAGACGCGGATAAGCCGCTCGCTGCGCTGCTCAAAGCCAAGGTCTGAGCCTTACACGCACCACGCAGACAGAGGACAAAATGAACGGGGAGAAAGCGCGAGTTGGCATCGTAGGCGTAGGGCGCATGGGCCTCGCGATGTTGAAGCATCTCATCAAGCAAGGGTACCAGGTGACCGCCTGCGACATCGACGACAAGCAACTCGCGAAGGCGAGCGATATCGGCGCTGCCACGGTCAAGACTCCGGCCGAAGTGGCGCGTGCGGTCGATTTCGTGATCGTCGCCGTGGGCTACGACGAGGAGCTGCGTCAAGTCGTGCTCGAGGTGGACGGACTGCTCGTCAATCTCGCGCCCGGCTCGATCATCGCGGTTTCCTCAACTGCGAAGCCGGACACGGTCAAGGCGCTCGACCAGCAGGCCAGAGCGCACGGCATCGCCATCCTCGATGCTCCGATCTGCCGCGGCCGCTTCGCCGCCGATGACGGAACGCTACTCGCGCTCGTCGGCGGGGCGCCCGAAGTGGTCGAGCGCGGCCGCGCGATCTACAGCTGCTTTTGCTCCGACTATGCCCATTTGGGCGAAGTCGGCCACGGTCAGGTCGGCAAGACCATGAACAACCTGCTGCTTTGGATCAATGCCGTTGGCTTGATCGAAGCGGGCCGGCTGGCGGAGACCACCGGAATCGATCTCGTCAAACTGCGCGCGGCGCTGCTGATAAGCTCAGGTGCCTCGAACGCGCTCAAGGAATGGGACGGCGTCTCGTTTACTTGGGCGCTCAAGGACATGCAGATCGCCGCCGACCTCGCCGATAAAGCCGGCCTCTCGCTCCCGATCACTGGCGCGATCAAAGAACTGGTCAAGGAGGCGCGACGCAACAAGACAGCAGGCGCCACGCCGAAGTGGACGGGACATGGCGGCCAATAGTGAGTAATCAGAGCGGACCTTCATCTGAGTCGTAATACCCGACGACTGAACCCTGGTCACGATAAGTCCATGGCTGACACACCGCCGTCGACGAACAGATTGGCGCCGTAAACGAACGAGGACTCCTCGCTGGCCAGGAACAGCACCGCCTTGGCGGCTTCTTGGGGTTGGCCCGGACGCTTGGCCATGTTCGGGACTGGCCGGGTCGGATCGAACTCGTCCTTGCCGACGGGAGAGCCGATCTTGTTGGGCACGATCGCGTTCACCCTGATCTTGTGCGGGGCAAGTTGTGCTGCCATGGCGCGCGTCAAGTTCGCGACGCCGCCCTTCGCGGCCGAATAGGCAAGCGCGCGGCTTCTACCCATGAAGCCGGAGGTCGAACCGACATTGATAATCCGCCCTCCCGTGTCCTGCCTCGCCATTTGCAGGCCGACGTGCTTGCCCATGAGGAATTGGCTCTTAAGCGTCACCGCCAAGACCCGATCCCACTCCTCTTCCGTAATCTCGAAAATGTGCTTGTTGTCCGAGATCGCAACGTTGTTGACCAGAATATCGATGCGGCCGAAGCGGTTGACGATTGCATCGACCATCTCGGCCACGTCGCCGCCTTTGGAGACGTCACCGATAAACAGTTCGGCCACGCCGCCCGCCCCCCGGATTGCAAGCATGACCCGCTCGCCGCGCGGCCTGTCCAAATCGACGGCCGCGACTTTGGCGCCTTCGGCGGCGAACAGCTTCGCAATCTCCTCGCCGATGTTGCGGCCCGCGCCAGTGACGACCGCCACCTGATCCTTGAGCTTCATGCGCTAGCCCAACGTTCCCCGCCCCGGCTGTCATTACATTTGCCGCCGGTGGGCTGCAATACGGGCGGCTCGCGGGAGCGCCACGAACATGATAGGAGAGTTGTTCAAGAAATGGATTACGCCGTGACTGCACCGCTCAAGACTGTCGAAGCATCCACCGTCGCCACGATGATGCGCGAGAGCGGGCAGCGGGCGAAAAGCGCCGCACGCGTGCTCGCGCTCGCGCCCACGGCGCAGAAGGACAAGGCCCTTGCGGGGATGGCCGAGGCACTCCGCACGCGTCAGGCAGACATCCGTTCCGCCAATGCCGATGATATGGCCGAGGCGAAGGCCGCGGGCGCCACGGCGGCCTTTCTCGACCGGCTCGCCCTCGATGAGCGGCGCATCGCCGCCATGGCCGATGGTCTCGACGTCGTGCGCGCGCTTGCCGATCCGGTGGGCACGGTGACGGAGCGCTGGACGCGGCCGAACGGCATGACAATCGAGCGCGTGCGCGTGCCGATCGGCGTCGTCGGCATCATCTACGAGAGCCGCCCGAACGTGACGGCAGACGCCGCTTCGCTCTGCCTCAAGGCAGGCAATGCGGCGATCCTGCGCGGCGGCTCGGAAAGCTATCGATCGAATCAGGCAATTCACGCCGCGTTGATCGAGGGAATGCGGGCGGCCTCGCTGCCGGAGGCTGCGATCGCGCTGGTGCCGAGCCGCGACCGCTCAGCGGTCGGGATGATGCTCTCAGGCCTCGACGGCGCGATCGACGTAATCGTGCCGCGCGGCGGCAAGAGCTTGGTCGCGCGGGTGCAGGCGGAGGCGCGCGTGCCGGTCTTTGCGCATCTCGAAGGCATCTGCCACGTGTATGTGGACAAGGCAGCCAAGCTGGATATGGCGCGGACGATCGTGCTCAATGCGAAGATGCGCCGCACCGGCGTCTGCGGCGCGGCCGAGACGCTGCTCGTGGACCGCGCAGTCGCGTCCACCTACCTCAAGCCGCTCGTCACCATGCTCATCGATGCCGGCTGTGAGGTGCGTGGCGACGAGGCAACGCGCGCTGCCGACCCGCGCGTCAAGCCGGCAAGCGAGCAGGACTGGTCGACCGAATATCTCGATGCCGTCATTTCCGCCAAGGTGGTCGATGGGGTGGATGGCGCGATGAAGCATATCGAGCGTTTCGGCTCGCATCATACGGATTCGATCATCACCGAAGACCAAGCGGCAGCGGAGAAATTCCTCAGCGAAGTGGATTCGGCCATCGTGTTGCACAACGCCTCGACCCAATTCGCCGACGGCGGCGAGTTCGGCTTCGGCGCCGAGATCGGCATCGCCACTGGCCGCTTTCATGCGCGCGGGCCGGTCGGCGTCGAGCAGTTGACAACCTTCAAGTATCGCGTGCGTGGCTCGGGGCAGATCAGGCCGTGAAAACTTCGCTTGCGCCGTCGCAGCCCTCTCCCGCAAGGGCAGAGGGGCAACCGATTGCGCCCCGCATCGTGCTACCTCCGCACGCCCCTGGGATGCGGATCGGTCTATTCGGCGGCACGTTCGATCCACCGCATGAGGCGCATCTTGGCGCCTGTTTGCTCGCCATGAAGCGGCTCCAACTCGACCGAGTCTGGTGGCTGGTTACCCCCGGCAATCCGCTCAAGGACACGCGGGGGCTTGCCCCCCTCGCACAGCGTATCGTCGCCGCGGGGGCGCTTGCGCGCCATCCCCGCATCGACATCTGCGACCTGGAAGCGCAAATCGGCACGCCGTACACCTATGAGACCATCGCCTATCTGCGCCGCCACTGTCCGGGCGTCCGTTTCGTCTGGATTATGGGCGCCGACAATCTCCGCAGCTTCAATCGCTGGCAACGATGGCGCGGCATCGCCGCCATGGTGCCGATCGCCGTGGTCGATCGGCTCGGGCCCAGTCTCTACGCCAGCGGCAGCCCTGCAGGCCACGCGCTTGCGCGCTCGCGCATTCCCGAATCGACGGCAAGGTCGCTGCCTAACCGCAAGCCGCCCGCCTGGGTGTACCTGCATGGGCTGAAATCGCCCCTCTCGTCGACGGCTCTGCGTGCCGCCCGTCATAAAGGTGATGCCAAAGCGCCACAGTATCGAGATTGTGGAACGGCGGCAGGTTGAAACCGTTAACCGGCCGTGCCTATCTTAGGACTGCTTCGCTTCGCGTAGGCGATGAAAGAAAGGAAGGGACCCTGCGCATACCCGCACTCTCTCGCGCTGGCGCCTTCGGCGCCGCCGAACCCATCTCCAAGGTGCGTCCAGACGCCGAGGAGATTCTTCGCCTGGTGCTCGCGCGCCTCGACGACATGAAGGCGGAAGACACCGTCACCATCGATCTCACCGGCAAATCCAGCATCGCCGACACCATGGTTGTGACCTCCGGAAGGTCGAACCGCCATGTGGGCTCGCTCGCCGATCGCGTGCTCGAAGATCTCGCTACCGCCGGCTTGCCTGACGCGCGGGTGGAAGGAATGCCGCACTGCGACTGGGTGCTCATCGACGCCGGCGACGTGATAGTTCACGTGTTCCGGCCTGAAGTCCGCGCCTTCTATAATCTCGAGAAAATGTGGGCGCCTACTCGCCGGCACCGGCAGGCAAGCTAACGACCGCTAATCCCTTGGCAGGCCGCGTGAGCGGCTTGAGCCTGCGCGCGGTCCATGCGTATCGTTACGCATGCGCATCGTGATCGCTGCCGTCGGCCGTTTAAAGCAAGGTCCCGAGCGTGAGCTCGCCGAACGCTATTGCAAGCGCGCACTGGATGCTGGCCGCAGGGCCGGATTGAGCGCCGTCGATATCGTCGAAATCAAGGAGAGCCGCGCCGGCGACGCCACCCGGCGCATGGTCGAAGAATCGATTGCGATTGCCAATATCATCCCCGATGGCGCAGTCATCGTGGTCCTTGATGAACGCGGGGAGAGCATGGGCAGCGCCGGTTTTGCCGCGCGGCTGCAAGAATGGCGAGGGCAGCGCAAGCCCGCGGTCGTGTTCGTTATCGGCGCCGCCGACGGACTGGCGCCGAGCCTGCGGGAAAAAGCGAGCCTTGCCATCGCCTTTGGCGCGGCGACTTGGCCGCATCAACTTATTCGCATTATGCTTATGGAGCAGATTTACCGCGCCGTTACGATCCTGACTGGGCATCCCTATCATCGCGCTTGAGCGGCGCCATTGCCGCGCAGACGTAAAACAAGAAGAAAATCACGCATTTGCGTGCCCGGCGTCTGTAAAAGCTTTCCCTCGTCTTAATCCAGCGCCAATTTTGATTATGACTCGCGCCTGGAACTCCTTCGCACAGAGCATATTGATCCTGGTCGTGTTGGCCTTTCTCATCATCCTCTGTTCGGCGATCCTGACCACCGCGGGAACGTGGCCACCGAGCTTCACCGCCGCATCAGCCCAAGCCCCCGCTCCGCAAAGTGGGGTCCCGAGCCTCGATGCGCTCAATGCGCGCGTGCAGGAGCTGGAGGCGCTGCGCGCCGAGCAGCGAAGAACGCTCGAAAACGAAGCGCGGCTCAAGCGAGAGATCGAGTCGATCGGCGACGACCGGCGCAGATTCAATCAGCAACTCATCGACACTGCGTCCCGAGTTAGCGCCGTCGAGGAGCGGGTCGCGCAAACGCAAGGGCGTCTCGAGCCGCTCGAAAATGCCGAACAGGCGCTGCGGAACTCGTTGGGGCAGCGGCGTAGCCTCATCGCGGAGGTCCTAGGCGCCTTGCAGCGAATCGGCCGGCATGCCCCGAGCGGACTGATGATCAAGGCCGAAGATGCGCTGCAATCGGTTCGCTCGGCGATGATGCTGGGAGCAGTACTGCCCGAAATGCGACAGCAAGCCGAAGTGCTCGCGGCAGATCTTGGCGAGCTCGTGCGTCTGCGCCAACAGATTGCCGCCGAGCGGGACCGCCTCGCCCGCGATCTATTCGTGCTCGCGGACGAACGCCAGCGCCTTTCGCTGTACGTCGACGAGCGTCAACGGCGCTTGGCGGAAGCCGAGCAGGCCTTGACCGACGAACGCCAACGCGCCGCCGAGCTGGGACGCCAGGCAGAGAATCTCAATCAACTGATCGCCAAGCTCGAACAGGGTCTGAACACCGCCGCGCGTGCGGCGCGCGCGGCGGCGCGCGCGAGCGAAGACGCAAAACCCTCAGGCAGCCGGCCTGACCTCGCAGCGCTCAAAGATCGGGGGCGGCTCACTCCTGCCGTGGCCTTTGCCTCGGCTAAAGGCATGCTGCCATTGCCGGTCAACGGTGCTCGAATCAAAGAATTTGGAGCGGCTGACGGGCTTGGGGGCACCGAAAAGGGCATGTCTATCGGCGCCCGCCCTGGCAGCCAAATCACCGCCCCATGCGACGGATGGGTCGTTTATGCGGGTCCGTTCCGCAATTATGGCCAACTCTTGATCCTTAATGCCGGCGGCGGATATCATGTCTTGCTCGCTGGGATGGAACGGATATCCGTTGATTTGGGGCAGTTCGTGGTGACGGGCGAGCCCGTCGCGGTGATGGGCGACGGAGCCCAATCGGCCGTTGCTAAAGCGGGCGGTGTAAGCCAACCCGTTCTATATGTAGAGTTCCGCAAGGACGGGGTTCCCGTCGATCCAGGTCCATGGTGGGCCGTAAACGAAGGCCAGAAGGTTCGCGGATGATCATGCCCAAGACTTCCCTGATTCTCCTCGGTGCGGCGGCGGGCGTAGCCGTGACACTGATCGCAACCCCGCCCCGCATCGTGCTCGATGGGGCACGCGCACAAGCGGCCGCCGCCGATACCTACCGGCAGCTAAGCCTGTTCGGGGATGTGTTCGAGCGGGTACGGGCGGACTACGTGGAAAAGCCCGACGACAGCAAGCTGATCGAATCGGCGATCAACGGAATGCTGGCGGGGCTCGATCCACATTCGAGCTATATGGACTCCAAGAGCTTCCGCGACATGCAGGTGCAGACGCGTGGCGAGTTCGGCGGTCTCGGCATCGAAGTGACCATGGAGGACGGGCTGATCAAGGTCGTCGCTCCAATCGACGAGACGCCGGCAGCCAAAGCCGGCATCATGGCGAATGACATCATCACCCACCTCGACGACGAGCCGGTGCAGGGGCTCACCCTGAACCAGGCGGTTGAGAAAATGCGTGGGCCGGAGAACTCCAAGATCAAGCTCAAGATCATGCGCAAGGGCCAGGATAAGCCCGTCGAGGTCACCATTATCCGCGCACGCATCCAGGTGCGCTCCGTGCGCTCGCACCTCGAAGGCGACGATGTCGGCTTTATCCGCGTCACCCAGTTCAACGAGCAGACCACCGAAGGCCTGAAGAAAGCGATCACCGACCTTTCCACTCAGGCTGGCGACAAGCTCAAGGGCTACGTCATCGACCTGCGTAACAACCCGGGCGGATTACTCGACCAGGCGATCTCCGTGTCCGATGCCTTCCTGGAGAAGGGCGAGATTGTGTCGACGCGCGGCCGCAATGCCGAGGAGACACAGCGGTTCAATGCGCGTGCCGGCGATCTCACCAAGAGCAAGCCCGTCATCGTGCTGATCAACGGCGGCTCGGCGTCGGCTTCCGAAATTGTGGCGGGCGCGCTGCAAGATCACCGCCGCGCGACCGTCATCGGCACGCGCTCGTTCGGCAAGGGCTCGGTGCAAACGATCATTCCTCTGGGCTCGGGCAATGGGGCGCTGCGGCTGACCACCGCGCGCTATTTCACGCCGTCCGGACGGTCGATCCAGGCGAAGGGCATTTCCCCCGACATCGAGGTGCTTCAGGAGGTGCCCGACGAGCTCAAAGCGCGCACCGATACGCGCGGCGAGGCATCGCTGCGCGGGCACCTCAAGGCCGAAGGAGACGAGCAGACCGGCTCGCAGTCCTACATTCCACCAGATCCGAAGGACGACAAGGCGCTCCATACCGCGCTCGATCTCATTCGCGGCATCCAAAAAAATTCGGCTTATCCGCCGAACCCGAAAACCGCCGTGCCGAACTAGGAGAGGCGATTCATATCCAGTGACGGGGCGGCCTGCGGCCGCCCCGATGCTTTCCGCGGTCTGATGAGGGCTCGCCACCCGTAGCAGCACAGGCCTCGATTGGAGCCGAGAGGCCAATTATCGACGGCAGCTCTCGCGCGCCCTATCACCACGTGGGAACGATGATGCCGCGTTTCGAATCGCTACCTTATCGCCCCTGCGTCGGCACCGTGGTGTTCAATCGCCACGGGCGCGTGTTCATCGGCCGCCGCATCGATGGGCCCGAGCATGTCGACAAGACTCACGCCTGGCAGCTGCCGCAGGGCGGCATCGACGGTGGCGAGGACCCCTGGCCTGCGGCACTGCGCGAACTTTACGAGGAAACCAACATCCGTTCGGTCGAAAAGCTCGGCGAGATCGAGGAAGATCTCTGCTACGACATCCCGCGCGAGATCGTTGGCAGGGCCTGGGGGGGCAAGTACCGAGGGCAATGCCAGAGATGGTACGCGCTGCGTTTCACCGGCAAGGACAGCGAAATCGACATTGCGCATCCCGCCGGTGGCCACAAGCCGGAATTTGTCGAATGGCGCTGGGAACGGCTGGCGCGCGTCGTCGACTTGGTCGTGCCGTTCAAGCGGCCGGTTTACCAGCGGCTCGTGAAGGAGTTCGCGAGGTTTGCGGCCGACGCGAATTAAGCGACCAGCGCAGCCTGTAGCGCTCTTAGCCGATCAAGCTTTTGGGCAAGTTTGTCGCGCGTCCAGTCGTCCTTCTCATCGGCGACGTCTTCCTCGGTATCCTTGATCACGCCGGCAAGCTGCGTCACGTCAAACTCTTCCACGGGCACCGCCATGTCGGCCAGGACAGTGAGGCCGCCTGGACCGACCTCGGCAAAACCGCCTTCGACGACGATTCGGTGCGCCTCGCGTTCGCCGTAAATGACAAGAATCCCCGGCCGCAGCGTCGTAACGAACGGAGCGTGCCCCGCGAGCACGCCGAAGTCGCCTTCCGAGCCAGGCACGTCTACCTGATTGACCTCTCCGGAGAACAAAAGCTTCTCCGGCGAGACAAGATCAAAGTGGAAGGTGGCCATAGGACGCCCGTTGGGTTCTGGTCGTTATCCGGCAAAGGCGAACAGCGCTTTATCTCGCGTTCGCTACTCGCCAACCAATCACGCGGCTTCCGCCGCGAGTTTTTTGCCTTTCTCCACGGCCTGCTCGATGGTGCCGACCATATAAAACGCTGCTTCCGGCAAGTGGTCGTATTTTCCTTCGCACAGGCCCCTGAACCCGCGGATGGTGTCGGCGAGTTCGACGAAGACACCCGGCGCGCCGGTGAACACTTCGGCGACGTGGAATGGCTGGGACAAGAAGCGCTCGATCTTGCGCGCGCGCGCGACGGTGAGCTTGTCCTCTTCGGAAAGCTCATCCATGCCGAGAATGGCGATGATGTCTTGCAGCGCTTTATAGCGTTGCAGAATCTGCTGCACTTGGCGGGCAACTCCATAATGCTCCTCGCCCACGATCATGGGAGAAAGCATGCGCGACGTTGAATCGAGCGGATCGACCGCCGGATAGATGCCCTTCTCCGCGATCGAGCGCGACAGCACGGTCGTCGCATCCAGGTGCGCGAACGAGGTTGCAGGTGCCGGATCCGTGAGATCGTCGGCGGGCACATAGATCGCCTGCACCGAGGTGATCGACCCCTTGGTCGTGGTGGTGATGCGTTCTTGCAGGGCGCCCATATCGGTCGCGAGCGTCGGCTGATAGCCCACGGCCGAGGGAATGCGCCCGAGCAAGGCGGAGACCTCCGAGCCCGCCTGGGTGAAACGAAAGATGTTGTCCACGAAGAACAACACGTCCTGGCCCTGGTCGCGGAAATATTCAGCGACCGTGAGCCCGGAAAGGCCGACCCGGGCACGCGCGCCCGGCGGCTCGTTCATCTGGCCGTAGACCAGCGCGCACTTCGAGCCTGCGGCAGACCCATTGTTTTTCTTGGGGTCCTTGTTCACGCCCGACTCGATCATCTCGTGATAGAGGTCGTTGCCTTCGCGCGTGCGCTCGCCCACGCCGGCGAACACCGAATAGCCGCCGTGCGCCTTCGCCACGTTGTTGATCAACTCCATGATGATGACGGTCTTGCCGACGCCGGCGCCGCCGAACAGGCCGACCTTGCCGCCCTTGGCGTAGGGCGCGAGCAGATCGACAACCTTGATGCCGGTAATGAGAATTTCCGCTTCCGTCGACTGGTCGGTGAACAACGGTGCCGGCTGGTGGATCGGGCGCCGCTGCTCGTGGGGCACCGGGCCGGCCTCATCGGCGGGATCGCCGATCACATTGATGATGCGGCCGAGCGTGCCGTCGCCGACCGGCACCGCGATCGGCTGGCCGGTGTCCGTGACCTCCTGGCCGCGCACGAGGCCCTCGCTCGTGTCCATGGCGACGGTGCGCACCGTCGACTCGCCGAGATGTTGGGCGACCTCAAGTACCAGGCGATGGCCCTGATTCTTCGTCTCGAGCGCGTTGAGGATGGGCGGCAGATGCCCTTCGAAGTGCACGTCGACGACTGCGCCGATCACCTGCGTGACGTGCCCGACTGGATTTGCCATGGCTGGTCCTTGTTATTGCGCCGATATAGAAGGTTGCGAGTTCACACCGCCTCGGCACCGGAAATGATCTCGATCAGCTCCTTCGTGATCATCGCCTGGCGCGTGCGGTTGTAGGTTAGCGTCTGTTTGCGGATCATTTCGCCCGCGTTTCGCGTGGCGTTGTCCATCGCGGTCATCTGCGCGCCGTAGAACGAGGCGGCATTCTCCAGGAGCGCGCCGAAAATCTGCACGGAGACGTTGCGCGGCAGAAGCTCGAGGAGGATCTCTTCCTCGTCGGGCTCGTATTCATAGAACACGCCGTTATCGCGGCCCGCGCCGCCCTCGAATACGGGCGGAATGATCTGCTGGGCCGTCGGGATCTGGGCGATGATGGACTTGAAACGCGAAAAGAACAGTGTGCAGACGTCGAATGCACCCTGGTTGTAAAGCCGCAAGATCTTGTCGGCGATATCCTCGGCGTGTTGGAAGGTGAGGGTGCGGACCGCGCGTAGCTCGATGTGCTCGATGATCTGCCTCTCGTAAGTACGGCGAAGCTGCTCGTAGCCTTTGCGGCCGACACAAAAGAACTTGACCTCCTTGCTTTCGGCCGTCAGTGTATTTGCCCGCTCGCGCGCAAGACGCACGATCGCCGAGTTGAACGGACCGCACAGGCCACGCTCGGCGGTGCATACCAGCAGGAGATGCACCCGGTTGCTGCCGGTTCCGGCCAGCAATCGCGGCGCTGTGCCGAGATCGCCGACCGCGGCGGCGATATTGCCAAGCACCTTCGCCATCTGCCGGGCGTAGGGACGCGCGGCCTCGGCCACGACCTGCGCACGCCGCAGCTTCGATGCCGCGACCATCTGCATGGCCTTGGTGATCTTTTGCGTCGCCTTGGTGGCGGCGATGCGCACGCGCATGTCTTTGAGGCTGGGCATTTGAGGTCGGATGACAGAGGACGGACGACAGAGGACGGAGAAGCGAACGATCCCGTCAGACGTCGATCATTGGCCGTCGATCACCTGTCGTCTGTTCTCCATCTCCTGTCGTCGGCTTCACGCGAAGGTCTTGGCATATCCGTCGACCGCGGCTTTGACCTTGGCAGCGGTGGCGTCATCGAGATCCCGGCTATCGCGGATAGCGGAGAGGACGTCCGCGTGTTGCGTACGCACCAGTGTCAACAGGCCCTCCTCAAAGGCGCGCACCCGATCGACGGGAATAGGATCGAGATAGCCGTGGACTCCGGCATAGATGACGACCACCTGCTCCTCCATCTTGAGCGGCGAAAACTGCGGCTGCTTGAGCAGTTCGGTGAGCCGCGCGCCCCGGTTGAGCAGGCGCTGGGTCGTGGCATCGAGATCGGAGCCGAACTGCGCGAATGCCGCCATTTCGCGATACTGCGCGAGTTCGCCTTTGATGCGCCCGGCGACCTTCTTCATCGCCTTGGTCTGCGCGGCGGAGCCGACGCGTGACACGGACAGCCCAACGTTCACCGCCGGGCGGATGCCCTGATAGAACAAGTCCGTCTCCAGAAAGATCTGTCCGTCGGTGATCGAGATGACGTTGGTCGGGATATAGGCGGAGACGTCGTTCGCCTGCGTCTCGATGATGGGAAGCCCCGTGAGCGATCCCGCCTTGTGGTCCTCGTTCATCTTGGCGGCGCGTTCGAGCAGCCGCGAGTGCAGATAAAAAACGTCGCCGGGATAGGCCTCGCGTCCGGGCGGACGGCGCAACAACAGCGACATCTGCCGATATGCGACGGCCTGTTTCGAGAGGTCATCGTAGACGATCACCGCGTGCATGCCGTTATCGCGGAAATATTCTCCCATGGTACAGCCGGAAAAGGGCGCGAGAAATTGCATCGGCGCGGGATCGGACGCTGTCGCCGAAACGATGATCGAATAATCGAGCGCGTCGTGCTCCTCCAGCACCTTGGCGAATTGCACCACGGTCGAGCGTTTCTGGCCGACGGCCACATAGACACAATAGAGCTTGACCTTCTCGTCGCCCGTGGCGTTCAGCGCCTTCTGATTGAGAATGGTGTCGAGCGCAATCGCGGTCTTGCCTGTCTGCCGGTCGCCGATGATCAGCTCACGCTGGCCGCGGCCGATCGGAATGAGCGCGTCAATGGCCTTGAGGCCGGTGGCCATTGGTTCATTCACGGATCTGCGCGGGATGATGCCGGGCGCTTTGACGTCCACGCGTCTGCGCTCCTTTGCATCGATCGGGCCCTTGCCATCGATCGGGTTGCCGAGCGCGTCGACGACGCGACCGAGCAACGCCTTGCCGACAGGCGCGTCGACGATGGCGCGCGTGCGCTTGACCGTCTGACCTTCCTTGATCTCGCGGTCCTCACCGAAGATCACGATGCCGACGTTGTCGATCTCGAGATTGAGCGCCATTCCGCGTACGCCGTTCTCGAACTCGACCATCTCGCCGGCCTCAACGTTGTCGAGGCCATAGACGCGAGCGACGCCGTCACCGACCGAGAGAACCTGGCCGACCTCCGTGACTTCGGCCTCCTGGCCGAAGTTTTTGATCTGCTCTTTCAGAATTGCCGAAATTTCGGCAGGGCGGATGTCCATCAGTGGACCTCTTTCATCGCGACCTTCATCGCATTGAGTTTTGTGCGCAGCGAGCTGTCGACCATGCGCGAGCCGAGCTTGACGACGAGACCCCCGATGATCGAGGGCTCGACCTTCACTTTCATCTCGACATGCTTCTTGGTTACGGCCGTCAGCGCATCCTTGATGGCGGCAAGATGTGCCTCACTCGGTTGCTCGGCGAGCGTGACTTCGGCAGTGACCTCACCCTCGTGCTTGGCGACGAGCGCCCGGTAGGCGCGCGCCACGTCGAGCGCCGCGAAAAGTCGCCGGTTGGTTCCCAGCAGTTTGAGGACATTGGCGGCAAGCCCATCGATGCCCGCGCGGTCAAGAACGCCCGAGAGCGCGCGTGTCTGCTCCTCGGCGGAGAAGACGGGGCTCCTCAGCAGACGAGCCAAATCGGCGACCTCATCGACAAGGGCTTCGAAACGATCGAGATCAACCTTGACGCGATCGATACCGTTCTGTTCGCGCGCGAGCTCGAACAAGGCGGTCGCGTAGCGGCCCGCCATGCCCGAGACGATTGTCTGTTCGCCTGCCACGTTGATCTCTTCCGGCAATTCCGAGGGATCGGCACCGCCGTGGACGGTGGGCGCGAAGCCCTTGAGATTCAATGGAACTCTGCATTTCCGCGGAAGAACGCCGGCGCGCTCCCAAAACCCGCGAGATCGCGCGGTTGCGTAACATACCGCCAACTGCGGTGCAACATGACGAAAGGTCCGCACCGGGGTCGGTATTTTTGCCAACCAACGAGCCTTGCGCGAGCACACGGCGGCGGTGCTAAACCCGTTCCTCCTCTCCTCTTCTCTTGCCCTGCCGGAACGCTCAACGTGTCACCCGCCTCCACCCATGACGCCGCCGACCCGACGGCTCGCCTCATGCTGGTCGCGGTGAGCCTTGCCTGGGGGCTGAGCTGGCCGGCCATGAAGATTGCGCTCAACGAGATACCCCCGTTCAGCATGCGCGTGAGCACGTCGGGGCTGGCGACGGTTGCATTGTTTGCGCTTGCAGTCATGCAGCGGCGCCCGCTCAAGGTTAAGAGCGGCCGAGCGCGCGCACACCTTGTCATCGCGGGCTGCCTCAACATTGCGTGCTTCACGCTCTTTACCGCCTTCGCGCAACTTGCGACCGCAACCTCTCGCGTGGCGGTTCTCATCTACACCATGCCGATCTGGGCCGCATTGCTGGCCTATCCGGTCCTCAGCGAGCGGTTCAATCTCTCGCGTGGCATTTCGCTCCTGCTGGGCGTCCTTGGATTGGCCGTGCTGATCTATCCGCTGATCGGATCGAGCGACTTGATCGGCCTTGCTCTCGCTCTGGCGACGGCGACGAGTTGGGCAGCCGGTACAGTCTACTTGAAATGGGCGCAGATCGACGCCGATCCGATGGCAATCTCGGCGTGGCAGCTCTTTGTGGGGCTCCTGGTCACCGTCGCCGGATTGTTCGTCGTCGAAGGGTCGCTCCACCTTTGGCCCGTTCACCCTCGCGCACTTTGGGCGTTGGCCTTTTCTGCAGTCTTCGGGTCAGCCTTCGCCTATCTGCTCTGGTTCGAGATCGTGCGCAGGTTGCCACCAACGACCGCGTCCCTCGGCGTGCTGAGCGTTCCGGTCGTTGGCATCGTGGCCTCAGTGCTGATCCTGGGCGAGCGACCGACTATCACCGATATGGTCGGCTCCGCGCTCATCTTGGCGGCCGCCGCCACAGTATTGCTCGGACCCAATGTACGCCCATCGGAGACGGCTCCGATCGAACAATGACTTCGCCGACGATTGGGTCGGCGGACTTGCGGGACACCTGCCCTGAGCTCGCTCGGGGCGACAAATCAAAGAAAGCTCTGCGGATCGACATCCACCTCGAGCCTGATAGCGCCTTTGCGCTTGGGCGCGGCGGCAACCCATCGGCGCAAATAAGCTGAAAGATCGAATGCGCGCGGGGCTTTCACCAGCAGCCGGAATCGATGGCGGCCGCGCACGATGGCGAGCGGCGCTTCTGCCGGTCCGAGCACGCGTACCCCGTCGTCGCTCGGGGCGGCGGCGGCGAGGCGGCGCGCGAAATATTCCGCTGCGCTGCGTTCCCCCGCCGAGACGAGCAGGCTCGCAAGTCGCGCGAACGGCGGGTACTTCGTCTTCTCACGTAGTTCGATCTCGCTCGAGTAGAACGCGGCGCGGTCGCCCGCCACCAGTGCGCGCAACACGGGATGCTCCGGCTGATGCGTCTGCAGATACCCGACACCGCGACCCTGCTCGCGCCCGGCACGGCCGATGACCTGGTGCAGCAATTGGAATGTGCGTTCGGCAGCGCGCGGGTCCCCGTTTGCCAGCCCGAGATCGGCGTCGATCACGCCGGCCAGCTTGAGCTTGGGGAAATGGTGGCCCTTCGCAACAAGCTGGGTCCCGATGACAATGTCGAACTGTCCCTGCGCGACTGCGTCGAGCTCCTCGCGCAGGCGCTCGACCGATTCGACGAGATCGCTCGACAGCACCAGGATGCGGCTTTGCGGAAACAATTCGGCCGCTTCCTGCTCCAGCCGCTCGACGCCGGGGCCGACCGCAACGAAGCGGTCGGCGGCCTGGCAGTTCGGGCACTGCGGCGGAGGCGGCATCGAGAAACCGCAGTGATGGCACACCAGCCGGCGCCTGAAACGATGATCGACCAGCCACGCGTCGCAATTGGGGCAGGCGAGCCGAAAGCCGCAGCTGCGGCAGAGCGTCAGCGGCGCATAACCGCGGCGATTGAGGAACAACAGCGCTTGTTCGCCGCTTTCGAGCGCATGGCTCACGACTTGCGCCAAACGCGGCGCGATGAAGCGGCCGCGCGGCGGGCCTTCCGTACGCAGGTCAATCGCCTCGATCGTCGGAAGATCACCGCTGCCGAAACGCTGCGGCAAATGCACGCGCCTGTAGCGGCCGCGTCGGGCATTCACCTCGGTCTCGACGGAAGGTGTCGCCGACACGAGCACGATCGGGATGTCGGCTGCCCGCGCGCGCACGACCGCCATGTCGCGCGCGTGGTAGCGCGCGCCGTCCTCTTGCTTGTAAGCGGGATCATGTTCCTCGTCGACCACGATCAGCCCCAGATCGGCATAGGGCAGAAACAGCGCCGAGCGCGCGCCGACGATCACGCTGACGCTTCCCGTCGCCACCGCATTCCATGTGCGCGCGCGCAAACGCTGCGAGAGTTGCGAATGCCACTCCGCCGGCCGCACGCCGAAGCGTTCGGCGAAGCAGTCGAGAAACTGCGTGGTCAAAGCGATCTCAGGGACGAGCACCAGCGCTTGCTTTCCGCGACGGATAATCTCAGCGACAGCCTCGAAATAGACTCGCGTCTTGCCCGCCCCGGTGACGCCGTCGAGCAGCGTGACGTGATAACCGCCGCGCGCCACGGCCTCGCACAGCGCATGCGCCGCCTCGCCCTGTGCCGGCGTGAAATCGGGCAGCGAAAAATCGGGGTCGGGCGCACGCGCGACGGGCTCGGGCGGGAGCACCAGACTCTGCAGCGTACCCTCGTCGACGAGCCCATCGATGACCCCCACAGACACTCCTGCTTCCTCGGCAACATCGCGCTTGCCGTGCGCAAGGCCATCGGCAAGCAGGGCGAGCAGGCGCTCGCGCGCCGCCGTCATCCGTTTCGGCGCGCCGCCGGCAAGGCGTACACCGATGCGCTGGCGCGCCGGACCGAGATGCTCGCCCATGCGCAGCGCCATGCGCAGCACGGTGCCGCGGGGGCTCAGCGTATAAGTCGATACCCAGTCGATAAAGTTGCGCAGTTCCGGCTTGAGCGGCGGGATGTCGAGCTTGCCCTCGATGTCCCGCATGCGGTTGTCGAGCCGGGGATTGGGTTTCGGATTATCGACCCAGGTCACCCCCGTCGCCATGCGCGCACCCAGCGGAACGGTCACCAGGTCCCCGGGCGCGAGCTCAAGCCCTTCCGGCACCCGGTAGGAGTAGGCCTGATCGAGGGCGACGGGAACGAGGACATCGACGACGCGTTTGGCCATGGGTGTCGGCCGCCTCGGAGCGCTTAACCAACGGGGAAGGAAGGGGCGATATATGAGCCCCATGTCAAGCGAACGACCCGCCCCAGATGTCGCATTTGCCGCCAACGAGGTCGCCCGCGAATTCGCAGGCTGGCTCGGACATCTGGCCCCGGAACGGCGATTGTCGCCAAAAACAGTCGAGGCTTATGAGCGCGATGTTCGCCAGTTCCTCATCTTCCTCAGCGGTCATCTCGGCAAGCGGGTGACGCTACCGGCGCTCTCGCGCCTCAAGCCGCTCGACGTGCGCGCGTTCATGGCGGCACGACGAAACGACGGTGTCAGCAGCCGCTCGTTGATGCGTATGCTCGCGGGCGCGCGCTCGTTCGCCCGCTTTCTCGAACGCAACGGCAAAGGCAAGATCGGCGCCCTATCTGCGGTACGATCGCCGAAATTGACGAGGACGCTGCCCAAGCCGCTCGCGATCGTAGCCGCCAAGCGCATCACCGACACCGGCTTGCGCGCCGGCGAGGAGCGCGAGCCCTGGATTCTCGCGCGCGACGCCGCGGTGCTGGCCTTGCTCTACGGCTCGGGCCTGCGGATCGGCGAGGCGCTCGCTCTCAAGCGCAGCGACATCCCCGCTCCCGAATGCGGCGATGTCATCACGGTCATCGGCAAGGGCAACAAGCCGCGCATGGTGCCGGTGCTAGCACAGGTCGCAAGCCTTGCCGCCGAATACATCGCGCTCTGCCCCTACGAGCTTCCTGCGCAAGGTCCGTTATTTGTCGGTGCCAGAGGCGGGCCGCTATCGCCGCGCGTTGTCCAGCTTGCGATGGCACGGTTGCGCGGTGCGCTCGGCCTGCCGGAAACCGCGACCCCGCATGCGCTGCGTCACTCATTCGCCACGCATCTGTTGGCTCGCGGAGGCGACCTGCGCGCCATCCAAGAGCTGCTTGGGCACGCCTCCTTATCGACGACGCAAATTTACACCGCGGTCGATACCGAGCGGCTGATGGAAGTCTATCGCAACGCGCATCCGCGCGCGTGACAAGCGCGCGATCGGGGGTTGCGAAACGCGGCTGATTGGATAAATCGTGCGCCCGACGAGGGACGGAGGGTGACATGAGCCATGGCGTGCACGCGGTCCAGCACGAAGTCGAGCATCACATCGAACATGAAGAACATGGCAGCGGCCGCGGAAAGTCTACTGGGGAAAGGGGAAACAAGAAGATCGCGCTGCTGATCTCGATCATGGCGCTCTTGCTCGCGCTCGCCGAAATGTTCGGCAAGAGCGCGCAGACAGAAGGCATTTCGCTCAACATCAAGGCGTCCGATAGCTGGAATTTTTTTCAGGCCAAAACCATCCGCCAGACCACGCTTCGCACCGCTGCCCAGGCGTTGGCGCTCGAAGCCAATACTGTGCCCGATGAAGCGAGGAAAGCCGCGCTCCTCAAGCAGGCGGACGACTGGATGAAGACCGTGGCGCGCTACGAGTCCGATCCGGTGGAAAAGGACGGCCGCAAGGAGTTGCGGGCGCAAGCCGAAGCATACGAGCATCAACGCGACACCTATTTGGCGCGCTATCATCATTACGAGTTCGCCTCGGCGGCCTATCAGATTGGTATCGTGCTAGCGTCGGCGGCCATCATCACGGGGATGATGGCGCTGGTCTATGTGGCCATAGGGCTCGGCGTAATCGGGTTGGCTTTCATGGCACTCGGATTTTTCAATCCGCACTATCTGCACTCGCTGCACTTAATTTAGCGCCGGATCATCCCCCAGCGGGCGTACGTAGCGCGCATTTGGGCCGTTGTCATCGCGAAGGCCTGTCGCGCTGACCCGTCCACCGTCATTGCCGGGCTTGACCCGGCAATCCATCCATCTTCGTAAAGAACTTCTTGCGAGGAGGATGGATGCGCGGGTCAAGCCCGCGCATGACGAATAGCGATAAACTGGCTTCGATCTCACATGTGAATGGCGCGCTTGTCGACTGCGAGTGCCGCCTCCTTCACCGCCTCCGTGAATGTGGGATGCGGGTGGCAGGTACGGGCGATATCCTCGGCTGCAGCGCCGAATTCCATGGCGACGGCGGCCGCGGCGATCATGTTGCCGGCGTCCGCGCCGACGATGTGCACACCGAGCACGCGGTCGGTCTTGGCATCGGCGAGGATTTTCACAAAACCTTCGGTCTGCAGGTTCGCCTTGGCGCGGCCGTTCGCCGTGAAGGGAAATTTGCCGACCTTGTAAGCGATGCCGGCCTCTTTGAGCTCCTCCTCGCTTTTTCCGACCGACGCGATCTCCGGATACGTGTAGACGACATTCGGGATCACATCGTAGTTCACGTGGCCAGCCTCTCCGGCAAGGATTTCCGCCACCGCCACGCCCTCGTCCATCGCCTTGTGCGCGAGCATCGGGCCGGTGATGACGTCACCGATGGCGTAGATACCGGGCACGTTGGTGGTGAAGCGCGCATCGACGATGACGCGGCGCTTGTTGTCCATCTTCACCCCGGCGGTTTCGACCCCCAGCCCCTCGGTGAACGGCACCCGGCCGACCGACACCAGCACCACGTCGACCTCGATCGATTCTGCCGTGCCGCCGTTAGCCGGCTCGACTTTTATCTTGAGCATCTTTCCCGCCGGCTCGATGGCGGTAACCTTGGACGAGAGCTTGAACGTCATGCCCTGTCTTTCGAACAAGCGCTGCACCTGCCGGCACATATCGTTGTCCATTCCGGGCAATATGCGGTCGAGCAATTCGACCACGATGACCTTGGAGCCGAGGCGCCGCCACACCGAGCCGAGTTCGAGCCCGATGACCCCAGCGCCGATCACGAGCATGCGCTCCGGCACCTGCTTGAGGACCAGCGCTCCGGTCGAAGACACGATGCGCCTCTCGTCGATGTCGATGCCGGGCAGGCGCGCCACGTCCGAGCCCGTGGCAATGACAATCGTCTTGCCCTCGATGGTCTCGTTCTTGCCGTCGGCGGCTTTGATCTCCACCTTGCCCGGTGCGGCGATGCACCCGATGCCCTGAAATATGTCGATATTGTTCTTCTTGAACAGGAAAGCGACGCCTTTGACGTTGCCGTCGACGCCCGCATCCTTGAATTTCATCATGGCGGGAAGGTCGAGCTTCGGCTGGTCGACCTTGATGCCCATCTTGTCGAGCATGTGGCCGGCCTCTTCATAGAGTTCGGAGGCATGCAGCAGTGCCTTCGAAGGAATGCAGCCGATGTTGAGACAGGTACCCCCAAAGGTCTTGTCCTTCTCGACGACCGCAACCTTCATGCCGAGCTGCGCTGCGCGGATGGCGCAGACATATCCCCCCGGCCCGGAGCCGATGACGACGAGGTCATAGGGCATGATACGTCACATCTTTCTTTGTCCGCGCCCGCGCCGAAGCTTCCACTTACAAATCCACGACCAGCCGCGTCGGATCCTCAAGCACCTCTTTCACCCGTACCAGGAACGTCACTGCCTCGCGGCCGTCGACGAGGCGGTGATCGTAAGACAGCGCGAGATACATCATCGGACGGATCTCGATCTTGCCGGCGACAGCGACCGGACGCTCCTCGATCTTATGCATGCCGAGGATGCCGGACTGGGGCGCATTGAGAATGGGCGTCGACATCAACGAGCCGTAGATGCCCCCGTTCGAGATGGTGAACGTGCCACCCTGCATCTCCTCGATCTTGAGGGTGCCGTCGCGCGCGCGTCGCCCGAGATCGGCAATCTCTTTCTCGATTTCCGCCAGCGATTTCCTGTCGCACTCGCGCACTACTGGAACGACCAGGCCTTTGTCGGTCCCGACCGCAACGCCGATGTGATAGTAGTTCTTGTAAACGATGTCGGCGCCGTCGATTTCTGCGTTGACGGCAGGGATTTCCTTCAGCGCCTGCACGCAGGCCCGCACAAAAAAGCCCATGAAACCGAGCTTGGTGCCGTGCTTGCGCTCGAAGGCTTCCTTATAGCGATTGCGCAGGTTCATCACCGCGCTCATGTCGACCTCGTTGAAGGTCGTGAGCATGGCTGCGGTGTTTTGCGCCTCCTTGAGGCGGCGCGCGATCGTTGCCCGCAACCGCGTCATCTTGATGCGCTCTTCGCGCGCTGCATCGTCCGCCGACGAGGGTGCGCGCGCCTGCACGGCAGCGACCGGCTGTTCAACGGGAGTAGGCGCAGACGCGGCGCGCTCGATGGCCGCCATCATGTCGCCCTTGGTCACCCGTCCATCCTTGCCGGAGCCGGAAACAGTCGCCACGTCGATCCCAGTTTCGGCCGCCATCTTGCGCACCGAAGGCGCGAGGGGTGCCACGCCGGCTGGCTTCACATCGGCTTGCGGCTCCTCGCCTCCGCCGGGCGCGGTCGTCTCGGTTTTTTGATCAGGCCGGCCCGTCGGTGCAGGCGGCGCCTTGCCGGGCGCGGGCGCGCCTTCCTTGATCTGGCCGAGCAGCGCGCCAACTGCGACCGTCTCGCCGTCTTTAGCCGCGATATCGGCGAGCACCCCGGCAGCCGGTGCTGGCACCTCGATCGTCACCTTGTCGGTCTCGAGTTCGACCAGCGGCTCATCGACGACAACCGGATCGCCTGGCTTCTTGAACCATTTCCCGATAGTCGCCTCGGTCACCGATTCGCCGAGCGCGGGCACGCGGATATCAGCCATGGTCCCCACCTTTCATGTGGCGCGCTCCGGGCGAACGGGGCGAGCGGCCGCAAGCAAACCTGCTGCTAGCCCAGTGCTTCGTCGAGGAGAGCCTTAAGCTGTTGGAGGTGCCGTGACATTTGGCCGGTGGCTGTTGCCGCCGAGGCGGCGCGGCCGGCATAAATCGCCTGTTTTTGGTTGGCGCGAATCTGCGTGAGGACCCATTCCAAGTACGGCCCCATGAACAAGTATGCGCCCATGTTGCGCGGCTCCTCCTGGCACCACATGAACTGCGCTCCCCTGAAGCGGCCGAGCTCCTGCACCAGCGCTTTCAGCGGAACCGGATAGAGCTGCTCGACGCGCAGCAGATATATGTCGTCGATCCCGCGCTTCTCCCGCTCCTCGTAAAGGTCGTAATAAACTTTGCCCGAACACATCACCACCCGTCGGATCTTGTCGTCAGCGACAAGCTTGATCTTCTCGTCGGGAAGCATTTGGGCGTCGTCCCAAAGCAGGCGATGAAAGGTCGTATCGGGCCCCATCTCGGGGAGCCGCGATACCGCCCGCCGGTGGCGCAACAGAGATTTCGGAGTCATCAGGATGAGCGGTTTGCGGATGTCGCGTTTGAGCTGGCGGCGCAGGATGTGGAAGTAATTGGCCGGCGTGGTGCAGTTTGCCACCTGCATGTTGTCCTCGGCACTCATCTGCAGGAAGCGCTCGAGCCTTGCCGAGGAATGTTCGGGCCCCTGCCCCTCGTAGCCGTGCGGCAACAGGCACACGAGCCCGGACATGCGCAGCCATTTGCGCTCGCCCGAGGAGACGAACTGGTCGAAGACGACTTGCGCGCCATTTGCAAAATCGCCGAACTGCGCCTCCCACAGCGTGAGGGCGTTGGGTTCGGCAAGCGAATATCCGTATTCGAAGCCGACCACCGCCTCCTCGGAGAGCATGGAGTTGATGACCTCGAAGCGGGTCTGCCGCTCGCCGAGATTGTTGAACGGGATGTAACGGTCTTCGTTCTCCTGATCGATCAGCACCGAATGGCGCTGTGAGAAGGTGCCCCGTTCGGTATCCTGGCCGGAAATTCGCACCGGATGGCCGTCGAGCAAGAGTGAGCAGAATGCGAGCGCCTCGGCGGTCGCCCAGTCGATGCCCTCACCCGTTTCAATGGATTTGCGGCGATTTTCTAGGAAGCGCTGGATGGTCCGGTGCACGTGGAAACCTTGCGGCAGTTCTGTAATCTTCTGCCCGATCTGCCTTAGCGTCGCGAGCGGCGCACCGGTGTGGCCGCGGCGCGGATCATCCGCGTCGCGTGCCGCCTTGATGTCGGCCCAACGTCTGTCGAGCCAGTCGGCGCTATTCGGCTTGTAGCCTTGGCTGGCCTCGAGCTCGGTATCGAGCCTGGCGCGCCAATCGAGGCGCATCTTTTCGACCTCGCCCTCGGTGACGACACTTTCTGCAATGAGCTTTTTGGCATAGATGTCGGCAATGGGAGGGTGCTTGCGGATGGCCTTGTACATCAACGGCTGAGTGAATGACGGATCGTCGCCTTCGTTGTGTCCGAACCGCCGATAGCAGAACATGTCGATGACGACGGGGCACTGGAATTTCTGCCGAAATTCCGTTGCGACTTTGGCTGCAAACACCACCGCTTCCGGATCATCGCCGTTCACGTGGAAGATCGGTGCCTCGACCATCTTTGCGACATCGGACGGATATGGCGAGGAACGCGAATAACGGGGGTAGGTTGTAAACCCGATCTGATTGTTGACGATGAAGTGGACGGAGCCACCGGTGCGGTGCCCCCGCAGTCCCGACAGGCCGAAGCACTCCGCAACCACACCCTGTCCGGCGAAGGCGGCATCGCCGGAAATGAGCAGCGGCATCACCATGGTGCGGTCTTCCCGGGTCGCGCCGTGTTGATCCTGTTTGGCACGCGCCTTCCCGAGCACAACCGGATTGACGATTTCGAGATGCGAGGGATTTGCGGTGAGCGAGAGATGCACGCGGTTACCGTCGAACTCGCGATCGGATGAGGCGCCCAGATGGTATTTGACGTCGCCGGACCCCTCGACTTCGTTGGGGGTGGAGGAGCCGCCCTTGAACTCGTGGAAAATCGCGCGGTGCGGCTTACCCATCACCTGCGCTAGAACGTTGAGCCGGCCGCGGTGCGCCGTGCCGATGACAATCTCTTTGACGCCGAGCGCCCCACCGCGCTTGATGATCTGTTCGAGCGCCGGAATCATCGACTCCGCACCGTCGAGACCAAAGCGCTTGGTGCCCGTGAATTTCAGATCACAGAATTTCTCGAAACCTTCGGCCTCGATCAGCTTGTTGAGGATCGCGCGTTTGCCTTCGCGCGTGAACGTAATCTCCTTGTCCGGCCCCTCGATACGCGCCTGGATCCAACCTTTCTGTACGGGATCGGAGATGTGCATGAACTCGACTCCGAGCGTCTGGCAATAGGTGCGGCGAAGGATCGCGAGGATTTCGCGCAGCGTGCCGAATTCCAGACCTAAGACCCGGTCGAGAAAAATCTTGCGATCATAGTCCGCTTCCGTGAAGCCATAAGAGCGCGGGTTGAGATCTTCCTCGTCGTGATGCGGCTCAAGGCCGAGCGGATCGAGATTGGCATAGAAATGCCCGCGCGCACGGTAGGCGCGGATCAGCATCAAGGCACGAATCGAATCGCGCGTTGTCTGCTGAACTTCGGCGGCGGAAAAGTCGACGCCGGCGGCCTGCGCTCGTACCTTGACCTTGTCGCCGAGCGAGCGCTCAAGCTCGCCCCAATCGCCATCCAGCGCGGACACGAGTTCGCTGCGCGCCTGCCGCGGCCAGTGAGGCAGCCGCCATGACGGCCCCTCGACGCTCGTCATCACGTCGGCGCGGGTGTCTTTCAGCCCCTCGAAGAACGCCCGCCATTCGGGGTCGACCGCCGTGGGATCGGTTTCGTAGCGGGCATACAGGTTCTCGATATAGTCGGCATTGCCGCCGTAGAGGAAAGACGTGCGGGCGAAGGCAGCATTGGCGTCCTGACGAGACATGCTCAGGTCCTGTGGCTTGGGGGCTTGTTGGCGGCTCGCAAAGCGCCGGGGGACCGATCTGGTCGCGAACCTACATTATCTATGCGACAGCTGCGTCGTAGCAATCGGCAATGGGTGAACTGCCGTTCACATCTTTTGTCAGCCAAAAGATGCGAAGTCCGCTCGGTCCCGTAACGGAAAAAGGCCGCCTGCGGCTGCAAGCGGCCCTTGGATCAGAGCAGGTTTGAGGGGCGATTAGTACCCTGCACCCCATTTGTAGTTCAGACCGACGCGCACGATGTTGTCGGTTGTGCTGCGAGTCTGCGTGGCGATCGTCCCCACTCCAAAGCCGCTGAATGTTTGCTCAGTCCGGCCGAGGTCCATATAGAGATATTCGAGTTTGGCGCTCCAGCCGCCGCCCGCGGTCCATCCAGCCCTCAAATCGCTGAAGGTGCCGACAGCGGAGACGCCGGCCACAGTGATCGTCGCACTATTCTTGACGAGGCCATAGGCAGCGCCGCCTGTGCCGTAAAACAGGACGTTCGGCGTCGCCAGCACGCCCAGGCGGCCGCGTGTCGTTCCAAACCATTGGAGCTTGTCGTCGGTCGTAACCGATGTCAGAGGCAGGGCGCCGGTCAGTGTTGAGCCGCCCTTTTCCCCGGAGGCCTGAATGTCGGTTTCGAGACCCCACACCCATGCTCCGAACTGATAGTTGTAGCCGGTTTGGACGCCGCCGATGGCGCCATCGATGTTCTGGGAGTACGACACGGTCCCGACGCCGGTCAAAGTGGCGTCATACTTCGACTTGCCCCAGCTGTAGCCGACGTTGTCGCCCCAATACACACGGGAAGCGGAGCGGCGGGAGGAGGCGTGTAGGCCGGCCGCGCATAGATGTCCGCGGCACGCTGGCGCTCGGATTAACGCCGCGTTCGTAGCTGGTGGTGAGACTAGCCCGGACGTTGGCAATAAGCTGTGACCTATTCGCCACAGACGCAGGCAAAAGCGAGGCGCAGAGGCACCTGGGTAGGTTGTTCAGAGCACTTTTTTTGACGCAGACCGCGCTATGTCCGCATGGCGACTTAAAGTTTTACGCGCCGGTTATCTCGGCCAAGGTGTTGCCCAAACGCGCCGGGGAGGCCGCGACCTTGATGCCGGCAGCCTCCATGGCCGCAATTTTGCTTTCGGCGTCGCCCGAGCCACCGGAGATAATGGCCCCGGCATGGCCCATGCGCCGGCCTGGCGGCGCGGTGCGACCGGCGATGAACCCCACCATGGGCTTTTTCCGGCCGCGTTTGGCTTCGTCGGCGATGAATTGAGCGGCGTCTTCCTCGGCCGAGCCACCAATCTCACCAATCATGACGATCACCTCGGTCGATTTGTCGGCCAAGAACATCGCCAGCACGTCGATGAACTCGGTGCCCTTGACAGGGTCACCGCCGATTCCCACGGCGGTCGTCTGACCGAGCCCTTCGCCGGTCGTCTGATAGACCGCTTCATAGGTGAGCGTGCCCGAGCGCGACACAATGCCAACCTTGCCGGGCGCGAAGATGCTTCCTGGCATGATACCGATCTTGCATTCGCCCGCGGTCATTACGCCGGGGCAGTTCGGCCCGATCAGCCGGGACTTCCCCGCAGCGAGCGCACGCTTGACCTTCACCATATCGAGCACAGGAATGCCCTCGGTGATGCACACGATGAGAGGGATTTCTGCCGCGATCGATTCGCAAATCGCGTCCGCCGCCCCGGCCGGGGGAACGTAGATGACGCTCGCGTCGCAATCCGTTCGCTCCTTCGCTTCCGCCACCGTATCGAACACAGGCAGGCCGAGATGACTCGTGCCGCCTTTGCCTGGTGACGTGCCGCCGACCATCTTGGTGCCGTAGGCGATCGCCTGCTCGGAATGGAACGTGCCGTTCTTGCCCGTGAAGCCTTGGCAGATGACCTTTGTGTTCTTGTCGATCAGGACGGACATGGACTCTTGTCTCAGCGGTGCGGTTCAGCAGCTGCGTGTGCACTTGAAGAGGAACTGAAACGAGAAGGAGAAACGACACCTCGATCGACCGTCATCGTCAACCTCCGACTGCCTTGACGATCTTCTGGGCGGCGTCGTCAAGATCGTCGGCAGAGGTGACGTTGAGGTTGGATTTCGCGATGATTGTTTTGCCAAGCTCCACGTTCGTTCCTTCGAGCCGCACGACGAGTGGCACCCGCAGGCCCACCTCCTTCACCGCCGCAACCACGCCTTCGGCGATGACATCGCATTTCATGATGCCCCCGAAAATGTTGACCAGAATGCCCTGAACCTTGGGATCGGCTGTGATGATCTTGAAGGCGGCAGCAACTTTCTCTTTGCTCGCGCCGCCGCCCACGTCGAGAAAGTTCGCGGGCGCCTTGCCATAAAGCTTGATGATGTCCATCGTTGCCATGGCGAGACCGGCACCGTTGACCATACAGCCAATCGTGCCGTCGAGCGCGATGTAATTGAGATCGTATTTCGAAGCTTCGGTTTCCTTTTCATCCTCCTCTGTGAGATCGCGCAGCGCCACGATCTCGGGATGGCGGTAAAGGGCGTTATCGTCGAAACTGATCTTGGCATCCAGGCAGACGAGTTCTTTCCCTTTGGTGACGACGAGTGGGTTGATCTCGAGCAGACTCATGTCTTTAGCAGTGAACGCGGCGTAGAGCTGTGCTGCGAGTCTTTCGGCCCGCTTGGCGAGATCATCCTGCAGTCCAAGCGCCTGCGCTACGCGCCGTCCGTGATGCGGCATGATTCCAGTCGCCGGATCGACGGTGAACGTTACGATCTGTTCGGGGCTGACGCGCGCGACCTCCTCGATGTCCATGCCGCCAGCGGTCGAGACCACGAACGCAATGCGCGAGCTCTCGCGGTCGACCAGTGCCGACAGATAGAACTCGCGCTCGATGGCTGAACCCTCCTCGATATAGAGGCGGTGAACCTGCTTGCCATGCGGACCGGTTTGGTGCGTGACGAGCACTGCCCCGAGCAGGCGCTTGGCCTCCTTGCGCACGTCCTCCTTCGATTTGACCACCTTGACCCCGCCGGCCTTGCCGCGCCCACCGGCGTGGATCTGTGCCTTGACCACGAGCACCGGCGCGTCAAGATCGTGCGCGGCCTTGACCGCTTCTTCGACTGAAAAGGCGGCTTGCCCGCGCGGCACCGGGACGCCGAATTCGCGCAGCACCGCTTTGGCTTGGTATTCGTGAATGTTCATGCGGACCTGTTGCAGGCTCCGCAGACGACATTACCTCGCAAGCACGTCGTGCTGGGCTTCGCCAACGGCATGAGCACCTTCACTTCGCTAGATTTGGCGCGATTTTCTTGCAAGCCTCGACCAGCGTTGCAACGGCCTCGGCCGATTGTTCGAACATGCCACGTTCGTCGCCGTTCAATTGAATCTCGACGACGCGCTCGACGCCTTTCGTGCCGATCACCGCGGGCACGCCGACGTACAGATTTTTGATCCCATATTCGCCGTTGAGATAAGCCGCACAGGGGAGCACGCGCTTCTTGTCTCTGAGGAAGCTCTCCGCCATGGCAGTGGCCGAGGCAGCCGGCGCGTAGTAGGCGGAGCCGCTCTTGAGCAGGTTGACAATCTCGGCACCGCCGTCGCGCGTGCGTTTGACGATCTCGTCGAGCCTCGCTTGCGTGGTCCACTTCATCTTGACGAGATCGGGCAGCGGAATGCCGGCGACCGTGGAATAGCGAATCAGCGGCACCATGCTGTCACCATGACCGCCAAGTACAAACGCAGTCACATCCTCGACCGAGACGTTGAACTCATCAGCAAGAAAAAATCGAAAGCGGGCGCTATCGAGCACGCCGGCCATGCCGACCACCATATGCGTGGGCAAACCACAGGCTTTTTGCAGCGCCCACACCATGGCGTCGAGTGGATTCGTGATGCAGATCACGAAGGCACCGGGCGCATATTTCCTAATGCCGGCGCCCACCTGCTCCATCACCTTGAGGTTGATGCCAAGAAGATCGTCGCGACTCATCCCCGGCTTGCGCGGCACGCCGGCGGTGACGATACAGACGCTGGCGCCATCGATGGCGTCGTAGGAATTGGTGCCGGCGAAATGCGCATCGAAGCCCTCGACCGGCGAGGACTCTATGAGATCGAGGGCCTTCCCCTGAGGAATACCTTCGGCGACGTCAAACAACACAACGTCGCCGAGCTCTTTTAGGCCCATGAGGTGGGCGAGCGTGCCGCCGATCTGGCCGGCACCGATCAACGCGATCCTGGGACGTGCCATGCGGGGGAGAAACCTCAGATCGGGGGCGGCGGAAGCCCGCCGAAATCGGTCATAGACCGTTTCCGGCCTGCCATTCAAGTCGCTCGCCGGCTACGCCAGCGTCAACGCGAATGAAGCGAAATCGCATCATGTCTCCACCAGGCCTTCGATGGATCCCGAGGCGACTGCATGGCCGCGCCCGTGCGGCAAAGCAAGATAAGCCTGCGAGCGCATCTCGATCATCCGGGAGGCGGTACGCTTGAACTGGCTCGCCTCAAAACCTTCGTTCGCGCAATAAAGCGCGCCGGGTTCAGCTTCCGCCGAAGCAACGAGTTTCACCGCGTTGTCGTAGAACGTGTCGATCAGGATGATGAAACGCTTGGCCTCGTTGCGCCGGTCGTAATCCATGGCCGCGACACGATCGAGCACAACCGTATGGTATTGACGCGCGATCTTGAGATAGTCGGCGGCGGCGAATGCTTGCTGACACAGATCCGCAAACGAGAACCGCGCCACTCCCATGCTCGCGCACGGCACGCGGATAGTGTGCCCCTTCACCACCAGGTCCTGCGGTTCGCCCGGGTGCCCCGCGGTCAACCGCCGCCACGCTTCGTCGAGGGCGGCTTGCGCTGAGCGATTGGCAGGAACATACCAAACCGGCACGCCAGCAAGCTTTTCCAACCGGAAGTCGGTACGCGCATCGAGCGATCTGATTTCCAAATGCTCTTCGATGAGCTCAATGGACGGCAAGAAAAGCGCACGGTTGAGGCCGTCCTTGTAGAGCTCGCTCGGCGGCACGTTCGAAGTTGCGACCACGATCACGCCGAGCGCGAACAGCTGTTTGAACAGTCGACCAAGAATCATCGCATCGGCAATATCGGTGACGTGGAATTCATCGAAGCAAAGAAGCCGCGTCTCCTGCGCGATGGCCGCAGCGACGAGCCCGATCGGATCCTCCGCGCTGATTTCACCGAGCTTGGCCTTCTGCCGCAGCGCGTGGACGCGCTCGTGCACCTCGCCCATGAATTCGTGGAAATGGACGCGCCGCTTGCGCACCACTCGTGATGCTGCGAAGAACATGTCCATCAGCATGGTCTTGCCGCGACCAACATCGCCGAAGATGTAAAGGCCCTTGATCGGCTCAGCCTCGCGCGATCCAAACAGCCAGCCCAGCGAGGACGACTTGCGCGCGAGCCGCCGCTCGGCAAGCTCGTTTTCGAGCTGCGCGAGGCGATCAACGATCGCCTGCTGGGCATCGTCGCGTTCGATCTTTCCAGCGGCTACTTGCGCCGCATACTGCGCCGAGACGGAAGCGGACATGAGGTTAATGCTGCGTTGAGGGGCTGCGACGAATAGCGAGCTTGCAGCACCAGCCGCAAGCCGCTTCGCGAGGCCGCATCATTGCGCGGTGGTGGTTGCGCGAGGCTCCCAGCACAAGGGCCTCGGCCTCAAAGCTTCTCCAAAAAATGGCTCGTGAACCGCGTGGCGTCTGCGCCGACCGCGGCGAAAGGCAGAGCCGATGAGCAGACTTGCCGGTCCTAAGGGCCTTCCGGCCGCCAGACTTACAGGAGCAGGGATCGCCCGCATGCTGCATCGCGGTACCGAGCCACCGGGCAACGACCGCAGCTCGAAGTTCCGCATGCCTGGCATGCTGATTTAAGCGGCAAAATCAGTAACTTGATCGTGATCCCCGCACCCACTCGATCCTTGTTCCGTCCATAGTGCATTGCAATATTCCAAGTTGATTCGCAATCACCCAAGGAAATGGCTGATGCACGATCCGCTACCCCGTGGCGGCCTGATCCGCAAGCTGTGGATCGGGGAGGCTGGCCTCTACCGCGACCACCTATCGCGGCTTGATCCCGCCAGCCGCCGCAATCGCTTTGCCGGCGCGGTTTCGGACCAATTCGTGCGCGACTATGCCGAGCTTTCATTCGGAATTGACGCGCTGATTCATGGTTTCTTCGTCGACGGCACTTTGCGTGGTGCTGCGGAACTGCGGCCAATCGGAGGACCCCTGACGCGAGAGGCCGAGGCGGCATTCTCGATCGAGAAGCCGTGGCAGAGCCACGGCGTGGGGTCCGCGCTGCTCGAGCGCACGCTGCTGGCGGCGCGCAATCGTGGCCTCAAATTTCTGCAGATGGCCTGTCTCGCCGACAACAAGCGCATGCAGCAGCTCGCCCGCAAGTATGACGCCGAGCTCAGCTTCGATTTTTTCAGCGTCGTTGGCGAGGTTGCAGCGCCGCGCCCGACCCCGCTCTCTATGATGCGTGAGATCCTCGCCGACGGTCACGGCTTTGCGACCGCCATCTTCGACGTGCACTCAAGACTGCTCAAACCGGTGTGATTCGCAACCCGCCCGCAAAGACGGCGCGTCAGGCCGCCAACGGATAGGCGGCTTCAACTACGTACGGGCCGCCGCCGACCGAGGCACGCGACGAGAACAACACAAACCTCGAGACTTTGAACGGCGAGGAGCGAAACGGTGCACGCAGCGCCAGATAGTCCGCAACCTGCCGGCTCGAGGATTCGCGCAGGCGCGCGAGCGACACATGTGGCGTATATTTGCGGCCCTCGGGCTCAAGCCCCACGCGCTGCATCAGCCGCTCGTGCTCGGCCTGCAGTTCCATCAGGGCCTGCGCCGGGCCAAGCGTTGCGACGATCTGGCGCGGCTTGCGCCCGCCGAACGATTTAAGATCGTCGATGCGCAATTCGAATGACTCGCGGCGCACGCGCCCCAGCATGGATGCGATCTCGTGCGCAATGACGTCATCGACGTCGCCGATGAAACGCAAGGTTACGTGATAATTTTCAGGATCGAGCCAGCGTGCGCCCGGCAACCCGCCACGCAGCATGGACAACGACTGGCTCACCTCGGCGGGAATTTCGAGACCTGTGAAGAGACGCGGCATGGGGGGAGGCTGCAATGCTGGCTGTGCATATATGACAAGTCGGAAAGATTCGCACGTCCCATGCGGTGCTCACATCGCCCCTCTGCTGCGGACTTGCCGGACCAGTTCTTCTACCTTGGGCAGAATGCGCGCAACGATCGCATCGACGCCTGCGGCGCTCGGATGAAGTCCATCGCCCTGATTGAGCGAGCCCTCGCCAGCAACGCCGTCGAGGAAAAAGGGGTAGAGCAGGAGGTCGTAACGCCGGGCCAGCTCGGGATAGATGGCATCGAAATCGCGCCTATAAGCACCATCGAAATTGGCCGCCGCCCGCATGCCGGCGAGCAGCACCGCGACGCGCCGTTGCGTGAGGCGACGCACGATCTCTTCGAGGGCGCGCCGCGTGACCTGAGGATCTGTGCCGCGTAGCATGTCATTGGCGCCGAGTTCGAGGATGACGGCGTCTGTTCCCTCCGGAACCGACCAGTCCAGGCGGGCAAGCCCCCCAGAGGCCGTATCGCCGGACACGCCCGCATTGGTGACCTCGGCGGCGAGGCCTTTGGCCTTGAGGGCGCCTTCAAGCTTCGCAGGGAAAGCTCCATCAGCCGGCAGACCAAAGCCCGCGGTGAGGGAATCGCCCAGGACCACGATCCGCACCGGCCGATCAGCGGCTGCGACCGCTGGCGCGCGCAGAGGCACTGCGAACGCGAGCGCTGCCGCCAGCAGCGCAACCGCCTGGACCGGCGCTGCGTAACTCGCATATGACCGAAGCAATGCCGGCGGGCCTACAATCGAAGGCAGCAACGAGCATCGCAACATGCAGGACACCTCCGGGTCAGAGCACGAACAGCCGGCGGTCGCGCTCAGCGGGATCAATCTTTCGCTCGGGCGGGGCGCGGCCCGTGTTCATATCCTCAAAGACCTAAATCTGCACGTACGGCGCGGCGAGGCCGTTGGCCTGGTCGGTCCTTCGGGATCGGGCAAGTCGACCTTGCTGATGGTCGCGGCCGGCTTGGAGCGCGCCGACACCGGCTCCGTCGTGATCGCGGGCAAAGCGCTCGGTCCGTTGGGCGAAGATGCGCTGGCACGTTTCCGTGGGCGCAATATCGGTATTGTTTTCCAGTCGTTTCATCTCATTCCCACAATGACGGCGCTGGAAAACGTCGCCGTGCCGCTGGAACTTGCCGGCCTCGACGATGCCCACGAGCTTGCCGCACGCGAGCTTGCCGCGGTTGGGCTGAGCGAGCGGCGAGGGCACTATCCGGCCGAGCTTTCCGGCGGCGAGCAGCAGCGCGTCGCGCTTGCCCGCGCGCTTGCACCAAACCCAGCCATTCTTCTCGCCGACGAGCCGACCGGCAACCTCGACGAGACCACCGGGGCGGAGATCATCGATTTGCTTTTTGCCGGCCACGAGCAACGCGGAACCACGCTCTTGCTCGTCACTCACGATCCGGCGCTCGCTGTGCGCTGCGACCGCATCGTGCGACTGCGCTCAGGCCGCATCGAAACTGTCGGACATCGCGCGCCGGCGGAGGTGAAGTCGTGACCCACAGCGGCCGCTTCTTCTTCATTACGGGAATGAATAGAGGGGTAGACCAACCGTGCAGCGAGAACCCCCAAGCGTGAGATCCCGCTCGTCATTTCCCCCACGGCACAGCCGTCTCCTGCCGCTGCGCTTTGCTGCGCGCGAATTGCGCGGCGGTTTGCGCGGATTCTACGTATTCATAGCCTGCATCGGCCTGGGGGTCATGGCGATCGCCGGCGTGAATTCACTCGCGGCCGGCCTAGCAGAGGGGCTCGCACGCGAAGGCAGCATCATCCTCGGCGGCGACCTCGCGTTCACCCTCAGCATGCGCTCAGCGAACACCGAGGAGCGCGCATTTCTCGAGCGCCGAGGGCAGGTATCGCTCGCCGCCACGATGCGAGCTATGGCGCGCGCGCAAGATGGGCGCACAACACTGGTCGAAGTGAAGGCGGTCGATGGCGTTTACCCGCTCTACGGCACCGTCGCGCTCGACCCGCAACAGCCGCTCGCGCAGACGCTGGCATATCGGAACGGAGCCTTCGGTGCCGCCGCCGACGCCGGTTTGCTCGCCCGGCTCGATCTTGGGCCGGATGCCCGCGTCACACTCGGCTCCGCAATCATCGAGATTCGGGCCATTCTGACATCCGAACCTGACAAGCTTTCCGGCGGCATTGGCTTTGGTCCGCGCTTGCTCGTGAGCGAACAAGCACTGCGAGCGAGTGGCCTGTTGCAGCCTGGAAGCGTCGTGCGCTGGCACTATCGCTTGCGCCTTCCCGACAATGACAGAACCGATACGGCGGTGCGCGCCGTGGCGGCCGCCGCGCGAACCGAGTTGCCCAAGGCTGGATGGGAATTGCGATCCCGCGCCAATGCCTCGCCCTCGCTCGAACAGAATGTCGAGCGCTTTACACAATACCTCGTGTTGGTCGGCTTGACCGCTCTGCTGGTCGGAGGCGTCGGCGTTGCGAACGCGGTCAAAAGCCACGTCAATGGCCGGCGCGAGACCATTGCCGTGCTCAAGGCGATGGGAGCTTCCGGCAGGCGCGTTTTCGCGATCTATCTCACCCAGGTGCTTGTGCTCGCCGGCCTTGGCGCGCTGCCGGGCCTCCTCATCGGCGCGGCTTTGCCATTTGTCACGGCATGGACTCTCGGCGCGAGATTGCCGTTGCCGCTCGCACCCACGCTGCATGCGGGCGACCTCGCGCTCGCCCTTGTTTATGGTCTCCTCATCGCCGCCGCTTTCGCCATCTGGCCACTGGGGCGCGCGCATGACGTGCCGGTCTCGGCACTTTTCCGTGACGAGGTCGCAAGCGATCGTCGCTGGCCTCGCCGCCCCTATGTCGTAGCAACGATTCTTCTTGGATGTACGCTCGCAATCCTCGCGATCGAGCTCGGTCATGATCGACGCATTAGCGCCATCTTCGTGGTTGCGGCAGCGGGCGCTTTCGTGCTGCTGCGTCTGGTGGCGGCGCTGATCACTCTGATCGCGCGTCACCTGCCACGACCACGCTCGCCGATCGTTCGACTCGCCATTGCCAACATCCACCGGCCAGGCGCGCTCACGGCGAGCATCGTCATTTCCTTTGGCTTGGGCCTTGCCGTCCTTGTCGCGGTGATTGCGATCGAGGGCAATTTGCAACGACAATTCCTGGCGGCGTTGCCGGAGAAGGCCCCATCGTTCTATTTCGTGGACATTCCTCCCGGCGCTGCCGAGACATTCGATGCCTTCATCCACAGCCGCGCGCCGCGGGCCGTGCTTGAGCGGGTGCCGATGCTGCGCGGTCGCATCGTGGCGGTTAACGGCGTGGGAGTTGAAAAGCTGAAGGCCTCTGCCGATGCCAGCTGGGTGCTGCAGGGCGACCGCGGCATCACCTACGGAAACGAGCTCCCGGCGGGCTCGCGCCTCGTCCAAGGGCACTGGTGGCAGCCCAACTACCAGGGCCCGCCATTGGTCTCATTAGAGAACCGCATCGCCGACGGACTTGGCCTCAAAGTCGGCGACAACATCACAGTCAATGTTCTCGGTCGCAATCTCACCGCAACGATCGCCAACCTGCGCGCGGTCGACTGGCAGAGTCTCGGCATCAACTTCGTCATGGTTTTCTCGCCCGCCAGCTTCCGGGATGCGCCTCACGGGCATATCGCCACTCTGGTCTATCCCAGTGGCAGCACAAACGACGAAGAGACCGCTCTGCTTAAAGCGCTGGCCGAGGCTTTCCCAGCGGTAGTCACCATACGTGTGCGCGAGGCGCTCGATGCTGTCGGCCAGATCGTTTCGAATCTGGCGCTGGGCGTCAGAGGGGCAAGTGCGCTCACTTTATTGGCGGCCGTACTGGTGCTGGGTGGCGCGCTCGCGGCGGGCCACCACCAACGGGTCCGTGACGCGGTGATCCTCAAGACGATCGGCGCAACGCGACTGCGGCTTCTGTCTGCCTACGCACTCGAATACCTGGTTCTAGGCGTGGGGACGGCCGTCTTCGGTGTAGCGGCCGGCTCGGCCGCCGCCGCCCTTATTATCGTCATGGCGATGAAGCTTTCGTTCATCTGGTTGCCCGGCCCGCTGATTGGCGCCGCCAGCGCCGCGGTTATCGTAATGGTCGCACTTGGTCTGATCGGCACGTTCACCGCTCTCGGCCAAAAACCAGCCCGCGTACTACGAAATCTGTAGCCCAACCGCCCATGCCACGCGCCTCCGCCGCCTTTCGCCCAAAGCGTCTCTTGCCCTTGAGTGACAACTTGCCGCGTCTGCGCGGCTGCTTCGGGTGCGTCATATTGCGATTGCGTCGTATTGCGATAATGTAATTTGTTCAGGCCCTTGGAAGGCCAGCGTCAACAAATCCCTGCTGTGGCATCTGGCGTCGGAACCAATCCCGCACTAGATTCCGCGCATCGGACGCCAGCCGCTGTGCCGGTAGGGCGCCTTATCATCCGGCCCTCGGGTCGGAATCAGAGAGAGGTATCTTCCATGTCGGATTTCGACCGGAACTACGCGGCTGCCAGACGCGGCGTCGGTGCGGACCGAGCAGTTGCGATCGACCAAGGCCTGCGGGCCTACATGATCCGCGTCTACAACTACATGGCGATGGGCGTCGCGCTCACCGGCATCGCCTCCTGGCTCACGTTCCAGGCGGCGGTTGTGGCCAACGCGAATGGCGCGATCGTGGGATTGACCTCATTCGGCCAGATGATTTTCAGCGGACCGGCGGTACTGGTTCTATTTTTTGGAACGCTGGGTCTGGTCTTTCTCATCAGCTGGCGCATCGACCGGCTGGAGCCGTCGACCGCATTCGCGCTGTTCATGGTTTATGCGGCGCTGCTCGGCGTAATGTTATCGTCGGTCTTCCTGGCCTACACTCTCGTCTCGATCACGCGCGTGTTCTTCATCTCGGCGGCGGCCTTCGGCGCGCTGAGCCTTTACGGCTACACGACTCAGCGTGATCTCTCGCCGATCGGCTCCTTCCTGCTCATGGGATTGATAGGGCTGATCATCGCCATGCTGGTCAACCTCTTCCTCAAGAGCAGCGGCCTCGACTTCGTCATCTCCGCGATTGGGGTGCTGATCTTCGCCGGCTTGACCGCCTGGGATACCCAGCGCATCAAGAAGATGTACGATCCGATGGAGGATGGCACGATCGTCGGCCGCAAGGCGGTGATGGGCGCGCTTTCGCTCTATCTCGATTTCATCAACCTGTTCTTGTTCCTATTGCGCTTCCTCGGCGACCGTCGCTGAGCGACCGCAACGGCCGACCCGAAAAATGGCGCCCCGGCGATGAGCCGGGGCGCCATTGCATTTACAGGAACCCAGCCGGACAGCGCGTGAGCAACGAGATATTATCGGAGCGTCTATCGCCTCTGATTCATGGCCGCCTTTCCCATCCGCTCCGCCCAAGCGCGCGATCTTGCAGCGATTACCCAGATCTACGAGCATGCCGTGCGGCACGGCACTGCATCCTTCGAGATCGAGCCACCCAGCGAGCGCGAAATGGCGAAACGCTACGAGGCCCTGCGGGTCGGCGGCTATCCTTATCTGGTGGCAGAGTTTGATCGCGAGATCGTCGGCTTCGCCTATGCGGGCCCCTATCGGGCGCGCCCGGCTTATCGCTGGAGCGTAGAGGATTCGATCTATATCGCGCCAGCAATGCAGCGCCGGGGGATCGGCCGCGCGTTGCTGAAACGGCTGATCGCCGAAGCGGAAGCCGGCGGATCCCGACAAATGATCGCGGTGATCGGGGATTCCGCCAACACCGGCTCGATCGAACTGCATCGCGCCGCCGGCTTTCGCATGGTCGGCACCTTCGACAATGTGGGCTTCAAACTCGGCCGCTGGCTCGACAGCGTCCTGATGCAGCGAGCGCTCGGGCCCGGCGCGACGGCGATGCCGTGATTGCGACCGGCGTCAGCCAGGCACGACACTGAGCGATTGATCGATCGCCCGCAGCACCGGATCGAGCTCATGGCCTCGGCGTACAATCAAGCCGGTCGCCGAGATCACGCAATAGGCGCCCTGCCGACGCGCGAGCTTCGGGCTTTTCTCAATGCGGTAGACCGGAACCTCGGCGGCGCGGCGGAACACGGAAAACACCGCGCGGTCCTTCAGAAAATCAATGGCGTAGTCACGCCATTCGCCGGCGGCGACCTTGCGACCATAGAGACCAAAAATGCGGTTGAGCTCGCGCCGGTCAAAAGTCACACGGCTCACGGGGACGAGGGGCACAGCAGCGGGAGCCTCGCCCCCATGCGACGCGCTCGGCTCAGTATCGCCGCGGTTCATTCGGCGCCTCCTTTTGGCAGATCAATGCCGCAATGATTGCGCCGGATGCAAGCATCGGCAAGTGGGAATGAATCGCGCCGCAAGGTGGCGCGTGACTGCGTCATAGTGAACTGCGATCCTCACCAATTCGTCAATGAAATCATGGTGCTGCCCAATTCCGATCCCGGCAGCGCCAAGCCGAAATACGAAGTAGGAGATCGTCGCCTCAGGGTTCGTCTTTCCTTTGAGCGCCGAATTTTCCAGCCACCAGCCGCCGGCGTTCGAGGTGGACTGGGACCACTAGCTCAGTCGCGATGCAAGCGAACGAGTCGATCGGAGCGGGGCACAGCCGCACCCATTCTGAGTGGGATGCGCGGTGAACGCGCGTGATCTAACGATTTCCGTTCACTGGATCGCCGCCAGCGCGGCCCCGAGGATCGCCTTCGGCTTCTCGGTCGTGCCGCTTTGAACTAGGACCGCCGCTTCGTCGATGTTTCCGCCCTTGAGCGTCTGTACCGGAATACTCCACGAATTGGCCTTGCCCGTCCAATCGCCAAGCTTCATCCAGCGCCGTACGACATTGTGGTAGGTGATCGTGCGGCCTTTGTTCTCGCCGCGCCCAATTGCGATCGTGGCGGCTCTGACAAGCCCAAACAGCCAGACTTCGGCGCTCGTGCGAGCATCCGTAACGTCCGGCACCGTGACATTGAGCCGCGCATCGGAGAGCGTCAGTGTCGGGAGCAATGACATCGCGCCGTTCTTCCGGCTGTTCGCGATGGCAGCCTCGATCGCAGCTTTGTCGCTGCCGACCGCGTGCATGATTCCACTCACCACCACCTGCGGGGTGTACACTTGGCCGTCGCCGCGCGCGTGTGCGTAGGCCTTTTGCCGGGCGGTGTTGTGCGGGTCGGCGAGCGTATCCTTCCAGCCGAGATAATCCCAGTAATCGACCGGCACGCTGATGGGAACGAGGGAGGGATCGGCGGCGAGCTCCCCGAGCAGTCGGTCGGCTGGTGGGCAGGAGGAGCAGCCTTGACTCGTAAACAACTCAATCACGGCGCGCGGCTGAGCGTGAGCAGCGGAAAGCGGCGGCACTGAAGAACAAATGACGATCGCCGCGTAGGCGAGGCAACAACGAATCATCGCGATCCTTCCCCGCCGCCCCAGGCGAGGTTCCGTTTTGCCCCTCCGCGGTAGTGTCATACGCAGGCGCGCGATCACCCGCCACTCAATTCGAGGTGAGCCGGCAGCAATCTAGGCCGCCACTAGGTGCCGAAGCACATAGTGCAATATGCCGCCGTGCTTGAAATAGTCGAGTTCGTCCAGCGTATCTATCCGGCAAACCAGCGGCACGCGTTTGAGCCCGCCATCGGCGGCGACGATCTCGGCAATCATACGTTGGCGCGGCTTGATCTCGCCATGCAGCCCGCGAATTGTGACCTGCTCGTTCCCCCTTAGACCGAGCGTCTGCCATGATGTGCCTTCTTCGAAGCAGAGCGGAAGCACGCCCATGCCGATCAGGTTGGATCGATGGATGCGTTCGAAGGATTGAGTAATGACCGCGCGCACGCCAAGCAAACCGGGTCCCTTGGCAGCCCAGTCGCGTGAAGACCCACTGCCGTATTCTTTCCCGGCGAAAACGACGAGCGGGACCTTATCGCTCTTGTAGCGCATGGCAGCGTCGTAGATCGACATGCGCTGGCGTGAAGGATAATGGACCGTCACTCCGCCTTCCACTCCCGGCACCATCTGGTTTTTGAGGCGAATATTGGCAAAGGTGCCGCGCATCATCACCTCATGATTGCCGCGGCGGGTGCCGTATTGGTTGAAATCAGCCGGCTTAACCTTGTGCTCGATAAGGTACTTGCCCGCCGGCGAATCGATCTTAATCGAGCCGGCCGGCGAGATGTGATCGGTGGTGATGGAATCGAGCAGCAGGCATAACACGCGCGCATCGACGATATCGGTAAGCGGCGCCGGTTGCCGACCCATGCCGACGAAATAGGGCGGGTTCTGTACGTAGGTCGACCGTTTATCCCAGCTGTAAGTCAGGCCCCCTTTCACATTTATGCCGCGCCAGTTGGAGTCGCCCTTGAAAACATCGGCGTATTTCTTCGCGAACATCTGCTTGCTCAGCGTCTTTCGTATGACGCCGTTGATCTCGCGGCTTGAGGGCCAGATATCCTTAAGGAAGACCTTCTTGCCCTTCTTGTCGACGCCGAGCGGCTGCTTCACGAGGTCGGAGTACATGGAGCCCGCCAGCGCATAAGCGACGACAAGCGGCGGCGAGGCGAGATAGTTCGCTCGGACATCCGGATTCACACGGCCTTCGAAGTTGCGATTGCCGGAGAGCACGGCAGCGGCGACGAGGTCCTTCTCGTTGATCGTCTTGGAAATCTCAGGCGCGAGCGGGCCGGAATTGCCGATGCAGGTTGTGCAACCGAAACCGACGAGATTGTAGCCGAGCTTATCGAGGTCCTTCTGCAGCCCTGATTTGTCGAGATAGTCGGCGACGACTTGCGAGCCTGGCGCCAGCGAAGTCTTCACCCACGGTTTGACGGCCAATCCTTTGGCCACGGCTTTTCGCGCCAGCAGCCCGGCTCCGACCATCACGTTCGGGTTCGAAGTATTGGTACAGGAGGTGATCGCGGCAATAACCACGTCGCCGTGACCGAGGTCGTGCTGGCGGCCTTGGACTGGCACGCGCTTCGGCGGCCCGGCCTTGGAAAAGTTCTTGTCGCGGGTGGTGGCGAGGGAGGGATGCAGATCGAAAATATCTTTGCCTCCGTCGCCGCCTTTGTTGAACTCTTTGTCCATCGCCAGCGCGAACCCAGTCTTGACGTCCTTGAGCGCGACACGGTCCTGCGGGCGCTTCGGTCCGGCCAGCGAAGGTTCGACTTGCGACAATTCCAGCTTGAGCACGTCGGTGAAGATCGGATCCGGCGTGGATTTGGTGCGGTACATGCCCTGCGCCTTGGTGTAGGCAGCCACTAAGGCGATGTGCGCTGGCGGCCGGCCGGTATCAACGAGATATCTCAGCGTATCATCATCGACCGGAAAGAAGCCGCAGGTGGCACCGTATTCGGGCGACATGTTGCCGATGGTGGCACGATCAGCGATCGAAAGGTTGGCAAGCCCCGGGCCGAAAAATTCTACAAACTTGCCGACAACGCCCCGCTTGCGCAGCATCTGCGTGACGGTAAGCACGAGGTCGGTGGCAGTCACGCCCTCCTTGAGCTTGCCCGTGAGCTTCACGCCGATGACTTCCGGCAACAGCATGGAATAGGGTTGGCCAAGCATGGCAGCCTCAGCCTCGATGCCGCCCACGCCCCAGCCAAGCACACCCAGCGCATTGACCATGGTCGTATGACTGTCAGTGCCCACACAGGTATCGGGAAAGGCCTGCTCGAGCCGCCCGGCCGGCTTGGTCCAGACCGTCTGTGCCAGATACTCAAGGTTGACCTGGTGGCAGATGCCTGTGCCGGGCGGCACGACGCGGAAGTTATTGAAGGCGCCGGCCCCCCAGCGCAGGAATTCGTAGCGCTCCTTGTTGCGCTCGTATTCGATCTCGACGTTCTTCTTGAAGGCATCGGGCGAGCCGAAGAAATCGACTTGTACGGAATGGTCGATGACGAGGTCCACCGCCACCAGTGGGTTGATCTTGGAGGGGTCGCCGCCGAGGGCCTTCATGGCATCGCGCATGGCGGCGAGATCGACGACCGCGGGCACGCCGGTGAAGTCCTGCATCAGCACGCGTGCCGGCCGATAGGCGATCTCGCGGGTGGAC
>DATFQX010000510.1:0-16316 GCA_035263865.1 Xanthobacteraceae bacterium
TGGCTCAGACCGGTCGATCGAACGCCCGGTACGTTGACCCTCAGCGCAGGTACACTGTCGTGCTTGGCCCATCATGGAACGCCCCTTTCGGAGCGTTGCCCCACGACGACCGCGCTGGAACACACGACGGTGCCGATGGACGATGTGGATCGTATGCCCGCATTGGGCGCGGTCAAGCCGCTCTGTGGATAACGTCCCAAAATTTTTGTCGCAGCGTGTAGCCCTTGGCATCCGACACGAGCGCCGCGCCGCCGAGCAGCGTAATGAACTCGCACCGCTTCACTCGATCACCTCGTCGGCACGCAGCAGGATTGATGTGGGCAACTCAACGCCGATTTCCTTGGCGGTCTTGAGATTGACGACCAGCTCAAATTTCGTGGGCTGCTCGACCGGAAGATCGGCGGGTTTCGTCCCGTTGAGAATCTTGGCCACATAGACCCCGATTCGGCGGTACATTGCCAGCTGCTCTACGCCGTAGGACATCAGTCCACCCGCTGCTACATAGGACCTGAAGACGAACATGGTGGGCAGGCGGTGCTTGATCGCCAATGTGGCAACCTCTGGACGGCGTTCAACGAAGAACGGACTCGACAGGACGAGAACCATTTGCGCGCCGCGCTGCGCCATGGTCTGGAATGCCGCAGCGAAATCATATGGCGGCTTCTCGAGCTTCAGCGGTTGTAGCTTCAAACGCGTGGAGCTCGCCCCTGCCTCGGCTGCGCTAAATTGATCGGCCGAATTTGTATCGTAGAGAACGGCCAATCGGGACCTTTCCGGAAACGCCTGCGTCAAGATTTCGAGCTGCTTTGCCGCGAGTTCCGGCTGTCGATAGAACACGCCCGTGATATTGCCGCCCGGACGAGCGAGACTGCTCACGTAGCCCCGCTGAATCGGATCATACTGGACGGCGATTATGACGATCGGAATGCCGCGACTTGCGCCGACGACCGCTTGCAGCGCAACCTCGGGACCAGTGGCGACAATCAAATCGACCTGCAACCGCATCAATTCGGCGGCAATCGCGAACGGTCCGCGGGGGTCGTCCACCCGTCGATAGTCGACGGTGATATTTCGGCCTTCGCTGAATCCGAGGTCTCTCAGTTCGGTCAAGAAGGCTTGGTATTGCGCCATCATCGCAGAAGAATTGAGGCTGGCGCCGATAAAGCCGATTCGGATGACCTTACCCTGCTGCGCGTGTGCAGTGAGCGGCCATGCGGCCGCGCCGCCGAGGAGTGCGATGAACTTGCGCCGTTTCATGCAATTGCCCATCGAGGGCAAAGCCTGCCAAAGCGCAGCGTTGTGCGTCACAGCAAAATTGGCCCGCCGATAACGCTGTGGGGCGGAAGCAATCGGCGTCAAGCGCCCACGCATGTCCGGAATGCCGCCAAAAGCCGAGATGCCCTCTCACTCCCGCCGCCAGCTTTTGGCGAACGCCGCCATCGCAGCTTCGAGACTGCGCGCGGCGCGCAATATGCAACCCGCATGCGAGCATTTTCATCCGTATCCCCCATCGAACTTGCCGATAGGGTGTTTGCATATTTTTTGCCGCCTCGATGTGCGGTAGTTCACAGATGCGCAAAACGTTTTGAAGCAAAGGCCGAGGGACCGGAAAAAGAAACTGCCGCCTTGCCCTTGGCGAGGCACACAGCGTGCGCGTTCACTTTCCCCAGAGGGCGTGGTCTGCGTCCCTGGCGCGTCCCCAAGCGATTTGAGCCGCGCCCCCGAGAACTCAAACCTGCTTGCAGTGCCTGATTTTGTTGGCGCGCTCGGAGGGATTCGAACCCCCGACCCCCAGATTCGAAGTCTGGTGCTCTATCCAGCTGAGCTACGAGCGCCGCGGGTTTTTACAAAGCGCAGGTCCGCTATCTGGGTCAAGTGCAGCGGTTTTGCCGGCGAACCGGCGCACACAAGCCAAAACCTGTGCAATGACGCATCGGCCCTGGCGCGGCGCGCGGGTCATGCTATGACCAAATCGACGCAGCAGAGGAGCGACGATGTCCGATCTACCGGCGTTCACAAAGTTCCTCGGCGTGAACGTCCTGCATCGTTCGCCCGAACGCAGCGAAGCCGAGCTCACAGTGCGCGAGGATTTATGCAACCGCCGCGGGGTGCTGCACGGCGGCGCCATGATGGCGCTGGGCGATACGCTCGGCGGGATGACGGCGCGCAGCGCACTTCCCGAGGGCGGTGGCACGGCGACGATCGAGAGCAAGACAAACTTCTTTGCCGCCGTGCCGAAGGGCGACACCGCGCACGCAGTTTGCATGCCACTGCATCGCGGCCGCACGACGATCGTGCTGGAGACGCGCATTACCCGCGGCGATGGAAAGCTCGCGGCGATCGTCACGCAAACCCAACTGATCTTCGGCGAGAACGAAGAGAACGCGTGAAGGCGCAGCGGCTTGCGTCGTGGGATTTCGCTGAAAGAGGATTCCAGGGGCGGAACTCAAGGCCCTCCCCGCCGGTTATATCTGTCGACGGATATCAGATGGAGGCCGCCATGACGGACCCCAGAGACTTCGATCGCAGAATGGACATGGAGCGACAGGCGGAAATGGAGAGCAGAATCGGCACCACCACTCCGTGGGGATGGATTGCCGGTGTCGTCTTCATCGTCATCATCTTGGCGCTGATCTTCGCCGGGGGCGATAACACGCGGATCTTCGCCGGGGGCGATAACACGCGCACCGCGCGCGAGGACACGAGCCCGCCCGCCACAACCGGCATGGCGCCGAGAGCCGCTCCGCCGACCGTTACCGTTCCCCCGGGACAACCGCCTTCGATAACCGGGCAGCGCGGACAATAGCAGCAGTGTGAGTTCCACTGCGCGCGGCACCCCGGCTCACCGGGCCGTGGGCTTCCGTCCCGGCGTCGCTGCCCGCTCGCGTTCATGGCAGGCTGAACATGATCAACTGATCCATGATGCCGCCGCCGCCCGGGGTCAACGAGCCGCCGACAAAATAAACGTTCGAGCACCGCCGAATCCGTGCCGTCCCGCCGGCATGGGCGCGAGCGCGACCCCAGTGGCCGCGCGTCGGATCGTAAGCCTCGTTCTCCACGAAGGTGTGATTGGGCGGAAGCTCCCCGCCCAGCACCAAGATCATTCCCTTGTAGAGCGCGGCGGCGACGCCACTGCGCGGCGTTGGCAGCGGCGGCGCCGAGGTCCACGCATTTGTTGTCGGATCGTAGACGTCGTGCTGGCCGGTGCGCTCGGCAGCGCCCGACAAGCTGTTCGCGCTCGGTGGTGGAGTGGCGGGCAAGGCGACACCGGCTGGGGGCTGGACGCAGAGGGCGCCGATGCCGGCGGTGCGCGGCGAGGTCGCGGCGGGGCCGCGCAACGAAGAATACGAGCCCGCGACGGATCGCTGGCGCGAGCGCGCGCCGGTGCCGCAGGCACGCGACCATCTCGGGGTCGCTGCACACAACGGCAAAATCTACACCTTCGGCGGGTTTACGCTCGCGCCGATGAAAGCTCCGCGCGCCGCGGTCGGGGTTACCGTGCTCGCGGGAAAGATTCACGTCATCGGCGGGCGCGGGCTCGACGGGGTGACGGTGGCGACGCACGAGGTCTATGAATCCCGCGAGCGGGAGATGGAGCGAGGCGGCGCCATTGCCGAAGGCGCGCGACCATATGGCGGTGGTTGCCGCCGAGGGAAAAATCTACGGGTGTTTGCGACTGCGCGGTGGTGCCGAGCGCGGCGATCGCAGTCCGGCGGTAGCGGTAAAGGCGAGCGGCAAGCATGCAGCAGGAGAACACATCGAAAAACTTCCTGAACTTTTCCGACGACCGCGCCGCGCGCATGCGCTTCGTCTAATCGATGACCGAGCGCTCACGTGCAATTGCGAGCGGCGCGCGGGTGACGGCGACCTTTCCGTCGGCGCAGAGCCGCACCACGTTGACCGTCCCGGCGTATTCCGGCGAGCCGGAATAATACGCCACTGCGCCTACCTTCGCCGCCCGATTCCAGTGCCCGAGCGCGATGTAGTCGGCGCCGGCCGCCGCGAGCTCATCATCGCCGATGAGCCACGACGGACGTAGCCTGGTCGTTCGATCCGGCACCGGGACATAGTGGCCGTGCGCCAGCGCGATCTGCCAACGAGTCGAGCGCGGCCGCAGCCGCTCGAAGGGAATCATGTCGCCATAGTCGCGGTGGGCGCGGCCCCAAATCTCAAGACCCAGCTCGCCGAAGACGACGGCCTCGTGATGGGTCACCCCGAGGACGTGGAGATTGTCGACCATCGAGAGCGCGTCGCCGTGGTAAACCGCGTCCGGCACCGCGGGGTCGTGATTGCCGGGCAGCAGCACCACCGGCAGCACCGCCGCCGAAATGATTGCGGCCACTCGATCGAGCAAAAAAGCCGGCAGGCGATGGCAATCGAACGTATCGCCGGCGAGCACCACGACATCGGCGGCGGCGGCGCGCGCGGCGTTTAGCACGCCGGACAGTCCAGCCGTGCCGTCACCGCCATGCAGCCTCGCAGTATAGTCATGATCCATGTGCAGGTCGGAGCTATGGATCACCACGATGTCGCGGAATGGCGGCATAGGGCGCGAAGATAATGATACCTCTGTCATTCGCAAAGCAGCGCGATTTGAGCCGCAAACCTGAAAGAACCGCGCCGGCACGGGTTCGCCGACGCGGTCGGAGCGCGCCCCGCCTGTGTCGAGTGGCGGACATAGGCCGCCGAGTGGCGCTTTTGCTGAGAGCCATGAGTTTGCCCAGGTTCGACGCTTTGCTAGCGCGCAAGTTGCGTGTTCGGGGAGCGTAAAACATGAGTCCCAACAATATTTACCGCGGCAACGCGGAAGACTGCTTGCGGATGGCGCAAACCGCATCAAACGACAGCGACAGACCGTTCTGGCTCACGCTCGCGCAGTCATGGCTGCGGCTCGCCGAGCACGCGGCGCGCAGCAGCAGCGAGTCACGGCAGAACCCCCGCGTCGGCTCGGGCACGCGCTGATCGTCTCAGTATCACTTCCCGATATCGGCACCAGCGTCACACGCGCGACCGTAATCACAAGCGCCTCATAACGGCAGGTTGTCGTGCTTCCTCGGCGGTAGCTCCAGGCGCTTGCCCCGCAGCATCGCCAGCGCCTTGGCGATGCGCGAGCGCGTGGCGCGGGGCATAATCACGTCGTCGATATAGCCGCGCTCGGCGGCGACGAACGGTGAGAGAAAGCGGTCCTCATATTCCTTGGTGCGGGCAGCGATCTTCTTGGTATCGCCGATATCGGCGCGGAAGATGATCTCAACCGCGCCCTTCGCACCCATCACGGCAATCTGCGCCGTGGGCCAGGCATAATTGACGTCGCCGCCGATGTGCTTGGACGCCATCACGTCATAAGCGCCGCCGAACGCCTTGCGCGTGATCACGGTGACAAGAGGGACGGTGGCCTGCGAATAGGCAAATAGCAGCTTTGCGCCGTGCGCGATCAGCGCGCCGTATTCCTGGTTGGTACCCGGCAAGAATCCGGGCACGTCCACGAACGTCACGATAGGAATGCCAAACGCGTCGCAGAAGCGCACGAAGCGCGCGGCCTTGCGCGAGGCATCGATATCTAGAACCCCGGCAAGCACCATCGGTTGGTTCGCGACGAAGCCCACGGTGCGACCGGCGATGCGGCCGAAGCCGATCACGACATTTTTTGCGAACGCCTCCTGCAGTTCGAAGAAATCGCCTTCATCCACGACTTTGAGCACGAGCTCCTTGATGTCGTAGGGCTTGTTCGGATTATCAGGAACGAGCGTGTCGAGCGATTTTTCCTCGCGCTCGATATCGTCATGCGAGGGCCATTCGGGCACACCGGCCTCGTTGTTGGCGGGGAGAAAGTCGAGCAGCCGGCGCATCTGCAACAGGCATTCGACGTCGTTCTCGTAGGCGCCGTCAGCGATGCCGGATTTCGTCGTGTGCACCACGGCACCGCCGAGCCCCTCCGCCGTCACCACCTCGTTGGTCACGGTCTTCACCACGTCGGGCCCGGTGACGAACATGTAGCTCGTGTCGCGCACCATGAACACGAAATCGGTCATAGCCGGCGAATAAACGTCGCCGCCTGCGCACGGACCCATGATGACGGAAATTTGCGGAATAACGCCAGAGGCGATCACGTTGCGCTTGAACACTTCGCCGTAGCCGCCGAGCGCGGCGACACCTTCCTGGATGCGCGCACCGCCGGCATCGAACAGGCCGATGATCGGCGCCCGGGCCTTCATCGCCATGTCCTGGATCTTGACAATTTTCTGCGCGTGCGCCTCCGAGAGCGAGCCGCCGAAGACGGTAAAATCCTTGGCGAAGGCGAACACGGTGCGTCCGTTGACCGTGCCCCAGCCGGTGACCACGCCGTCACCGGGGATCCTGCTCTTCTCCATGCCGAAATCAGCCGAGCGATGCTCGACGAACATGTCGAACTCCTCGAACGAGCCCTTGTCCATCAACAGTTCGAGCCGCTCGCGCGCCGTCAGCTTGCCGCGGTTGTGCTGCGCGTCGATGCGTGCCTGACCACCGCCGGCGCGTGCGCGTGCGCGGCGCTCTTCGAGCTTTTCGAGGATGTCCTTCATACGCGCCTCACCCCTCGCTCAGGCGCAAAATCCATAGCATGTACCGGTATTTGAGGGTAAACTTTCCGCCCGTGTAGGCGTATGCGAGGGGAGCAAAACATGCCCGAAGGAGTTCGCTACAAGGTCCTGCGCTACGTCGGCGCTGCGCTGGTTCTCGCCGCGGCCGCAGCCGCGCCCGCGATCGCGCAATTTCCTCCCGCCCCCGAAGACCAGCCGGCAGCAAAAGGAAAGAAGGGCGCGGGTGCGGCCGGCCCGATCATCAATGGCAACTGGAGCGGCCAGCTCACTCAAGTCGGCAGCCAAACGCCTTACAAGTTCGAGCTCGCGATCAATGCCCGGGGGGCAGAAACGAAGTATCCGGATCTCGACTGCACCGGGAAGCTCACCCGTGTCGGATCGTCGAAATCGTATGTGTTTTACGTCGAGGTCATCACCAAAGGCGCAGCAGACAAAGGGGGCCGCTGTCCCGACGGTACGGTCACTCTGTCGCGTCAGGGGGACGATCTCGCAGTCGGCTGGTTCGGCGCCCTGCAAGGCACTACCGTGGTCGCGTACGGAACGCTGAAGAAGAAATAGCCCTTTTCACTTGACTGTTTCCAGCACAGTCGCAGCGGCCTGCATCTCGGCGAAGCGCGCGGCGCGGCGCTCGAGCGCGAGCTCATCGCGGCCCCAGAACTGCATATTCCAGTCCTCGTCGACATGCGCCGCCGCCCAGGCGACATCCACCGATAACGCACCGCGCGCCAAGGCGATCGCCATTAGCGCGGAGCCGGTAAGCGTCGTAATCGAATGCAGCGCGCCCAGACGCCACGGGTGTCGGGGGATGGCGGAGCTCGCCGTAGCGAGCGCTTCCGCGGGCTGCTCGACGAAGGCGATCCCCCCCGCCAGCGCGAAACGCGCGCCGAGTGTCTCGCGGGCCCAGGCCAGTACGGGATCCCAAGCATGGCTTTGCCGCATGACCAAGCCGGCAGGAGCCGGAGCGCGGTAGAACATGAGGTCGCAGGCGAGATAGCGCTCCACATCCTGCCTGACGGGCGAGGGGAAATCGATCACGCCGTCGATGATGCTGTTGGCCAGGCGCGTGAGCGGCATGTTTGCCGGATCGATCACATCGCGTTGCGCATCCCACTCGGCAGCGAGCTGCTGCGCCAGTTCGCGGCTCGGCACGGCGAGCGTGCGGCGCGCTGGAGTCTTCACCTGCTCCCCGTCGAGGAGGATGCGGAATTCCTCCTCGGAGGCGGCCTCGACGTCGGCACGTTCGTAGAACCGCCGTCGCAATTGCGGCCGCAGTCCGCGCCGCGCCGCCTGCATCGGGTCAGGCTGCTCGTTTGCGAATAGGCTCTCGAATAGATCGCGCATTTATCCTCAGGATGGCTCGGGTCGCCGATCCTGCAACTCCTCCATGCGTGCGCGCCCCATATGTGGCGCAACGTCGGGCCGGCAACCATATGATCTTCTACCGCCGGCCCGACCCCAAATGGCGTCTCTTGCAGTGCACAATTGGCCGCGCCGAAGATGCCAAGGAGTTTCAAGGCCTTATGGCCCGCGCGGGAATTACCCGTATTTTTACGGGAATGGTCGCTCGTTCAAAACCGACTGATGAGCGAACCAGCGCGGCGCACCTCTCGTTGTGCCGTAAAGGCCTGTTATGACGAACGTATCGGTGGAATTTCGAGGGGGCCTCCACTACTATCCCGGCCGGATTCGGCGCACCACAAGCCGAAGCGGGGCACCGGCCGACGTCGTTCGCGCATGGTTCAAAAAGAAACGCGCGGTCCAAGTGTGCGCGCAGAGGCGTAAATGAAACCTACCGACATCTCGTCGCCGGACTACTTCCATAAGGTCGTGGATTGCCAGTGGGCGTGTCCGGCGCATACGCCGGTCCCGGAATATATCCGATTGATCGCGGCGGGCCGCTACAGCGACGCCTACATGGTCAATTGGAAGTCCAACGTGTTTCCGGGCATCCTCGGCCGTACCTGCGACCGGCCGTGCGAGCCGGCTTGCCGTCGCGTGCGGGTGGAGAACGAGCCGGTGGCGATTTGCCGGCTTAAGCGGGTCGCCGCCGACTTCAAGGACGATATCCGCGCCCGCCTGCCCAAGCCGGCAACGGTCAAGAATGGCAAGCGCGTTGCGCTCGTGGGTTGCGGCCCCGCCTCGCTTACGGTCGCCCGCGACCTCGCCCCGCTCGGCTACGAGTGCGTGATTTTTGATCAAGATCCACAACCGGGCGGCATGATCCGCACGCAAATCCCGCGCTTCCGCTTGCCTGAGTCCATTATCGACGAGGAATGCGACTATATCCTCAATCTCGGGATCGAATTTCGCGGCGGCAAACGCATCGATAGTCTCAAGGCGCTGCTGGCGGAGGGTTGGGATGCGGTCTTCGTCGGCTGCGGCGCACCGCGTGGTCGCGATCTCGACATCCCCGGCCGCAAAGAAGCCGCGCCGAACGTCCATATCGGCATCGACTGGCTCTCCTCCGTCTCCTTCGGACACGTCAACAGGATCGGCAAACGCGTCATCGTGCTCGGCGGCGGCAACACCGCAATGGACTGCTGCCGGTCCTCGCGACGGCTCGGCGGCGAGGACGTCAAGGTGATTGTTCGTTCGGGGTTCCAGGAAATGAAAGCGTCCCCTTGGGAAAAGGAGGATGCCATGCACGAGGACATCCCCATTCTGAATTTTCTCGTGCCGAAAGAGTTCACCAATGAAAATGGCCGCCTTACCGGCGTTCTTTTCGAGAAGGTGAAGGCCGAATACGACGCCAAGGGGCGCCGCAACCTTGTTCCGACCGGCGAGCCGAATCAGCGCTTCCCTTGCGATGATGTGCTGGTGGCGGTCGGCCAGGAAAACGCTTTCCCTTGGATCGAGCGCGAAATCGGGATTGATTTCGACAAGTGGAACATGCCGAAGGTCGACCCCACAACGATGGCATCGACGCACCCGCGCGTGTTCTTCGGCGGAGACGCCGCGTTTGGCCCAAAGAACATCATCTGGGCGGTGGCACATGGGCACGACGCTGCGCTGTCGATCGACAAGCTGTGCTCGGGAAGTGACATCAACGATCGTCCGGCTCCCATGGTCGAGATCGTCAGCCAGAAAATGGGCCTTCACGAGTGGAGCTATGACAACGACATCGCCCCCGACCGGCGGTACCGCGTTCCGCTGCGCGACAAGGTGGTGGCGCTACGCGACATCAAGACGGAGGTCGAGCTCGGCTACGACCCCGATCTCGCCCTTAAGGAGGCGCACCGCTGCCTCAACTGCGACGTACAGACCGTATTCACATCATCGCTGTGCATCGAGTGCGACGCCTGCGTCGACATCTGTCCGATGGACTGCATCACATTCACGGCGAACGGCGAGGAAGCCGATTTGCGCACGCGGCTGAGGGCCCCGGCCAAGAACCTCACCCAGGACCTCTACGTCGCCAATGATCTCAAGACCGGCCGCGTCATGGTGAAGGACGAGGACGTCTGCCTGCATTGCGGGCTGTGCGCGGAGCGCTGTCCGACCGGTGCCTGGGACATGAAAAAATATCTCATCGACATGACTCACGCGAATGACCAATGCCGAGTAGCAACCCGATCAGCAGCGTAAACGACTTCGTCGTCAGGTTCGCCAACGTCAACGGCTCGGGCTCGGCGAGCGCCAACGAGCTGTTCGCGCGCTCGGTGCTGCGCATGGGCGTCCCCGTGGCCCCGCGCAACATCTTCCCGTCCAACATCCAGGGCCTGCCGACCTGGTACGAGGTGCGCATCTCCGAGGCCGGCCACCTCGGCGCGCGTGGCGGCACCGACCTGATGGTCGCAATGAATCCGCAGACCTGGGACAAGGACGTGGCCGGCATCGAGCCCGGCGGGTACTTGCTCTACGATTCCACCAAGCCGATGCCGAAGTCCAAATTCCGCGAGGACATATCCGTCATCGGGGTGCCGCTGACCGCGATCTGCAACCGCGCATATACCGATGCGCGCCAGCGCCAGCTGTTCAAAAACATCATGTATGTCGGCGCCCTCTGTGCGCTCCTGGACATGGACCTCGCCGCCACCGAGCAGCTCGTGCGGGAGCAGTTCAAGTCGAAGGAAAAGCTGATCGATGCGAACCTGCATGCGCTCAATCTCGCGCGCGACTGGGCACTGCAGAACCTACAGTGTCCGATCGGGTTGCATTTGCGTGCGGGCAAGGCAGTGGGCGACCGCATCTTCATCGAGGGTAATTCGGCCGCGGCGTTGGGTGCCGTCTATGGCGGGGCGACCATGTGCGCCTGGTACCCGATCACGCCCTCATCTTCGCTGGCGGATGCCTTTACCAGCCATTGCCGACGCCTGCGCGGTGATCCTGCGAGCAAGAAGAACAAATTCGCGATCGTTCAGGCGGAGGATGAGCTCGCCTCGATCGGCATGGTGATCGGCGCCGCCTGGAACGGCGCTCGCGCGTTCACCGCCACCTCGGGTCCGGGCATCTCGCTGATGCAGGAGTTCCTCGGTTTGGCGTACTTCGCCGAAATTCCCGCGGTCATATTCGACGTGCAGCGGGCCGGGCCCTCGACCGGCATGCCGACGCGGACCCAGCAATGCGATCTGATTTCGTGCGCCTACGCTTCCCACGGCGACACCAAGCAGGTGTTGCTATTTCCGGAAGATCCCACGGAGGCTTTCGATTTCGCCGCTGACGCCTTTGATCTCGCCGATCGCCTGCAGACGCCGATCTTCGTGATGCTCGATCTGGATATCGGCATGAATCACCGGCTCTGCCGCCCGCTCACCTGGGACAACAACCGCAAATACGATCGCGGCAAGGTGATGACCGCCGCCGATCTCGAGGCCGGCAAGGATTTCGGTCGTTATCTCGACGTGGACGGCGACGGGATTCCGTATCGCACCTATCCGGGCACCCACCCAACGAAGGGCTCCTTCTTCACCCGCGGCACCTCGCGCGACCGCTATGCCCGCTACACCGAGGAAGGCGCGCCCTATGCCGATAACATGCAGCGGCTCCTGCGCAAATTCGAAACCGCCAAGGATCTGGTTCCGCGCCCGCTGCAGGCCAATGCCGCAAAGCCCACGAAATACGGGGTGATCTATTACGGCTCGACGTCACCCGCCATGGACGAGGCCATCCACATGATTGAGGCGCGCGGCCATTCGCTCAATCGGCTGCGCGTGCGGGCCTTTCCATTCCATTCGAGCGTGACGAGCTTCGTCGCCGACCACGATTTCGTGTTCGTTGTCGAGCAGAATCGCGATGCGCAATTGCGCTCGCTCATCGTCAACGAGTGCAGCATCGATCCCGTCCGCTTGGTCCCGATCCTCCATTATGACGGGACCCCGATCACCGCGCGCTTTATCGCGCGCGCCATCGGCGATCATCTCGACGCGCTCAAGGTCACCCCCTTGCGCAAGGTGGTGTCCTAATGACGCTGCGGTGACTGAGTACAGAATGGCTGAGCTATGACCTACATCACCAAGCCCAAATTCCATCATCCGGCGCTGCCCAAGAACGCGCTCGGCTACACCCATCGCGACTACGAGGGCTCGGTGTCGACGCTGTGCGCCGGCTGCGGCCATGACTCGATCTCGGGCGCTCTCATCGAAGCGTGTTTCGAGCTGGACATCGAGCCGCACCGGGTGGCCAAACTCTCAGGCATCGGCTGCTCGTCGAAGACGCCCACCTATTTCCTCGGCAATTCGCACGGCTTTAATTCGGTGCACGGGCGCATGCCGTCGGTGCTCACCGGCGCGAACCTGGCGAACCGCGATCTCATCTATCTCGGTGTATCCGGCGACGGCGATTCCGCTTCGATCGGACTTGGTCAGTTCGCGCATGCGCTGCGGCGTGGCGTGAATATGGTCTATATCGTGGAGAACAACGGCGTTTACGGCCTCACCAAAGGCCAGTTCTCGGCAACCGCCGACCGCGGGTCGAAATCCAAACGCGGCGCGACCAACACCGATAATTCCATCGATCTCGTCGCGCTCGCTCTGCAGCTGGGCGCCACCTTCGTCGCCCGCTCATTCTCCGGCGACAAGGAGCAGATGGTCCCGCTGATCAAGGCCGCGATCGAGCACGAAGGGGCCGCCTTCATCGACATCATCTCGCCGTGCGTCGCGTTTAATAATCACATGGGGTCAACCAAGAGTTTCGATTACGTGCGCGAGCACAATGAGTCGGTGAACCGGCTCGATTTCATGACCGGCCGCGCCCCCATCACGGTCGCCTACGAACCGGGCTCGGTCGAGGTCGTCGAGCAACATGATGGCTCGAAGCTTGTGCTCAAAAAGGTCGCCGCCGACTATGACCCGCACGACCGGCTCGGCGCCATGAATTTCCTGCAGCGGCACGCCGCCATAGGCCAGATCGTCACGGGCCTCCTTTATGTTGATCCCGAACCGGAAGACCTGCACCGCAATTTGAACACCATCGAGGCTCCGCTCAATTCGCTCTCCGAGGCGGAGCTGTGCCCGGGCTCGGCGACGCTGGAGAAGATCAACGCCAGCTTGCGGTAAACGACCCGGCCGACGTCCTCATGGCCGAGCTTGTGCCCGGTCAAGCCGTTTTTACTACGCGGAGAGAATTCAGACATTGATGCCCGGCGCAAAGGCCGGGCATCAAGCCCTATGAACTATTCTTCCGGTGCGTCGACGATCGGATCGTAGCGCTTAAGATCGAAGCCAATGAGATTCCATGACTGGCGCATGTGGGGCGGCAGAGGTGCGGTCACATCGATTGTGCCGCCGCGCGGATGCGGCACGACAATACGGCGCGCCAAAAGATGCAGTCGGTCCTGAATGCCCCGCGGCAGCTCCCAGTTCTCCTTCGAAAAATATTTCGGATCGCCCACGATGGGATGGCCAATATGCCCCAGGTGCGCGCGCAACTGGTGGGTGCGGCCGGTCACCGGCTTGAGCGAAAGCCACGCTAATTGACGCGCGGCGGTGTCGATCACGGCGTAGTAGGTGACCGCGTGGGTGGCGCCCTCCTCACCGTGGCGCGCCACTCGCATAAAGGAATCATCCCCTCGCGTCTCCTTGGCGAGAAAGGTCGAAATGCGCCCCTGGCGCGGCTTCGGCACACGTGCGACCAGCGCCCAGTAAATTTTTCGTGCCGAGCGCGAGCGGAAGGTTTTTGCCAGCGCCGCCGCCGCAAAGCGCGTCTTGGCCACGAGCAGGCAGCCGGCGGTATCCTTGTCGAGACGGTGCACCAGGCGAGGGCGCTGGCCGCGCGCATCCCGCAGCGTCTCTAGCATTGCGTCGAGGTGGCGGGTGGTGCCAGAGCCGCCCTGCACCGCAAGCCCCATGGGCTTATCAAGCACCAGCACGTCGGCATCTTCATAGAGGGTGATCGATTTCAGGAAATCCCGCGTCTGCGCGCCCGGGCCAGCCTCGCGCGCCGGCGGCCGCGGTTCACTTCGCAGCGGCGGGAGGCGCACCGCCTGTCCGGCCTCGAGTCGCTGTTTTGGCTGAGCGCGCTTTCCGTTCACGCGCAGTTCGCCCTTCCGGATGATGCGCTGAATGTGGGAGAACGCGAGCCCAGGAAAGCGCGCCTCGACGAAGCGGTCGACGCGCATGCCGGCTTCATCGGCGCTCACCGTGGCGGTCTGTACGCCGCTGTTCACGGCTTGCTCCGCGCTTGCCTCAGCTTCGCCCAGTACTCCAACCGCTTCCTGATCTCACGCTCGAAGCCGCGCTCGGGCGGATCGTAGAACTTCTGCTGTCCAAGCTGTTCGGGAAAATAGTCCTGGCCGGAAAAAGCCTCGGGCGTGCCGTGGTCGTAGTCGTAGCCCTCGCCATAGCCTTGCGAGCGCATCAGCTGCGTCGGCGCGTTGAGGATGTGCATCGGCGGAAGAAGCGAACCCGCCTCTTTGGCAGTGCGCATGGCCGCGCCATAGGCGGTATAGGTCGCGTTTGATTTGGGCGCGGTCGCGACGTAGATTACCGCCTCGGCGATTGCCAACTCGCCTTCCGGCGAGCCAAGAAAATCATATGCGTCCTTCGCCGCATTGGCGACCATGAGTGCCTGCGGGTCGGCGAGCCCGATATCCTCGACCGCCATGCGCACCACACGCCGCGCGAGGTAGAGCGGATCCTCCCCGGCATTCAGCATGCGGCAGAGATAGTAGAGCGCAGCATCGGGATCTGAGCCGCGCACCGACTTGTGCAGGGCGCTGATCAAATTGTAGTGGCTGTCCTGCTGCTTGTCGTAGATCGGGGCGCGGCGTTGCACCACCTCCTGGAATTGCGCTGCGCCAAATGTCTCGCCTCTGCGCGCCGCCCGCCACGCTTCCTCGCCGAGCGTGAGCGCCGCGCGGCCGTCGCCGTCCGCCATGCGGATGAGCGATTGCCGCGCCTCGGTGTCGAGCGGCAGGTTTTTGCCTTCGATCGCCTCTGCGCGGGCGAGAAGCTTCTCGAGCGCTTCGGTATCGAGCCGCTTGAACACCATGACGCGCGCGCGAGAGAGAAGCGGCGCGATCAGCTCGAAGGAGGGATTTTCCGTGGTAGCGCCGACAAGGACAATGGTGCCGTCTTCCATCACCGGCAGAAAAGAGTCCTGTTGCGCACGATTGAAGCGATGGATCTCGTCGACGAAGAGAAGCGTGCCCTGCCCAGCTTCCCGGCGCGCGCGGGCGGCATCGAACACCTTCTTGAGATCGCCGACGCCGGAAAAAATTGCCGAGATCTGCTCGAAATGCAGATCCGTCGCCTGCGCCAAAAGTCTGGCGACCGTCGTCTTGCCAGTGCCGGGCGGTCCCCAAAAAATCAGTGAGCCGAGCGTGCGTGTATCGAGCAGGCGCGTGAGCGCGCCGTCCGAACCGAGTAGATGATCCTGGCCGACGACCTCGGCAAGTCGCCTCGGCCGCAGCTTGTCCGCCAGCGGACGCGGCGCATCGCGCTCAAGCCCCGCCGCCGCAAAGAGCGGCGCACCGCGCCTGACGCGCGCCGTCATCCCCGCAGCTCCACGGATAGCTGCTGGCCCGCGCGCACGATGGTGATGCTCCAGCGTCGGGTCGCTTGGCCGGCGATGCGCTCGAGATCGCGCGTCTTTGCGATCCTGGCGTTGTTGACCGAGAGCACGAGGTCGCCGGGTTGGAAACCGAGGCTCTGCGCCGGCGAGCCGTTGGCGATCTCGACGATGACCACGCCCTGGGCGGAGGGGTCGAGCCGCAGCCGGTCTGCAAGTGCCGGCGACAGGTTCGATACCTTGGCGCCCTGAAATGGGGAGGGCGAGGCGATGACGAGCTCCTCGTGGGGGGTGTCGGGCGCAGCTTCCAGCGCGACGTTGAGCGCCAGCTCTTTGCCGGCACGCACGACGCCGAGCCGCGCCGTGCCGCCAATGGGCTTGGTCGCGAAGCGATAGTCGAAGGCATTGGCGTCCTCGACTGGCTGCCCATCGATCGCCACGATGAGGTCGCTGGTCTTGAGCCCAGCACGCGCTGCTGGGCCCGTCGGTGTGACGCTCGCGATCAGCGCGCCGGAGGGGCGCTTGAGCCCCAGCCCCTCGGCGATTTCGGGCGTTACCGCCTGCAGCCTGGCGCCGAGCCACGGCCGCTTGACCATCGAGCCGCCGCTCCTTGCCGAAGCGACCACGACCTTCACCATATTGGCCGGGATGGCGAAGCCGATGCCCTGCGAGCCGCCCGAGCGCGAGAAGATCGCGGTGTTGACTCCGACCAGGCGTCCGCTGAGATCGACCAGCGCACCGCCGGAATTGCCGGGATTGATGGCGGCGTCGGTCTGGATGAAGAACTGGTAG
>DATFQX010000511.1:0-3718 GCA_035263865.1 Xanthobacteraceae bacterium
GCTGCCGATCAGCACCGCAGCGGCACCGTCGACAATGCCGGACGAATTGCCGGCATGGTGCACGTGGTTGATCGTCTCGAGCTCGGGATGTGCCTGTACCGCGACCGCATCAAACCCGCTCATCTCGCCGAGCTGCACGAAGGAAGGGTTGAGCTGCGCCAAGGATTGCATGGTGGTACTGGGCCGCATGTGTTCATCCTTGGCGAGGATGATGAGCCCGTTCACGTCCTTGACCGAAATCACCGAGCGCGCGAAACGGCCCTCGTTCCACGCAGTCGCCGCGCGCCTTTGGCTCTCCACGGCATAGGCGTCGACGTCGTCGCGGGAGAAACCGTATTTAGTCGCGATGAGGTCGGCCGAAATCCCTTGCGGCATGAAATAGGACTTGAGCGCGATCGCGGGGTCCATGGGCCAGGCGCCACCCGCGGCGCCGATGCCGATCCGACTCATGGATTCGACCCCTCCGCCAATGGTCATGTCGTGCTGCCCCGACATGATCTCGGCTGCGGCAAAATTGACCGCGTCGAGCCCCGAGGCGCAAAAGCGATTGATTTGGATGCCCGGCACGCCATCGCCATAGCCTGCCGTGAGTGCCGCCACGCGCGCGATATCGCCGCCCGCCTCGCCGATCGAATCGACACAACCAAGGACCACGTCATCGACGAGCGCCGGGTCGAGCTTATTGCGCGCCTTCACCGCCCCCAACGCCTGCGTCGCCAGATTGAGCGCGGTCACCTCGTGCAACGCGCCATCTGCCTTGCCGCGCCCTCGTGGCGTGCGAACGTGATCGTAGATGAAGGCGTCGGGCATAGGGGTCTCCGTGGCGGTCGCGGCACCTCAGTAGCCGACGGCGGACGGATGGCGGAATGCTTGCGCCCTTCTATTTTCCATCACCCGTCGTCCGAGCATCACAGACTCCTAGCGATGAGAAGCTTCATGATCTCATTGGTGCCCGCATAGATACGCGACACCCGGGCGTCACGATACATTCGCGAGATCGGAAATTCGTCCATGTAGCCATACCCACCAAAAAACTGCAGGCAACGGTCGATGATTTTTCCCTGCAAGTCGGTCAGCCAATACTTGGCCATGGAGGCGGTAACCGTATCGAGCGTGCCGGCAAGGTAGCGTTCGATGCAATGGTCGTGAAACACGCGTGCGATTGTCGCCTCCGCCTTGCACTCGGCAAGTCCGAACTGGGTATTCTGGAATTCGATGAGCTTCTTGCCGAAAGCCTCTCGCTGCTTGACGTATTCGATGGTGATGGCAAGCGCCCGTTCGAGCATGGCCTGGGCATGCACCGCAACGATGAGGCGCTCGCGCGGAAGATCATTCATCAGCTGTGCGAACCCCTGACCTTCGTCCCTGCCGAGAAGGCTCTCCGCCGGTAATTTCACGTCTTCGAAGAACAACTCCGAAGTGTCGGCGGAGTCGAGGCCAAGCTTCTTGAGCTTCCGGCCACGGCGGAAGCCCGCCGCATCCTCAGTTTCCACTACCATCAGTGACACGCCTTTTGCCCCTGCATTGGCGTCAGTCTTGGCGACGACGATAATCAGGTTGGCGTGCTGGCCGTTGGTGATGAACGTCTTCGAGCCGTTGAGCACATAGCCATTGCCAGATTTTCTCGCCGTGGTGCGCACGCGTTGCAAGTCGGAGCCTGTGCCAGGCTCGCTCATGGCGATGGCGCCGACTAGTTCGCCCGTAACGAGCTTCGGCAGCCAGCGGCGTTTTTGCTCGTCGGTCCCGTAATGGAGAATGTAGGGCGCGACGATCCCAGAGTGCAGTGGCGCTCCGAACGAGTCGAAGCCCGCAAGACTCAGTTCCCGGCCAATCACTGCTTCGTGCGCAAAACTGCCGCCGGCCCCGCCGTATTCTTCGGGAATAGCCGGGCAAAGGAGGCCAGCCGCGCCGGCTTTGGTCCAAACTTCGCGGTCGTACATGCCCTGCGCGTTCCAGCTATCGAGGTGGGGCACATACTCGGTCGCGATGAAGCGGCGTGCTTGCTCCTCAAGCAATACGAGGTCCTGGGTCATCCAGCCGGGACGTGGGACGTTTAGGACGCTCATGAGGAAGCCCGTTGTCGAGCACCTTACAAGGCATCACCGCACTATGCGAGAGTGCTGGCGTTGACAAGCGCCCACGCCTTTTTCACAACGGCCCCAGTCGGGAAAGGAACTCATGCGATCTACAAATTCTGCGATAAAGCCGCCCCGGTCGATGCACAATCGTCGGCCGCCGCTTCGCTTAGAGCGGTTTAATGCGCTCTTGCCGCGAAGCGACGAAAACAAAGCGCCGCTCCAGGGCGCGGGCGAGCCCAACGTCGCGGCGCTTCCGGCCATCGACTCGTACGCGAAAATCCGCCGTTGACATCTTCCGGCACATCGGCGGGACGAGGTCTGGCGGACGTTCGTCCTTCCGTTCCTGGATTGTTGCTGTCCGCCGGGGTCGCGATCGGGGCCGTCGCCGCTGCTCGGCTCCTGGGGGGGCTTGTCCCGATTCCGGCAATGGTGGTCGCACTCGCGATCGGCATTGCGCTTAATCCACTTGCGCGCCGCCGCTTGTTTCAGCCCGGCATCCTTCTCTGCCTGAAGGTCATCTTGCGCTGGGCCGTCGCCTTGCTCGGGCTGCGCATCGCACTCGCTGAAATTGCGGCTCTGGGATTGAGGACGGCGATCCTGGTGGTCATCGCGATGGCAATTACCCTGGCTGCCGGTTTCCTGCTCGCCCGGCTGTTCGCCTTGGAGCGCGGTTACGGCGCATTAGCCGGCGCAGGCACCGCAGTATGCGGAGCCTCAGCTACGCTCGCGACATCGATCGTGCTGCCGGACTACAAGGGGAAAGAGACGGATATCGCCTTTGTCGTCGTCGCCGTGAATGCCCTCTCGACCTTGGCAATGGTCGTTTACCCGCCCTTCTGCACCTGGCTCGGCTTCGACGCACAGACTGCCGGAATAATGCTGGGGGCAACTATCCATGATGTCGCCCAGGTGGTCGGGGCCGGATACTCGGTATCGGAGATGGCGGGAAATACCGCAGTCATTGTCAAGCTGTTCCGCGTGTTTCTCATGCTGCCGCTGGTTCTGGCGATCGGCTGGTTGTTCGCGCGGCGAAGCGTTACGAGCGCCGCCGCAAGGGTGCCGGTCCCGGTCTTCGCGATCGTTTTCGTAGCGTTATGCGTCCTCAACAGCATTGCGCCCGCATTCCCTGCGTTTGCGCAAATGCTCGCGTGGATCAAGGCTCCCTTGATCGAAGCATCGACCTGGGGATTGTTGCTCGCGATATCGGCACTCGGGCTTGGTACCTCGTTGAGTGGCATCGCGGCACTCGGATGGCGACACGTCGCGACCGTGACCGGCACAACGCTCGTCATTTTCGCCGTGATGACAGCGGGCCTGATGGTCCTGCGATAAACTTCGCAACCATGCGCAGGGCGCGCGCCTCGCGGATCTTAACATTCTGTTTACCCGAACGACAAAAACTGCGCGCGAGGGCTTAGGGGAGCTATCCCGCCGCCTGCTGACGAGGGCCGGCTCACAAGTACGTTCGGCTCCGCTCCATGCTATTGAGATGACGCGGGAATGACTTCTAGCGTTCCGTGGCAAAGCAAAGAAGCGAGGCGACGGACGCGCCGCGCCGCATGCGAGGCCGCGCGCCATTGCGGCGTCTCATTGGGTGATTGGCTCAACCGCATCATTCTCGAGGCGGCCTCAAAACAAGG
>DATFQX010000512.1:0-4164 GCA_035263865.1 Xanthobacteraceae bacterium
ATTGTGACGTCGTTCCGCTATCGGCTGCACCCCGTTGGCCCGACGGTCATTGGCGGTGCGGTCATGTATGCGTATGAGGATGCCCTCAAGGTCTTACGCAATTTCCGCGATTTTGCCAGCTCCGCTCCCGATACGCTGACGGTTTATGCCTGTCTCATCTGCGACGACGATCGGCCAGTCGTCGCGATCGCGGCTTGCTACGTGGGGCTGGATGACCGTGCGGAAGCGACCATCGCACCGCTCCGGAAATGGGGAACCATCGTTGCCGATCAATTGCGGCCGATGTCCTACGTAGAACTCCAGTCCCTCTTCGATGCGGCACGCCCCGCTGGCCGCCGCTGCGCCATGCGCTCTAATTTCATGGCAGCCTTGCCTGATGCCGCGATCGAAATTCTCGTTGAGGGATTCAGAACGACGCCGTCACCGCTTTCCGCCGTGATCGTGGAGCACTGCCATGGCGCGATTGCCCGCGTCGCCCCCGATGCAACTGCTTTTGGATTGCGCAGCAGCCCGTATCACTTCGAGATCCTGGGGTTCTGGGATCAGGCCGAGGAAGATGCGGCCAATGTCGCGTGGGTCGAGCGCCTTTTCGCCGACATGCAGGCGTTTAATGCGGGCGAGGTCTACGTCAACTCGCTGGACGAAGGCGAAGGCCATCGCGTACGTGAAGCCTATGGGACCAATTACGCCAGACTGGTGATGCTTAAAGCCAAATTCGATCCCACCAATTTCTTCTGCTGCAATCACAATATCCCTCCCCGGTAGCGTCCTCGAAACTGGCAGACCGCGACATTTCGGTCGGCAACGGTCGCTTTCAGGGAGAAGCAGACATGCACCGTGCTATGGCTTCAACCGCCTCGGTCGTGGATGACCCGGACATGAGCGGGCCGCTTTTGCTGCGGTGCACGGCCCTGACCTGCTATAATCCCAATGAGCCTTGGGTTGGGGTCCAGCGCGATGAAGCGGCGCGAGTTCATCACACTTCTCGGCGGCGCGGCTGTTGCGCGGCCGCTCGCGGCGCAGCAGCAGCCGGCGATGCCGGTGGTCGGGTTTCTCAGCACCCTGTCACCAACCAACATGGCGGCGAACGTAATGAACGATTTCCGGCAGGGTCTAAAAGAAGCCGGTTTTGTGGAAGGGCAGAACGTTAAGGTCGAATACCGTTGGGCTGAGGGTCACTATGATCGGCTTCAAGCGCTGGCGGCTGATTTGGTGCGCGGTCAGGTGGCCGTGATCGCTGCAACGGGTGGGGAGCCTTCACCGCAGGTGGTCAAGGCCGCAACCCAAACCATTCCCATCGTATTCATGGCTAACGGTGATCCGGTCGCGGCCGGCCTGGTCGCCAGCCTCAATCGGCCTGGTGGCAACCTAACCGGCGTGACCATATTCGGCATGATCGCAGCTGGTAAGCGCCTAGAGCTGTTACGCCAATTGGTGCCGAAAGCTAGCACCATTGGATATCTCATGAACCCCGACAATCCGAACCAGGAATTGGAAAATGTGCAGGACGCCGCGCGCTCACTTGGACGGCAAATCCTCGTTCTAAACGCTCATGGCGGCCAAGAGATTGAGACCGCCTTCACGACCATCGCCAAAGAACGGATAGCCGGGCTGCTTGTTGCCTCTGATCCGTTGTTTTTTGATCGGCGGGATCAGCTTATAGCGCTGGCGGCACGTCAGGCGATACCAGCGATCTACTACCTTCGTGCATTTTGTCAGGCTGGGGGCCTGTTAAGTTACGGAAACAACCTGACCGATATGTATCGCCACGTCGGAATGTATACGGGGCGCATTCTCAACGGCGAAAGACCAGCCGACCTGCCCGTGATTCAGTCAACCAAGTTCGAGCTGGTTATTAACCTAAAGACCGCGAAGGCTCTCGGCCTTGAAATGCCGCCGACGCTGCTCGCGCTCGCCAACGAGGTGATCGAGTGAAACGCCGCGAGTTCATGACACTGCTCGGCGGCGCGGTCGCATGGCCGCTCGCGGCGCGTGCGCAACAGTCGGCGTTGCCGGTGGTCGGGTTTATCAGGGCCGGCTCGGCCGAAGCCAACGCGCGCTACGTGGCCGGGTTTCGCAAAGGCCTCAATGAAGCCGGCTACGTCGAAGGCCAAAACGTGACGATCGAGTACCACTGGCTGGAGGCTCAATACGATCGCCTGCCGGCACTGATGGCCGACTTGGTCCGCCGACAGGTGGCCGTGATCGCCACGGTTGGCACCGCACCCGCGCTTGCAGCCAAAACTGCGACAGGAAGCATCCCGATCGTCTTCGGTATCGGTGAAGACCCGGTTCAGCTTGGTCTTGTCGCCAACCTCGCCCGGCCGGGCGGCAACGCCACTGGCATTAATTTCTTTGCCAATGAAGTGGTGGCCAAGCGACTGCGGCTCCTGCATGAGCTGGTGCCTAAGGTTGTTCGTGTTGCGGTGTTCGTCAATCCGGGCAATGCTTCAGTCGCCGCGATCACGATACGGGACGTGCAAGAAGCCGCTCCCACCATCGGGCTGCAAACTCAGATATTCAAGGCCACGACAATCGGCGAGATCAACGCAGCCTTTGCTACCTTTGCTCAGGAGCGTCCCGATGCCCTCTTCGTCGCTGGTGATGCTTTCTTCATCAGCCGCGCAGTGCAATTCATCACCTTGGCTGCCCGCGACAGGATACCGGCCACCTATCCGAACCGTGATCTTGTCGCTGCCGGCGGGCTGATGAGCTACGGAACCGATTTTCCAGAGGTGTTTCAACAAGTCGGGGTCTACACCGGCAAAATCCTCAAAGGCGCGAAGCCCGCCGACCTGCCAACGCTGCAGCCGACGAGATTCGAATTCGTCATCAACATTCAAACGGCGCGAGCGCTCGGCATCGAGGTGCCGTCAGGGCTGCTTGCTATCGCTGACGAGGTGATCGAATGAGACGCCGCGAGTTCATCACTCTCATCGGCGGCGCGGCTGCATGGCCGCTCGCGGCGCGCGCGCAGCAGGGCGAGCGGGTGCGACGCATCGGCGTGCTCTGGTCTATACCCGCCGATCAACCGGATGCTCAGGCGCGTCATGCGGCATTTCTCCAAGCCTTAAGGCAATTGGGTTGGACAGAGGGTGGCAATGTGCAGATCGAGACTCGCTGGTCTGCTGGCGATGCGGCGATCACCCGCAAACAAGTGGCGGAATTGGCCGCTCTTACACCTGATGTCATCCTGGCAATTGGCAGCGCGGGTGTTGCGGCCATACTGCAAGCAACCCGCTCCGTACCGGTCGTGTTCGCGGTCGTTCCTGATCCAGTCGGCTCTGGATTTGTCGAGAGCCTCGCGGAGCCAGGCGGCAATGCCACCGGCTTCATCATGTTCGAATATGATCTGAGCGCGAAATGGCTGGAATTACTTAAGGAGATCGCGCCGATCGTGACGCGAGCGGCAGTCCTTCGGGATGCCGCCATTACGGCCGGTATCGGTCAATTCGCCGTCATCCAGTCCGTAGCACGGTCGGTTGGCATCGATGTGAAAGCCATCAACCTTCGCGACGCGGCCACACTCGAGAGTTCCGTCGCAGCTTTCGCACGAGCTCCGAATGGTGGTTTGATTTTGACCGCTAGCGGATTATCAGTAGTCCATCGTGATCTGATAATTTCCCTGGCTGCAAAATATAGATTGCCTGCGACGTACCAAGAACGATCATACGTTGCCGCCGGAGGATTGGTCTCTTACGGGTCGAATTTTCTCGACCAGCACCGTCGCGCGGCTGTCTATGTTGACCGCATTCTAAAGGGCGAAAAGCCCAGCGCTCTGCCGGTGCAAGTGCCAACCAAATATGACCTCGTCATTAATTTGAAAACGGCCAAGGCGCTCGCCATCACCGTGCCGGATAGCCTGCTCGCCCGCGCCGACGAGGTGATTGAATGAACCGCCGCGAGTTCATCACGCTGCTCGGTGGCGCGGCTGCCGCGTGTCCGCTCGCGGCGCGTGCGCAGCAGACGGGCAAGCTGCTGACGATCGGATTCCTCGGGGGCGGTACGCCGGCAAGCCAGCGCACATGGGCCGCCGCGTTCGTGCAACGGCTGCGCGAGCTCGGCTGGAGCGAGGGCCGCACAGTCGCCGTCGAGTATCGCTGGGGGGAGGGACGCACCGAGAGTTATGCCGAGATCGCGGCCGAGTTTGTCCGGCTCAAGGTC